>NZ_JBVVQL010000005.1:0-8456 GCF_055811195.1 Mesorhizobium sp. WSM4823
TCCAGCCAGCATCTTGAATCACAAATCCGACCAAACGGGAATCCATTCCGATTCAGTTAGGCCGTGAACCGCTCTAGGGCGGAGCAGGAGCGAAGCTCCGTCGCGGAGACCCTAGGATCCATTCCGTTACCTTAGCCGAAGAATGCAGAGGAGCAGCATTCCGCACCGTTGCAACACCTTGATGGCGCGGCATGGATCCTAGGGTCTGCGCTGCGTCGCTTCGCTCCTTGCTGCGCCCTAGGATGACGACCGAGAGGCTTCGGCTGATCGATCCCCAAGCGCGCGATGCGTCGGATAATCAGATGACCGCCGCTACGCTGCGCAGGATCGGTTGCAGGCGGACGAGGCCGATGTCGTCGCGTTCGAAGCGGCTGCCGACCTTGGTCAGTTTGGCCAGCACCTGCTCGCCCTCTTCGGGTCCAATCGGAGCGATGACGATGCCGCCGCTCGACAATTGGTCGAGCAGGAAGCGCGGCAGACTGTCGAACGCCGCCCATGCGACGATGCGATCGAACGGCGCTTCATTGGCCAGTCCGTTGGAGCCGTCCGCCTGGCGCACGATGGCATTGCCGATTCCTAGCGCCTCGAAGCGCTGCTTGGCCTGCTCGGCCAGCGTCTTGTAGCGGTCGATAGTGACGACCCGCGCGGCAAGCCGCGACATCACCGCCGCCGTGTAGCCCGACCCGGTGCCGATCTCCAGCACGCGGTTGCCCGGCTCGATGGCAAGTGCCGCGATCACCGCGGCTTGCAGGTCGGCGCCCTCGATCGCCTCGCCGCATTCGATCGGCAGCATCCGGTCCGACCAGGCGAGCGGATGGAACTGCGCGGCGAGAAAGCCGCGCCGCGGCGTCGCCTCGAAGGCAGCGATCAGCGCCTTCGGCACCGTGCCCCTGCCACGCAAGCGGAGCAGGAAGGCGGCGAAGCCTTCGCGGTCGTCGAGCGTCGGGCTGTGGTTCAGGTTCATGCGAGCGCCTTGGTCAGTTGATCGCGGATTTCATGGGCTGTGAGATCGAGCTGCAGCGGCGTCACCGACACCAGCCGGTTGCGCAGGGCGTAGAGGTCGGTGCCTTGCTTGCCCTCGACCGGCTCGCGGCCAAAGCGCAGCCAATAATAGGGAAGCCCGCGGCCGTCGCGGCGCTCGTCGACCCATAGGCTGTGGACGAGCTTGCCCTGCGAGGTGACCACTGTGCCGGCGACCTCTTCTGGCGCGCAATTCGGAAAATTGACGTTGAGCAGCACGCCGTCCGGCAGCGGCATGGCGACAAGCCTTTTGAGCAGCGCCGGCGCCAGCGCCTCGGTTGTCTCGTAGGCAACGACGCGATCCTCGCCAATGTAGGAATAGGCCTGGCTGAGCGCGATCGAACGCACGCCGAGCAGCGCGCCTTCCATGGCGCCGGCGACGGTGCCCGAATAGGTGACGTCGTCGGCGATGTTGGCGCCGGAATTGACGCCGGACAGGATCAGGTCGGGTGCTGCGGGCAAGATCTTCTTCACGCCCATGATGACGCAATCGGTCGGCGTACCGCGCACGGCAAAGTGTTTTTCGCCGATCTTGCGCAGCCGCAGTGGCTCGGAGATCGACAGCGAATGCGCATAGCCGGACTGGTCCTGCTCCGGCGCCACCACCCAGACATCGTCCGAGAGCGTGCGGGCGACGCGTTCAAGCGATGCAAGGCCTTCGGCATGGATGCCGTCATCATTGGTCAGGAGGATGCGCATTACGTTAATTCGATCTTTTCCAGACCGCCCATGTAAGGCCGAAGCGCTTCAGGAATGGTTACGCTGCCATCCTCATTCTGATAGTTTTCGACGACAGCAATGAGAGCCCGGCCGACGGCGGTGCCGGAGCCGTTCAGCGTGTGGACGAAGCGGTTGCCTTTGCCGTCCTTGTCCTTGTAGCGGGCGTCCATGCGCCGCGCCTGGAAATCACCGCACACCGAGCAGGACGAAATCTCGCGATAGGCGTTCTGGCCCGGCAGCCAGACCTCGATGTCGTAGGTCTTGCGCGCGCCAAAGCCCATATCGCCGGTGCACAGCGTCATGGTGCGGAACGGCAGGCCGAGCCGCTTCAGCACTTCCTCGGCGCATTCGGTCATCCGCTCGTGCTCGGCAAGCGAGGAGTCCTGGTCGGTGATCGACACCAGCTCGACCTTGTAGAACTGGTGCTGACGCAGCATGCCGCGCGTATCGCGCCCGGCCGAACCGGCCTCCGAGCGGAAGCACGGCGTCAGCGCGGTGTAGCGCAGCGGCAGTTTTTCATGCGGTGTGATTTCATCGCGCACGAGGTTGGTAAGCGGGACTTCGGCAGTGGGGATGAGCCATCGATCCGAGAGCAAACCGTTGCTGTCTTCCGAGCCATCGACAACTGAGTTCAAATAATCCGCAAAATACTCGACACTTTCCAAGGTCGTATCGCCGAAGCCGTCAGCAAGAGCTTGATACAGCGCTTCACTTTCTGGATCCGCACGTCTCGTGTTCAGATATTTTACAAGTCTTGGAAAGAGATCGATTTGGTTTAATATTCCGGGAATGACTGCGGTATGTTCTTCCATACCGTAATGGGCATGGCTGCTTTCGTCGTGAATTCTATACAAATCCAGTGCGAATTTTGGCAGTTGTCCTGTTCCGTACATAGTCGCCGAATTCACCATCAGCGGCGGCTGGATCTCCTCATAGCCGTGCTCGGTCGTATGCAGGTCCAGCATGAACTGGCCGAGTGCGCGTTCCATCCGCGCCAGTCCACTCTTCAGCACGGTAAAGCGCGAGCCCGAAAGCTTCGCCGCCCGCTCGAAATCCATCATGCCGAGCGCCTCACCGACCTCGAAATGCTCCTTCACCCAATTCGGGCGGGTCGGCACCTTGCCGACGATGCGCTTGACGACATTGTCGTCCTCGTTCTTGCCGACCGGCACGTCGTCGAGCGGCACATTGGGCAGCACTGCCAATGCGTCGTTCAGCGCCTTGTCGAGTTCGCGTTCGCGCGCCTCGCCGTTCTGGATGAAAGCCTTGATCTCGCCGACTTCGGCTTTGAGTTTTTCGGCAAGGACGGCGTCGCCCGAGCGCATGGCATTGCCGATCTCTTTCGACGCGGCGTTGCGGCGCTCCTGCCTGATCTGCAACTCGGTCAGATGTTCGCGCCGCGCCTCATCGCCGGCGATCAGGTCATCGACCGTGGACTGCGCGTCCTCAGGTGACCACGAGCGCTTCTTGAGCGCCTCGACTAGGGCCTTCGGGTTGTCGCGAATCCATTTGATGTCGAGCATAGTCTGATCGTCCTCGGCGGGCATGTCGCCCAAAAATGCACAGCGGTTTTGGGACAACGACATGCCCAAAACAAAGACCTAAAACGCATCGCGTTTCAGGCCAGAGGGCGTAAACCGCATCCTTGATCGATGCAAGATGTCAAGGCCGAGTTCCTTCGCGCCCCCCTCTGTCCTGCCGGACATCTCCCCCTCAAGGGGGGAGATTGGATGTCATCACTACTTTCGCTAATCTCCAGCAGCCGAAGAGGTTAGCTGTCGACGAAGCTGCCAATCTCCCCCCTTGAGGGGGAGATGTCCGGCAGGACAGAGGGGGGTGCTGTCCCGCAGACTTTGAAAATATGAGAGGCTCCTATGAAGGAACTACGCCGACGACACGTCCGCAGGCTTTTCGGCCACCTCTTCTTCGGCCTCCCGCTTCTCGCGCGCCAGGCGTTCCCGTTCCTTGCTGCGCTCGATCAGCCGGGCCGACCATATCGAGACCTCGTAGAGAATGATCGTGGGGATGGCGAGGCCGATCTGGCTTATCGGGTCGGGCGGTGTCAGCACAGCCGCGACGACGAAGGCGATGACGATCGCCCATTTGCGCTTTTCGACCAGCGCCTGCGACGACAGCATGCCGACCCGTGCCATCAGGCTGGTCACCACCGGCAACTGGAACACCAGGCCGAAGGAGAAGATCAGCGTCATGATCAGGCTGAGATATTCCGACACTTTCGGCAGCAGCGAAATCTGCACCTGGTCGTCGGTGCCGGCCTGCTGCATGGCGAGGAAGAACCACATCACCATCGGCGTGAAGAAGAAATAGACCAGCGACGCGCCCATCAGGAAGAGGACCGGCGAAGCAATCAGGAACGGCAGGAAAGCGTTGCGTTCGTTCTTGTAGAGGCCGGGCGCGATGAATTTGTAGATCTGCGTGGCGATCAGCGGAAAGGCGATCACCATGCCGCCGAACATCGCCAGCTTGACCTGGGTGAAGAAGAATTCCTGCGGCGCCGTGTAGATCAGCTCGACCTTGTGCGGGTCGAGCCCTGCCCATTGGGTCGCCCATTTGAACGGAATGACCAACAGGTTGAACAGTTGCTTGGCGAAGAAGAAGCAGAACAGGAAGGCGACGAAGAACCCGCCGATCGACCACATCAGCCGCCGGCGCAACTCGATCAGATGCTCCATCAGCGGAGCCGCCGATTGTTCGATCTCGTCCTTTTCCGAAACGCTCACTTGCTGGCTCCCGCCGCCTTTTTGGCGGCTGCAGTCGGCTTCTTCACCACTGCCGGTGCAGGCTTCGGCTCGACCTTTTTAGCTGCGGCCTTTGTCACGGCAGGTTTTGCTGCTGCTGCTGGCTTCGCTGCGGCTTTCGCGGCCGGCGTCGCTTTCGCTGGCGCAGCCTTCTTCTCAGCTGCCGAGGTCTTTTGCGATGTCGCCGGTGGCGCCGTCCCGACAGGCGTTTGCATCACCACCGACTCATCGGTCATCGCCGGAAAGGTCGGCGGCGCCGACACCGCTTCCGGGGCATTGATATCAGGCAGCACCGTCGCGCCATTCTTCAGCTCGGTGTCCTGCGGCGTCGAAGCCGCTGGCGTGGCCGCGTCCACGGCCGGCTTCGGCTTCATCGCCGCGTCCACCCCTGAGCGCACGTCGGCTGCCGCCTGCTCGAACGGATTGAGCTGTTTTCTGATCTCGGCGGCCGGGTTGAGGCTCCTGAGTGAATCGACCGACTTCTTGACATCGTCAAGCTCGGCCTCCTTCAGCGCGTCGTTGAACTGTTTCTGGAAATCGGCTGCCATGCCGCGCATCTTTGCCGTCGTGCGGCCGAAAGTGCGCAGCATCTTGGGCAAATCCTTAGGCCCGACGACCACGATCATAACGATCGCGATCACCAGCATCTCGGTCCAGCCGATGTCGAACATGGCGATACGTTCCGACTAAAAGTTTTGGCTCAGCCCTTGCTGGCCTTTTCCTTCACTGCCGAAACGGTTTCGTCGGCACGGTGTTCGACGGTGCGCTTGTCGTCGGCAACATCGTCGTCGGCCATGCCCTTCTTGAAGCTCTTGATGCCCTTGGCCATGTCACCCATCAGCTCGGGAATCTTGCCGCGGCCGAACACCAGCAGCACGATAACCAGCACGATCATCCAGTGCCAAATCGAAAATGAACCCATAACAATCTCTCTCGAATGTTTTCTCTGACGATGATCTATGCGCTTTCGCGCCGGGATTCAAACACAACCGCAACAGAGTTTATAAATGAATGGCCGAAGTCACGCACTTTCGGTGCCATTGGCCGCTACCAATCGGCGCAGCCCCGAAAAACCAACGGCTTTCGGCACGCCTGGTGTGCTCAATCGTCCTCGACGCGCGGCGTCAACAGACCGAGTTCCTCGAGGTCTATGTCGGTCAGCGGATCCTCGTCGTCGGTCAGCGCATCCGGATCGGCCGGCGGCATCGGAATAGAAAAATTCGATGGCATGCGGCCCGAAAGCAGCCCGGCGCCCTTCAATTCCTCCATGCCGGGAAGATCGCGGATCTCCTCCAGTGCAAAATGGTCGAGGAAGATGTCGGTGGTGCCGTAAGTCACGGGGCGACCGGGCGTGCGGCGCCGGCCGCGCATCTTCACCCATTCGGTCTCCATCAGCGTGTCCAGCGTGCCCTTCGAGGTCTCGACGCCTCTGATGTCCTCGATCTCGGCGCGCGTCACCGGCTGGTGGTAGGCGATGATCGCCAGCACTTCGAGCGCTGCGCGGGAGAGCTTCCTCTGCTGCACCGTGTCGCGGCTCATCAGGAAAGCGAGGTCGCCGGCGGTGCGGAACGCCCATGCATCGCCGACGCGCACCAGATTGACGCCGCGCCGCGCATAAATCTGCTGCAGTTCGGCCATCGCCGCGGCGATGTTGATGCCGTCGGGCAGGCGCGCGGCAAGCTGCTTTTCGCTGACCGGCTCGGCGCTGGCGAAAACGATCGCCTCAGCCATGCGCACGGCCTCTGCCATATGCAGCCGCTCGCCGGGATTCTGGGGCAAGTTCTGGGCCTGACTTTCTGTCGGAGTCTCCGCGTGCATGCCCTCTTCGGTCTCGTCGTCGACCTTGAACGGAATGACCGAAGCGTTGGCGCGTTCACTCATGATGCCACCTCGACTGCCCTGATGCCTTGCGCACGGCCGCGCAGATAGAGCGGCGCGAACACCTCGTCCTGCCGCATTTCCATTTTGCCTTCGCGCACCAGTTCAAGCGTGGCCGCAAACGAACTGGCGATCGCGGTGCGCCGCTCGTCCGGGCCGGTCAGATATTCGACCAGGAAACTGTCCAGTGCCGTCCAGTCTGCAAGCGTGCCGATCAGCCTGTTCAGGATGTCGCGAGCGTCCTTGAGCGACCACACACCGCGCCTGGCGATGGTCACATTGTTGATTGCTTGTTTCTGGCGCTGCTGCGCATAGGCGGTCAACAGATCGTAGAGCGAGGCCGAATAGGCGTTGCGTTTCTCGACGATGACCATTTCCGGCATACCACGCGCGAACACGTCGCGTCCGAGCCGGTTGCGGTTGACCAGCCGTGCCGCCGCGTCGCGCATCGCTTCCAGCCGCTTCAGCCGGAATTGCAGCACCGCTGCCAGTTCCTCGCCGCTTTCACCGTCGTCGCCGGGCTGCTTGGGGATCAAAAGCTTCGACTTGAGGAAGGCCAGCCATGCCGCCATCACCAGATAGTCGGCGGCGAGTTCCAGCCTGAGCGCCCTCACCTTCTCGACGAAGGCCAGATATTGCTCGGCCAGCGCCAGGATCGAGATACGCGACAGATCGACCTTCTGGTTGCGGGCAAGATGCAGGAGAAGGTCGAGCGGCCCTTCGAAACCGGCGACGTCGACGACCAGCGCAGGATCGCCGGTCAGCCTCGAATCGTCATTCTCGGCCCACAGGCGGTCCATCGGTGCGGCCTTGCCGGCCTTACTGTCCAATGTTTCCGCCACTTCCCGTTCCCTTTGATGCTAGGCCACAGCGTCGAAATAGGTTGCAAACTCGGCGCGTATCTCGGTTTCTTCAGCCACGTCGCGGTCCTTTATATAGGTCAATGCCCGTTTGGCACGCTCCAGTGACTTGCCGTCAAGCCCCGTGGTGCGCGACGCAATGCCGGCCATCTCCTCGAAAACGCCGTTGCAGTGAAGGACCAGATCGCAGCCCGCCGCAAGGATCGCAGCCGCCTTTGTCGGGAAATCCCCAGAAAGCGCCTTCATCGAGGTATCGTCGCTCATCAGCAGCCCGTCGAAGCCGATTTCGCCGCGGATGATTTCGTCGATGACCTTGCCGGACGTCGTGGCCGGATTCTTCGGGTCGATCGCGCTGTAGACGACATGCGCCGTCATCGCCATCGGCAAATGATTGAGCTCCCTGAACGGGGCGAAATCATGCCGCTGCAAGTCGCTCATCGATGCATCGACGGTCGGAAGTTCGAAATGCGTGTCGGCAAAAGCCCGTCCATGCCCGGGGATATGCTTCATGACCGGCAGCACGCCGCCCGACATCAACCCTTCAGCCGCCGCGCGACCCAGTTCGATGACGGCACGAGGCTCGTTGCCATAGGCGCGCGCACCGATAACGTCGCTGGCACCCTCGATCGGAACATCGAGCACCGGAAGGCAATCCGCTGATATGCCATAGCGCGAGAGATCGAAGGCGTGCAGTCGTGCCATCAGCCAGGCGGCTCGGTTGCCGGCGTCGTGGTCGTTGCGCCACAAGGCGCCGAGCGCGCCGCCGGCCGGATAGTTCGGCGCCAGCGGCGGCCGCAAGCGCTGCACCCGGCCGCCTTCCTGGTCGATGAACACCGGGGCGTCCGGGCGCTCGATACAGTCGCGCATGGCGGCGATCAGATCGCGGATCTGCTCGGTCTCGCTGATATTGCGCGCAAACAGGATGAATCCCCACGGGCATTCATTGCGATAGAAGTTGATTTCGTCGCGTGTGAGCGATTTCCCGGCGCAGCCGAGGATCATGGCTTTTGATTCGGTCATGGACAGGAGTTTAGAACGTCACGCCGACAAAGGGAATCGACTTGGACCACATGCGGTTGCGCCAAATCTTTTACACACAAGATCTCTCTTCCATGAGAAACGGGGGGGGGGGGGGCGAGGGGCCGGCAGCACGCGGCGAGCACGGCGGGGGGGTCTTAATTAAGATATGGCAGAAAATAAAGAAGACAACGCACAAGAG
>NZ_JBVVQL010000005.1:8466-290362 GCF_055811195.1 Mesorhizobium sp. WSM4823
GTCGGAGACCAAACGGGGGGGGGGGGGGCCGCCCCCCCCCCCCCCCCCCCCCCCCCCCCCAACACCCCCCCCCCCCACCCCCCCACCCCCCCCCCCCCCGCCCCCCCCCCCCCCCCCCCCGTTTCTTCCGCCCAAGAGCGGGGACATTTGGAATGTTTAGCGCGACACGAAGCAGTTGCCGCCGGCAGCCTTGTAGCTGGTGCACAAATCGATCGCGTCGTTGCGCGACTTCGCCGGCACGCGGACGCGGTAGAATGTTCCCTTGCCGGCGATCTCGGCTTTGACGATGTTGGCGGTGCGGCCGGAAAGCACGCTGCCGTAGCGGCGCTGCAGGTCCGCATAGCTGGACTGCGCGCTTTCGACAGTCGGCTGCGAGGCGATCTGCATCGACCATGAGCCACCGCCGGTAGAGGCCGTCGCTGGATCGATGGATGCCACCTGATCGGGCTTGACCTCGCCGACGACATCGACCGGTTGGTCGGACGGACGTTGCGGCGCCACCGGAACCGTGGCCGGTGTATTGGCAGGCTGGGCGGCTTGAGTTTCAGCGGCTGGGGCTTCAGGCGCGGGCGCGGCCGCCGGATCGGCTGCTGCTGCCGGATTGGCGGTTTCAGTCTGGTCACCACCCAGTGGGCTACCACCAGCCCGGTCGGCAACAGGCGGCACCGTACCGGTCTGCTCCGCCTCGCCAACCTGACCGGCTGGAGCCACGTGCTGCGGCGCCGGATCAACAGGATCGATGGCGGCCACCTGCGCTGTCGCAGGCGCCGGATCCTCCCGCGCAACCAGTGAACCGTCCGATTTGACGACCATGGTTCTCACCTTGCGCGGCGCAACGGCGACGACATCGGGTTCGATGCCGTTGTCGGCCTCTTCAAGAACCTGGGCTATACGATCCTCGGACTTGGCTGTCGGGGCGGAGGCGATGTCGGTATTCCCGGCCGCCTGCGTGCCGCCGGCCGCATCGGCGCCTTCAGCGGCGGCGACATCGTCGGGCGAAAGATCGACCACACGGCTTTGCGGCGGCTCCTTGGCCGTCACATCCACCGGCTCTTCGGTGTTGGTGACCAGTTTTTCCTGGACCGGTTCGGCAGGCTTCGCGCCACCTTTGGCCACGGCATCATAGACCTTGTTGTCCTGGTTCGGCACGACGGTGCCACCCGGATTTTCAGGCCTGACCTTGATCGGTGCGTTATCAGCCTTGACGATGACCGGCGCAGCGCTGCCGCCGTTGCCGCCGAAAGACAGCGCGAAGGCGCCGAGACCGCCGGCGACCGCCACAGCGCCTACGACCGCAGCGACCAGCAGGCCGCGGCTCCGCGGCCTCGCAGCCTCGTGCTCGGCCAGGCCTGGAACCGACATGGCCTCATCCAATTCGGGATCATAGTCAAGTTCGTCCAAGCCAAAGTCGTCGGCCTGCGAAACCGGCCGGCCGGTTGGCAGGTCGAAGCCGCTGGCAGCATCGGCATAAGCCGAACTGACGGAGGCGTCTGCGGGTCTCGCCGCGTAGGTCCGCGTTTCAACGCGGTCGGGCTCATAGCCTGATGGGAACCCAGTCCCTGATGGGAACGCAGCCGCCGAATGGAACCCAGTGGCCGATTGAAAGCCAGCATTGTAGGATTCGTCGTCATACGCCGCGCTGCGCGCCGGGGCGGCAGCGACGTCCACGGTGTTCATTTCGGTGAGAAGACTGGCGAACTCGGTATCGAGATCGTCATAAGCAGGCGCCGCCGGTTCGTCTTCGTTGAAGTCGAGTTCCGGAATATCGAGGTCATCCGCCAGCGCCACGACGCGCTCGGGCACATCGACCGTCTCGACATCGGGCATCTCGTCATACGCCGAAGGCTGCTCGCTTTGCGCTGGCGCAGATGCTGCATTGGCGGCATCGTCTTGCGCCGGCTCATCCTGATAAGACGGCGCCGCAGCCATTGGCGGCGTTGCCGAGGCCACTTCCGCGGTCCTCGCCGAAGCCGTCGGCTGGGTTGCAAAGGCAGGCTGCGACTGTGCGACCGGCGTTACGCGGCTCCACGAACGGGCCGGCTCCGGCGTGGCGGAGCGTGCCGCCAGCCAGTCGAGCGAGTCGTGCCTGGGAGCGGCCGCCGCAGCACTATCGTCGTCGCCATGATCCAGACCGATGTCCTTGGCGAAGGCAGCATGCAACGCATCGTCGTCGAAATCGACATCGGCCGGTCCGGTGGAATCTTCAGCGCTGAAATCCTGGCCCTCGAGCTCATCGAAGAGGACGGTGTCGAAATCGGCATCGGCGACCTGAACCGCGCTATCCTCCGGCTGCTCCGAAAGCTCTTGCTCGTCAAGGCTCCAGTCCAGTTCGTCGACCACTGGTTTGCCGGCGCCCTTTTCAGCCGCGGCCACAGGCTGCTGAACCGTGGCGGGCCCGCTGGTCGCGGATGCCGCCGCGCGGGCAGCCCGCGTGCTCATCGTGCCTAACAGCACGTTCAGTTCGTCTTCAAGGCTCCGCTCGTCAGCGACGGCGGTTGGCGCGGCCGGCTGGACCGCGGCAGCTGGCGCCGTCGGCTGGATTTCGACGACGGGGGCCTGAGCAACCGGCTCCTCGGCAAGCGCGTCATCGAAATTCAAGTCGAAATCGTCGTCGAACGCGTCTTCCGTGATCACGGCGGACCGCTCGTCATTGGCGGCGATCGCCTCCGGTTCGTCAATTTCGTGCGCGTCAATTTCGACTGGTTCAGCCGTGCGAACGTCGAAATCCATGTCGATATCGGCCATGGCGTCGTCGAAATGGCCGACAAATTCCTCCTCGGACTCTTCCGAAACGGCCCGAACAGGTGCAGCAGGAGTTTCAACAGCGGCCTGCTCGATCGGCACATGTTCATCGAGCATCAACTCGTCTTCGAGCGAGCTTGCGACGGCATTGTCGAATTCATCGTCGAGGGCGAATTCGGCGACCGGCGCGGCGGCTTCGGCAACGGCGGCATGGTCCATCGCCACATGTTCGTCGAGCGTCAACTCGTCTTCCAGCGAGCTTGCGACCGCGTTGTCGAAGTCATCGTCGAAAGCGGGTTCGGCAGCCGGCGCGGCGGCTACGGCAGCGGCGTGCTCCATCGGCACGTGCTCGTCCAGCATCAGTTCGTCTTCGAGCGAGCTTGCGACCGCGTTATCGAAGTCATCGTCGAGGACGGGGTCTGCGGTCGACGCCGAACCGGCGGCGGCGGTATTCTGTTCGACCTCGTCCGCCACATCGTCGAGCAGGAAATCCTGTTCGAGCGACGCGGTAAGCTCGTCGTCCCCAAACTTGTCGTCCGTTGCCAAATCGTCTTCGAACGGCGACACATCTTCGAGCGAACTGGCGAGTGCATCGTCGAGATCGTCATCGAAGGCAGCCGGCGCGAATGTTTCGGCAACACCGGAACGCGGGTCGTCGGCAGCAACGGCATGGGCGGTTTCATCCGCCGCATCGTCCTCCAGCAGGAAATCCTGTTCGAGCGACGCAGCAAGCTCGTCGTCCCCAAGCTCGTCGTCCCCAAGCTCGTCGTCCAACGCGTCAGCGGCTTCGAAAGCCGGCTCGCGGACCTCGGCGGCGCGATCATCGTCCTCGGTGCCGAATTCGCCCATCAACTCCTTCTCGAGATCGATGTCGAAATTGCCCTCGTCGACGGGCTGGCTGTCGGGAGCCGCCTTCGGCTGGGCCTGCGGCTTGACCGGCTGGCGCGGGTCGAACCCCATGATCCTGGTCAATTCCGCGAACGGATCATCGTCGGCGATATCGTTTTGGGCGGCTGCTCTCAGCTGGGTTCTGTCTGCCATTATTGTTCCCGAACTCGCACTCATTCGGACGCCATGGACGTCGCGTAGGGTTGGCCCTTACCAGCGCAATGTGGGCAAAAGGTGACAGGTTTTTTAGTCAAACCTAACGCATTTCGGTGGGCGCTTCGGCTCCGATCAGCGTCAGGCCGGACGTCAAAACGTCCGAAACAGCCTGCACCAGCCCTAGTCTGGCATGCGTCAATTGTCGGTCGTTAACCTTAACAAAACGTAAGTCCGGATTTTCGGTGCCGCGGTTCCAATGTCCGTGGAAGCTGGAGGCGAGATCGTAGAGGTAGAATGCCAGCCGGTGCGGCTCGAGCGCAAGGGCCGCGGATTCGATCAGCCGTGGATATTCCGCAAGCTTCCTGATCAGGCCGATCTCGCCTTCGTCTGTCAGCGAAGCGGTGGCCGCGGCCAGCCGATTGCGATCGAAATTGGCCTCGCCCAGCTGCTCGCTCGCCTGCCGGAACACCGAATGGCAGCGCGCCGACGCGTACTGCACGTAGAACACCGGATTGTCCTTCGACTGCTCGGTTACCTTGGCGAAGTCGAAATCGAGCGGCGCATCGTTCTTGCGGTAGAGCATCATGAAGCGGATCGGATCGCGGCCGACCTCCTCCACCACTTCGCGCAGCGTCACGAAATCGCCCGACCGTTTCGACATGCGCACCGGTTCGCCGTCGCGAAACAGCTTCACCAACTGGCAAAGCAGCACGGTAAGCTTCACCTCGTCGCCGGCGATCGCCCGGGCGAGCGCTTCCAGGCGCTTCACATAACCGCCGTGATCGGCGCCAAGCACATAGATCAGCTCAACGAAGCCGCGATCGACCTTGTCCTTCAGATAAGCGACGTCAGCGGCGAAATAGGTGAAGGTGCCGTCGGACTTGACCAGCGGCCGATCAAGATCGTCGCCGACGGCCGTCGAGCGGAACAGCGTCTGCTCGCGATCTTCCCAATCGTCCGGCTTCTCGCCCTTGGGCGGCGGCAGCTTGCCCTTGTAGATATGGCCCTTGAGCGTCAGGTCGCTGATTGCCGAGCGGATTTTCCGAGCATTGTCCGCATGCAGCGTGCGTTCCGAGAAAAAAACGTCGTGATGCACGTTGAGCAGCGCCAAATCCTCGCGAATCATCGCCATCATCGCGTCGATCGTCCTGTCCTTGACGATGGCAAGCGCTTCCTCGTCCGGCATCTGCAGCAAGGAGCGGCCGAATTCGCCTGCCAATGCCTGGCCAACCGGGATCAGATAATCGCCTGGATAAAGCCCGGCCGGAATCTCGCCGATCTCGTCGCCGAGCGCCTCGCGGTAACGCAGCATGACCGAGCGGCCGAGCACGTCGATCTGCGAACCAGCGTCGTTGATGACATATTCCTTGGTCACCTCATAACCGGCGAAGGCCATCAGATTGGCGAGTGCATCACCCACCACGGCGCCGCGGCAATGGCCGACATGCATCGGTCCGGTCGGATTGGCCGAGACATATTCAACGTTGGCCTTCCTGCCGCCGCCGACCGTCGAGCGGCCGTAGTTGCGGCCTTCGCCGAGCAGCGTGGTCAGATGCACCTGCCAGAACGCATCCTTGAGCCTGAGGTTGACGAAGCCCGGACCGGCAACCTCGGCGGCGGCGATGTCGGTGTCGGTGCGCAGCGCCTGCGCCAGCCTTTCAGCCAATACGCGTGGCGACTGACCGGTCGGCTTGGCCAGCACCATTGCCGCATTGGTCGCCAGGTCGCCATGGCTGGCATCGCGCGGCGGCTCGACGGCGATGCGCGATAGGTCCAGCGTACCGCCGTCCTTGTCTTTCAAATCAAGCGCTTCGACAGCTCTGGTGATTCGCGCGTTGAAATCGGCGAAGATGTTCATTGGATGTGGCTCTGACGGCTTTGCAGGAATCCGGCTCATCGGCCGGCAAAATCGAGCCCGCCCTAGCTCAATTCAGGCGTATGGTCAAACAAACGGCGGTGTTCCTTCAAAGCGTAGGTGTCCGTCATGCCCGCCAGGAAGTCGGCAACGCTGCGCGCCTTGATGCGATCGTCGGCCCGGTCGAGCCCTTCGCGCCAGCCATCGGGCATGGCGCGCGGATCGGCGAAATAGACGTCGAACAGGTCCCTGACGATCTGCTCGGCCTCGGTGCGCACGCGCATGACCTCGCTATGCCGGTAGAGATGCTTATAGAGAAAGGCCTTCAATTCCTTTTCCGCGGCGGCCATTTCGGCGGAAAAGGTCACCATCGTCTCGCCTGCCGCCCTCACCGCATCGGCGCTCTCCGGCTTGATGCGCGCGAGGTTGGCGGTGGTCGACACGATGACATCCTCGACCATCATCGTGATCTGCCGTCGCATCAGTTCGTGCCCCGTCCTCACATCGTCCAACGCCGGATAGCGCTGGCGCACGCCTGCCAGGATCGGCCCCGGCAACGAGATCTTCTCCAGCATGTCCAGCGTCAGGAGGCCTGATCTCAGGCCGTCGTCGATGTCATGGGTGTTGTAGGCGATATCGTCGGCGATCGCCGCGCATTGCGCCTCGATACCGGCAAAGCGGTCAAGTTCGAGGTCGTGCAACTCCGAATAGTCGCGGATCGCCTGCGGCACCGGCCCCTTCAAGCCCTTTCCCCTGGCGTCGGTCAGCGGTCCGTTGTGCTTGACCAATCCCTCCAGCGTTTCCCAGGTGAGGTTAAGCCCGTCGAACTCGGCGTAGCGGCTCTCCAGCCGCGTCACCACGCGCAGCGATTGCGCATTGTGGTCGAAGCCGCCCCAGGTTGCCATTTTCTCGTTAAGCGCGTCTTCGCCGGTATGGCCGAAGGGCGTGTGGCCGAAATCATGCACCAGTGCCACCGCCTCAGCCAGGTCCTCGTCGCCGCGCAGCGCCCGCGCCAGGGCGCGCGCAATCTGCGCGACCTCGATCGAATGAGTCAGCCGGGTGCGGTAATGATCACCCTCATGCGCGACGAACACCTGCGTCTTGTGCTTCAGCCGGCGGAACGCCGTCGAATGGATGATGCGGTCGCGGTCGCGCTGGAACGGCGTGCGGGTCGGGCTCTCCACCTCGTCGAACAGCCGCCCGCGCGACTTTGCCGGATCGCAAGCATAGGCTGCGCGCGGCCGATAGCCGAACCCGATGTCGCCCAACTCGTTGGTCATCGCCGATACCGCAGTTGACTTGCTTCCTTGCGCTTCATACCTATCATGTAAAACCGAAAGCAAGGTGACGCCCATGGGCGCTGATGCCAAGACTGCTATGAAAGTCGAGATGACCGACGCCGCCGCCAGGCGGATCGCCAAGATCGTATCTGGCGAAGCCGGCAAGAAGGCGCTGCGCGTTTCGGTCGAGGGCGGCGGCTGCTCCGGCTTTTCCTACAAGTTCGATCTGGTCGACACCCGCAACGATGACGACGTCGCCATTGAGAAAGACGGCGCCACCGTGCTGATCGACGATCTCTCGCTGGTCTATATGGGCGGCTCGGTGATCGATTTCGTCGACGATCTGATGGGCCAGTCGTTCCAGATCAGGAACCCGAATGCGGTCGCCTCCTGCGGCTGCGGCACCAGCTTCAGCATATAGAAATGCCTGCCATTGGCGCGGTCCGTCAGGTCGCGCTTTCAGCCGGGCGCGATCTCGATGCAACGCTGGCGTTCTGGCACGACGTGCTCGGCATGGCAGTCCACGTGCGCTTCGATCCGCCCGGCATCGCCTTCATCATGGCCGGCGACGTGCGGCTGCTGTTCACCGATGGCCTGCCGGCCGGCACCGTCTATCTCGACATATCAGGCATCGACGATTTCCACGCCTCGGCAAAAGCCGCCGGTGTCCCCTTCACTGCGCCGCCGATGCTCGTCCATCGCGATACCGAAGGCCTGTTCGGGCCGGCAGGGGAAAGCGAATGGATGGCCTTCCTAAAGGACCCGGCAGGCAATACGATCGGCCTCGTCGAACGCCGGAAGCCGGAACAGCAATGAGGCCGTCATGAAAATCGTCACTTGGAACATCAACGGCGTTCGGGCCCGCCTCGGCAACTTGACCCATTGGCTGACGGAAAGCGCGCCCGATATCGCTTGCTTGCAGGAGATCAAGACGGTCGACGAGCAGTTTCCGCGGGCCGAGATCGAAGCGCTTGGCTACAATGTCGAAACCCACGGCCAAAAGGGTTTCAACGGCGTCGCCATCCTGTCGAAGCTGCGCTTCGACGAAGTCATCAGAGGCCTGCCGGGCGACGATGCCGACGAGCAGGCGCGTTTCATCGAGGGGGTGTTTTCGACCGACAGTGGCGCGTTACGCGTTGCCTCGCTCTATTTGCCGAACGGCAATCCGATCGAAGACGAGAAGAAATTCTCCTACAAACTGTCCTGGATGGCGCGGCTGGAGCGTTGGGCCGAAGAACGGCTCGCGCTCGAAGAGGCGCTGGTGCTGGCCGGGGACTACAATGTCATACCGGAACCGATCGACGCAAAATTCCCGGAGAACTGGCTGGGCGATGCGCTGTTCCAGCCGCAGACGAGGCAGGCGTTCCGGCGGCTGAAGAATCTCGGCTTCACCGAAGCCGTGCGCGCAGTCACCGACGCGGCGGACACCTATACATTCTGGGACTATCAGGCCGGCGCCTGGCAGAAGAACAACGGCATCCGGATCGATCACTTGCTGCTTTCGCCCGAAGCCGCCAACCGCTTTTCCTCAGCCTCGATCGAAAAGCCCGTGCGCGCCTGGGAAAAACCCTCCGACCACGTGCCGGTGGCCGTCGAACTGGCCTTTGCGCCAATCTGATCGTTTCGAGGTTTCGAATCGCCCGGAATTCCGGCCGATAGACCGTCATATCGCCACAATCCAGGGTTCCGCTGCAATTCGGGTTCGGCTGGGATTCAGGATGACGATCAGGTTTGCGCTTTGCCCATGTGCTGCGGCGCTCGTCCTCGCGGCGACCCCGGCTTTTGCCGATGCGGAATGCCTGGCCAACGGAAAATCATTCCAGATCGGCCAGGTCGCCTGCCTGACGCTTTCCGGCCAGAGCCACCTCGCCCGTTGCGACATGGTTCTCAACAACACGTCGTGGACAAAGATTCGGGACGATTGTCCGGAAAATACGACGCCGCGTCCGCACGCGACGCCAATCTCGACACCGGCGGCAAGCACGGTGCCGGCGGAGCCCATCGAGAACTGATTATTTGCGCGGCGCAAAGCTTCGGAAACTGAAACTCGCCACAATAAAGAGTTCCAGTTCAATCCTCAGCGAGCGCCAATCCTACTGGTCGCCGCTACCTTTGGTGAGGATGTCATCGGCCAGTGAAATCGCGGTGCGGCGGTCGGCCTCGCCCGCGGCGGCAAACGCTTCTTCCTGCATGCCGCGAATCCATGGCTGGTCCGAAGGTGAAGCCCGCTCAAGTGCCGCGGTCATCATTGCCAGCCCCCGAACGATCTTGCCGCTCTGGAAGAGCAGGTTACCGAGCGTCGCCTGCGCGCCGGCATGGCCCTTTTCCGCAGCGAGTTGGAACCAGCGTCCGGCCTGCTTGATGCTGGCCTTGACGCCGCCCTTGCCGTTCAGGAAGATCTGGCCCATCTCGAACTGCGCATTCGGGTTGCGGTAGTTGGCGGCGGCGCGCATGTAATATTCTTGGGCCGCCACCTCGTTCTCTGTGATGGGGCTGCCGGGGATGCCCTTCCTCAGATAATCGCCGAGCGCCACGAGCGCATCCGATACATAGCTCTCTTCCGGCGAACCGGGCTCGACGTCCTGATCGACGATCTCCGAGAAGAACTTGAACGCCGCGTAGTCATCGCGCTCTACGCCGTCGCCCTCGGCATACATACGCGCAAGCTTCCAGGTGGCGCCGATCTGGCCGTTTTCGGCCGCGTATTTATAAGCCTCCGCAGCCTGTTCCTTGCGGCCGTTCTTGTAGGCGGAGAAGCCGAACTGAAACACCGCCCACGGGCTAGACTGCGGCTTCACGCCGGTCTTGTCGTCGAACACCTTGTCGTCGAAGGCCATGGCCTGGCCCGCGGCGCCCAAGGTCGCGCCAAAAGTGGCGATCGCGACCAGTGCCGAAAAGACAGACAACCTCAGCAACTCAGATATCCGCATAACAATGTGTTTCTTTCGCACCACCGGGATGGGTGACCGCGCCGTCGCGGGCAGGCCCTACCGTTTGTGCATATTTCCAGATCGCGCCCGACTGATAGTCGGTTGCGCGCGCCTTCCATGCCTTTGCTCTGGTCGCCAGTTCGGTGTCGGACAGATCAACCTCGATCGTGCCGTTCACCGCGTCGATCGAGATCAAATCGCCATCCCTGAGCAGCCCGATGGGACCACCCACGGCGGCTTCCGGCCCGACATGGCCGATGCAGAAACCGCGTGTCGCGCCCGAAAAGCGTCCGTCGGTGATGAGAGCCACCTTGCCGCCCATGCCCTGTCCATAGAGAGCCGCCGTCGTCGATAGCATTTCCCGCATGCCCGGACCGCCGCGCGGCCCCTCGTAGCGGATGACGAGGACTTCGCCCTCGCTGTAGCTGCGATCCGTAACCGCCTGGAAACATTGCTCTTCCGAATCGAAGCAGCGCGCCGGGCCGGAGAATTTCAGCTCCGACATGCCTGCGACCTTCACGATCGCGCCTTCGGGGGCAAGGTTTCCCTTCAGACCCACGACACCACCCGTTTGGGTGATTGGTCGATTGGCTGGACGGACCACATCCTGGCTATCATTCCAGGCTACGTGCTCCATATTTTCGGCTAAAGTGCGGCCGGTCACTGTCAGGCAGTCGCCATGCAGATAGTCGTGGTCGAGCAACGTCTTCATCAAAAGCGGAATGCCGCCGGCCTCGAACATGTCCTTGGCGACATACTTGCCGCCCGGCTTCAGGTCGGCGATGTAAGGCGTCTTCTCGAAGATCCTGGCCACGTCGAAGAGGTCGAACTTTATCCCGGCCTCATGCGCGATCGCCGGCAAATGCAGCGCAGCGTTGGTCGAGCCGCCGGTGGCCGAAACCACGGTTGCCGCATTCTCCAGCGCCTTCAGCGTGACGATGTCGCGCGGACGGATGTTCTTTGCGATCAGCTCCATGATCTTTTCGCCGGAGGCGAAATTGAAGCGGTCGCGCATCTCGTAGGGCGCCGGCGCCCCGCAGGAATAAGGCAGCGCCAGGCCAATAGCCTCGGCGACGGTGGCCATGGTGTTGGCGGTGAACTGAGCACCGCAAGAGCCGGCCGACGGACAAGCGGCCTGCTCAATTTCAAGCAGTTCAGCGTCGCCGATCGTGCCGACCGAGTGCTGGCCGACAGCCTCGAACACGTCCTGCACGGTGATCTGCCGGCCCTTGTAGGAACCGGGCAGGATCGAGCCGCCATAAATGAAGATCGACGGCACGTTGAGCCGCACCATGGCCATCATCATGCCGGGCAGCGACTTGTCACAACCGGCAAGGCCGACCAGCGCGTCGTAACAGTGGCCGCGCATGGTGAGTTCGACGGAATCGGCGATGACCTCGCGCGACACCAGCGACGATTTCATGCCCTGGTGGCCCATGGCGATGCCGTCCGTGACGGTAATGGTGCAGAATTCCCGCGGCGTGCCGTTAGCCGCGGCGACGCCCTTTTTGACCACCTGCGCCTGACGCATCAGCGAGATGTTGCAGGGTGCCGCCTCGTTCCAGCAACTCGCGACGCCGACCAGCGGCTGTGCGATCTCGGCCGCCGACAATCCCATCGCATAGAGATAGGAGCGGTGCGGCGCGCGCGCCGGACCGACGGTCACATAGCGGCTGGGCAGCTTGGCCTTGGAGATGACTTTGACGTCCATGCTCTTCCTTGCCGCTGGCGGTGCGGCCTGCCCCTTTGCCTTTTGGCCCCGAGACGAATTCGAGGTGCGCCGGGTTTATGGCGGGAAATAGGCAATGTTCCCGGGCACCCCTGTGGCGCGACCGATGTGCAGGAACTGTTGCCGAAACGTCACAATGGTAGAAGGCAGCGGGATACGGCGTGTTTGCAATGATTGACCGATGCCATCGGCTTGGGACCGGCAGCCAGAAAGCCCATTCAACCAAAAAGGCCGGGCAGTGCCCGGCCTTTTTATCGTTTAATTTTAGTAGCCTACCACTTGACCTTGAAGGAAGCTGAAAGGGCGGTCACGAGATCGTTGCCGAAATCGTATGAAACGTCTGTGCCGTGAGGAATGCCGTCCTTATCAAGGACCACGCCGACCGATCCACTGGTCAGGATGCCGACGGCACCGCCGAAGCGGACTTCGACGTTTTTGTTGGGCGAAAAGGACGCGCCGGCACCAACCGTCCAGGTATCGGTTTGGGTGCTCAAGCCCGTGGTCGTTCCGCGATCCCAGGTAAGCGTCGCTGCAGCGCTCCACCGGTCGTTGAACTTGTGGCCGATACCGCCGGAGACGGTCCATCCGTCGCGATAGAGCAGATCCAGAGACGTGACGAAGCTCGGCCCCCCGTAGGTACAGGGAACCGGAGCGCCGACGGCGCAGAAATTGACAATCTGCAGCACACTCCAGTCGACCCACTTCACCGACCCGAAGGCAAGCCAGTCCGGAGCAATACCCGACTGGACCTTGAACTCGACCGACTGCGGCATGCTCGCCGTGCCGATCACAGGAACTACACCCCGGCCAACCTGCGTAAGGTCGACGTCCCCGGTCACGTCTCCCAAATCAACGGCGCTGTTGTAGACCAAGCTGGCACGGAGAGCGATTTCCGGAATCTCATAAGCGGCGCCGATGCGCCAGCCAACCCCGTTGCCTTCGAGGTCGATCCGACCTACGCCGGAGAGGGGCACAGGAAGGCCAGTAAAATCTTGGACTAACCGCTCCTTGAAGCCACTGATATCCTGGTAGAACACACCGCCAATGAAGCGAAACTGGCCTTTGCCCACATCCATCTTGTAGGAGCAGGTGCCTGCAAAATTTTCGCTTTTGATCTTGGTTTCGATATTGCTGTTGGCGCCTGCCCAATTCAGACCGGGGGCCGAATGGATCCCCCAAGGCTGAGAATAATCGCCCATGCAATCGAGGTGGGGGCCGACTCCAACCTTGATTCCCATGCGGGGAACAAAATAGCTCTCCGAGTCATCGGCAGAACTGGACCGAGAGTTCAAATCGCCACCGCCAGGACCAGTACCGGGTGGTGGAAAACCACTGCTAGTATCTGTGTCTACGGCATTCTTGATCTTCCGTTCCGGCATCACATAAGTGCCCGAAAGCTCCCCAGCGACAGGCGCCGGATCGAAAAGCAGGTCGATGTTGTAGCCGCTGCGCTCGAGGCCGCCGGCATGCGCCGCCCCTATCGAAGCCAGCGAAAAGCACCCTGCCCCCAGCAGCGCTTTCAGACGCAAATTGTTCATGAATGTCCTCCCCGAATACGAGTGGATCAAGCTAGAACCAATTCAGGTTAACGGCGCAACAATGAATTCTCGATGTGTACACGTACGCCTTGGCCGACCGCATTTTCGACAAAGTTGCAGCTTTCGCCGCAAGCCGGAAAATGGCCTATTTGGACGCAAATCGACGAAAAAATTCGGAAAACTCGCATAGAACGAGGCAAAAATGGGCCATTTTGCGAAAACCAGCCTCATTGTTACATTATGGCAACAATGGGCCCAAAACATTCCGTTTACGTCCAAGATTTACGCTGCGGAATGCCCATTTTCGTGGCAAAAAGCCCTGTCCGGAGGCAGATCAAAAGACTCGCGAATCCAGAGCAGCGGACCAAACCGGAACGCCGGTTTGGGACAGTTCGATGCTCAGACAATCCGGTGCCGAACCTAAAGACAGGATCAACCGGCTTCGCGCACTCGTGTCAGCGCCACGGAAAGTTTTTCTTGCGCTTCGCGGTAATCGGTGAGCTTTTCGCGCTCGGCTTCCACCACATCTTCCGGTGCGTTGGCGACGAACTTCTCGTTGGACAGCTTCTTGTGCAGACGGGCGATCTCTTCGGTCACCTTGGCCAATTCCTTCTGCAGCCGCGCTGCCTCGGCAGCAAGGTCGATCAGACTGCCGAGCGGCAAGCAGATTGTCGCCTCGTTGAGCACGATCTGCGCGGAGCCCTTGGGCGCCGTATCGACCAGCGAGATGTCGCCGACCCGCGCCAGCCGCTTGATGGCCGATGCCTGGCGCTCAAGCCTTTCCCGTGTCGTGGCATTGGCGCCGATCACCATCAAGGGCGCGATCGCCGCCGGCGGCACGTTCATCTCCGAGCGCACGGAGCGGATGCCTGAGACGAGGTCGATCAGCCAGTTGATGTCGGCGGCCGCTGCCTCGTCCGCGAAATCGGGCGACGGCCAAGCCGCATGGCAAAGCAGCGACGGCCGTTGCTTGCCCTCGCCTGATGTCTCAGCCCAAAGTTCCTCGGTCATGAACGGCATCATCGGGTGCAGCAGCTTGTAGATCTCGTCGAGCACGAAGGCGACGCAAGCTCTGCTCTCGGCCTTGGCAGCCTCGTCCGAGCCCATGAAGACCGGCTTCAGCAGTTCCAGGTACCAGTCGCAGAACAGGTTCCAGACGAAGCGATAGGCCGCACCCGCCGCCTCGTTGAAGCGGTATGAGGTGATGCCATCGGTGATCTCGCGTGCGGCCCGCGTCAGTTCGGTCAGGATCCAGCGGTTGACCGCCAGCTTGGCATCGTTCAGCCAGAAATCGTCGTTTCTCGCGACCTCGTTCATCTCGGCAAAGCGCGTTGCGTTCCACAGCTTGGTGCCGAAGTTGCGGTAGCCGGCGATACGGGCCGGGTCGAGCTTCACGTCGCGCCCTTGCGCCGCCATCACCGTCAGCGTGAAGCGCAGCGCGTCGGCGCCGTATTCGTCGATGAGATCGAGCGGGTCGATGACGTTGCCTTTCGACTTCGACATTTTTTGCCCGTTCTTGTCGCGTACCAGCGCGTGCATATAGACGGTATGGAACGGCTCCTCGTCCATGAAATGCAGGCCCATCATCATCATGCGAGCGACCCAGAAGAAGATCAGGTCGAAGCCGGTCACCAGCACGTCGGTTTGGTAGTAGGTCTTCAGCTCCGGCGTCTTTTCCGGCCAGCCGAGCGTCGAGAACGGCCACAGCGCCGACGAGAACCATGTGTCGAGCACGTCCTCGTCGCGGGTCAGGATCTCGCCCGGCTTGAAGTTTTCAAGCTTGTCCTCGACCCAGGCCTTCCACGGCCCTTCCAGAGCCAGATAATATTCAACCGCGGCTCCGAGCGCCTCCTCTTCGGTCTTCTCGACGAAGACATGCCCGTCCGGCCCGTACCAGGCCGGAATCTGGTGTCCCCACCAGAGTTGGCGCGAAATGCACCAGGGTTCGATGTTTTCCATCCATTGGAAGTAAGTCTTCTCCCAGCTGCCGGGTATGATCTTGGTGCGGCCTTCGCGCACGGATGCGATCGCCGGCTTGGCGAGCTCGGCCGCATTGACATACCATTGGTCGGTCAGCAGCGGTTCGATCGGCACGCCGCCGCGATCACCATGCGGCACGGCGTGACGATGCGGCTCGACCTTTTCGAGGAAACCGCCCGCCTCCATCAGCTCGACGATCTTTTTGCGTGCCACGAAACGATCGAGGCCGTTGAGTTCACCCCAGACGGCCTGGCGCTCGGGCGTCACCTCCAGCCCGGCGAGAAAATCCTCATTGTCGGTCAGGTTCACCGCCGCCTCGACGGTGAGAATATTGATCGCCGGCAGCTTGTGGCGCTTCCCGACCTCAAAGTCGTTGAAATCGTGCGCCGGCGTGATCTTGACCGCGCCGCTGCCTTTTTCAGGATCGGAATAGTCGTCCGCCACCACCGGAATCTTGCGGCCGACGATCGGCAAGACGAGGTTCTTGCCGATCAGATGCTGAAAACGCTCGTCCTCGGGATGCACCGCCACAGCAGTGTCGCCGAGCATCGTTTCGGGACGCGTCGTCGCCACGGTGATGAAGGTCTTAGGGTTTTCCGGATCGAAGGCCACGCCTTCGACCGGATAGCGGAAATGCCAGAGGTTGCCGTTGACCTCCTGCTGCTCGACCTCAAGGTCGGAGATCGCCGTGAGCAGCTTCGGGTCCCAGTTCACAAGGCGCTTGTCCTTGTAGATCAAGCCTTCCTTGTAGAGCGTGACGAACACTTCGAGCACCGCCTTGGACAGGCCCTCGTCCATGGTGAAACGCTCTCGGCTCCAGTCGGCCGAGGCGCCGAGCCGCTTCAGCTGGTTGAAAATCGCGCCGCCGGATTCAGCCTTCCACTCCCAGACTTTGTCGATGAACTCATCGCGCGTCAGGTCGCGGCGGTGGATCTGCTTTTCCATGAGCTGGCGCTCGACCACCATCTGGGTGGCGATGCCGGCATGGTCCATGCCGGGCTGCCACAACACGTTCTTGCCGCGCATACGCTCGAAGCGCACCAGAATGTCCTGCAGCGTGTTGTTGAGCGCGTGGCCCATATGCAGCGAGCCGGTGACGTTCGGCGGCGGGATGACGATGGTGAAGGCTTCCGCGCCCTCTTCGGCGCCTGCGCCGGCGCGAAAGGCGTCGGCCTCCTCCCAGATTCTGGCGATCTTCGGCTCGACGATTTTGGCGTCGTAGGTTTTTTCGAGCATGGAAAGAGGTCCGAGCTGTCGGGAGATGTTGGTTCGGTGTAAATCGGAAGGCAGTTGGCAAGTCAACCGCAAGCGAGCGGCAGACAGCGGTGGCTAATAGATAGCGCCTGGATAGTTCGAGACAACTCACCGAAGTGATCATCGCGGGGCAATCGCTTCAGGTTTGCGCTGCTCCTTGGCCCGCCGGGCATCTCTCCCCCGCATAGTGACGGGAGAAAGAAGCCCGCAGGCAGATGAAGGGCAGCTCAATAAAACGCCGCCCGGAGGCGGCGTTTTGTCCTAGACTGGTCTCTGAAATTATTGCGCGCCGCGCGCCACGCGCTCGATTTCCTCGCGCACCAGCCGCTCGACCAGCGTTGGCAGATTGTTGTCCAGCCAATCCTGCAGCATGGGCCTGAGCATCTCTTCGGCCATCTCGTCGAAGGTTTTCTTGCTGCGGCTGGCGAACGCATCGGAAAGCTCGCCGAAGGCGGCGGCAACCTGCTGGCCCGTATGTTCGGAAAGGATTGCCGGACGAGTGGACGATGCCTCGTTTGCCGCCGGACGCGTCAACCCGCTTCGTGGCGGCTCCGGCTCGAAAGCAGATTCGGCCGCGTCCCCGATAAATTCGGCCCTGTCCGGGGTCTCGTCCGGCTTGGCCACGTTCATCGCTTCGCCGACTGCGGCGATTTCACGCCGCCAATCGGAAACGATGCTGTCGGTCGTCTCCGCAGCGGTCTCCGTCGCAAGCGCATCCGGCTTGGCGGCCGGCGCCGGAACGGCGGCGCCCCCGGCAAGCGTCCCCGGAGCTTTGAGCGGAGCCGGGCCGGAACGCATTGGCGGCTCCATGCGCGCGACGGCGGGCTCGACGCCCGACCGTGGCGCCTGCACCTCAGCCAGCGTGGCCGGCTTTCTCGCGTCAAATCCCGGACGCAATTCGGCGCGAAACGCACCCACCTCCGGCGCCGCCCCGCCTGCCTCCGGCAGCGCCTTGCCTGCCTCCGGTGCCGCGCCGCCTGTCGCCGACGTCGGCATCGCAACCGACGCCAGATTCTGCAGCAGATCGTCCGCTTCGTCCGGCTGCTTGCGACCGGTATCGTTGTCCTCGATGATCCTCCGGATGGAAGCCAGTATTTCTTCCATGGAAGGTTCGCGCTGCACGCTGCTTGCCGTTCCCATCGTCACATCCGCCGCCCTTGTGACTCGTTGCAGATTTCCTGTCCGGCCAAGCCGGATTCGAATCATGGCGACAGCGTAACCCACGGATCGCCCTACGAGAATCCCCAAACTGAGGGCGTATCGGATTTCAACAGATTAGAGCCCGCGCATTCCTTGGGAACGCGCGGGCTCTAATGCCGGAAATTGGACGGAATTTGGAACTGGTGGAGCGATCAGCGGCCGTCGGGCGTGCGCAGGCCGATCCACTTGTCCTTGACCGCATTGTAATGTTCTTCGGGCTTGTATTTAACCACCTTAAGGGCGAGACGATCGACAGACAGACGACCGACCGCCGACAGGATGGCATAGCTCGCCACCACCAGATCGCGTTCGGAACTGGCCTGGTTGATCTTGGCGGTGATGAGAGTGGCCTGCGCGTTGAGAACGTCGAGCGTGGTGCGCTGGCCGACATTGCGCTCCTCGATGACGCCGCTCAAGGCAAGCTGCGCGGCGGCGATCACCTGCCTGTTGGCCACCACGGTCTGCTGAGCGGCAGTATATTGCGTCCATGCCGAGGTCACGGCTTGCCGCACGGTGTCGCGGCTGACATCGACCTCGATCCGGGCCTGGCTGAGCGATTCCTTGTTCTGACGCACTATCGCCGAGGTCCGGCCGCCCGAATAGATCGGTATAGTCAACGTGGCGCCGATGCTGGCCGAATTGGTTGTACCATCCTGCCCTGTATCGGCAGAGCCCGGAGCCGTTCTGCGAAAGGCGCTGGAAACGCCGGCGGAAGCCGAAAGCTGCGGCAGCAGCGCGCCTTCGGCCGATTTCACCGAAAACGCAGCCGCGTCGACCAGATGTTGGGTGGCGAGGATGGCGGGGTGCTCGCTGGATGCGATCGCGATCGCCGCATCGAGGTTCGACGGCAACAGCTTCGACAGCGGTGAAGCGGCCCTGAGCCGGCCCGGCTCGTCACCGACGATCTGGCGATAGGTCGCAGCGCTTGCCAGCGCCTGCGCGCGGGCGGCGGCCAGTTCCGCCACGGCAGAGGAGCGCTCGGCATCGGCCTGGGCCACGTCGGTGCGGGTGCCTTCGCCGACCTCGAAGCGCGAACGCGCCGCGCGCGCCTGCTCGGTCAGGAACTGCAAGTTCTGCTCCGTCAGCACCGCCACTTGGCGGTCGCGGATCACGTCCATGTAGGCGCTTGCCGCGTTGAACAGAATGTTCTCTTCGGTGTTGCGCAGGCTCTCGACCGAGGCGCGGACCTGCGATTCGGCGGCGGCGACATTGTTCCTGGTCTGAAAGCCATCGAACAGGGTCTGGTCGATCTGGACGCCGAAGTTACCGGTGGTCAATGAGATGTTTCGGTTCGACCCCCTACGGGCATCGAAATGGCTTCTGGAGAAGTCGATGTCCGCGGATCCGTTGATGGTCGGGCGCCAGCCGGATTTGGCGATGGCAACGCCCTCGTCGGTAACGCGGACGCCGGCGCGGGCTGAATTGAGCTGGGAATTGTTCTGGTAGGCTTTTGAAAGTGCGCCAAGAATGGTTTCCGCCGAGGCGGCCACCGGAGAAAGCGCGGTCGCGGAGACAAGGACGGCGGTAAAAAGACTCTTGCGTAAAGACGGCACGTTATTCCCTCATTCGTTTTGCATGGGAACCACACCGCGCCGGCTCCTGCCATTCGAGCAGCCGGCGCGATGTGTTTCAGGTTCCCTGCTGTCAGCCCCCAAGAGTACCCCAGTCATGCGGATCAGCAACGATTGTTCAAGCGCAAGCGAACATGACAACGCCTTTGCTGCAAGCCAAAATCATTCAGAACTCAAACGCACGGATACGTTCAAATCCCGGTAGTGGCTTAATTGCCGCATTAAATGCGCCTCTTCCGGTTACAACCCCCCCTGTCTTAAAAAATAATCGGGCTACACCCGAATTCCCCTGCCCTTCGACGGCGACGAGACGGCCGCCTTCGGCAAGCTGGTCGAGCAGCGCCGCCGGCACCTTTTCCACACTGCCGCCAATGAAAATGACGTCGTAGAGCGCCCCCGCGGCATGGCCTTCTGGCAGCGATCCCTTGACCACGGTGACATTGTCGCAGCCCAGCGCCGAAAGCGTCGACATGGCGGTCTCGGCCAATGCCGGATCGCTTTCCAGCGCAACGACCGATTTTGCCAGCCGCGACAGGATCGCCGCAGCATAGCCGGTGCCGCAGCCGACATCGAGCGCCGAATCGCCCGGGTCAATTTCGGCCAGTTGCATCAGCTTGGCCAGCGGCGAAGGCTCCATGAGATAGCGTGGGCCATCCGCTCCATTGGCAATGCGGATGTCCTCGTCGATATAGGCGAGATCGCGCTGGCCGGGGGCGACAAAGGCCTCGCGCGGCACGGCAAGCATTGCGTCGAGCAACGGTGCGCTGGTCACGTCGGTGGTGCGGACCTGGCCATCGACCATTTTTACCCGGCGTTCGGCAAAATCAGCGCTCATGTTCCAACCAATCCGCCCAAAACCAATCTGCTTGCCGCGCCAAGACCGCGGCTCATTTCGACCGGAACTCAAGCTCCCTGGCGCCGGTGCGCGGGAGCTTGGGTAATTGGAGGCCTCGCCCGGAATCGAACCGGGGTGCAAGGATTTGCAGTCCTCTGCGTAACCACTCCGCCACGAGGCCTCATTGCTCCCGGCGTTCCACCCGGTTCCAATAGGTTGCGGCGAAAATGCCGTCAAGCGGCCATGGTGCATTCCGGACGGTTTCCCCTGGGCCATGTTGCCACGTGTCGAATCGTCGACATACATGCTGCATCTAATACATTAGTTAAGCGTTAAGTACGGAATATGGCAAAGGTAAAGTCTGGCGCCCGGATCTTACGATGGGTAAGCAGAAGGTTCCGCCGTTCTGAAGGAGAATTGCGCCAGCTGGGAAAGCGCTCCGGGCATTAGCCGGGCTTAGGTCGAGCCGGAAAGACGCCCCATCCCGGAGGCTTACCACGCGGTGCAAACCGTCAGTTCGGCCGCCGCCGCCGTTCCCACCACACGACGAGCCGGCGCCGATGACGGCGCACCAGGGCAAACTCGTAGGAGAGCACCAGCAACCCAACCGGTATCATCCAGAAGCCCAGCAGCGGCAGGAAGCCAAGAATGCCGCCGAAAATCAGCACGGCGCCGATCGCAATCCTGAGGCCGCGCGAGCGCGGCATCGTGAACTGACGGCCGAAGATCGATATTTTGCGTGCCGGTGGATGGTTGTGGCTTGCTGCGCTCATGTCTGGTTGGCGGGTCCGTTCGGGCAAAATAAAAGCACCAGCTAACAAAAGCCGCAACCGCTTTTCGGTTCCGCGCTTCCTGTCAGACGGCTCATATGAGGCCGCCCGCACATGATTGCCAGAAATCGGGGCGTGAAAAAGCGCCGAAAAAAACGAAATGCTTCTTTGCAAAGCCGAAACGGGTTTGCTATAGGCTGCGCCACTCACATGAGAGCCTCTGTTCCCCGGTAGCTCAGTGGTAGAGCAACCGGCTGTTAACCGGTTGGTCGCTGGTTCGAATCCGGCCCGGGGAGCCAACAATTTCAAAAACTTAGCTTTTAGAAGAAATTGCCCATCCCTTCCGGGGCAACATGGCTAGAGGGAATCGGCCGTTCTACCGGGTCTTCATTGCCACCAAGCACGAAGCGGCTGTTCAACAGATCGAAGCCGCAATTGCTGCGTTCCGCGCTGGGCAGTTTGCCGTCACTGTGACGCTGGCAGGAGCTGCCGACGACATGGGTCTGAGAAGACGGGCTGCCTTTGGGCTTCCATTCGGGACACCCATCTCGCCTATCGAGGAAAACAAAGTCTGGATCCGGCGTCTCAACGAGACGCGTGACTGGCTGAGGCATGAGGCCTGAGCAAACGCGCACTTTGGTCGCCTTTGAGACTGATGCGCATGCATTGACTCGCAAGACTGCGTTTCAAATTAGCATGCACTAAATTAGTTCGCATTTTAACGAATCGTTGACCGCGCTGTCCTATTCTGGGACAGCGCGGTTAACCCCAAAGGCTGCGCAGGCGGCTCCGGCAATTCAGCAACCCGCCTCACTGCCGGAGCCGCTTCCACACTACTCCTTTAGAATACCAGCAATGGTTGAACCAACTGTTACCGCACGTGCTTTCCAGTGCGCTTTCGCAGTCGTTAAACTTTAATGGAACAGGGCCTCGCCTTCACGGTTTGAGCGTGCTTGAAGGTGTTTAAGAGCCAGCTAGTACTTCTTAATCATTTGGGTCAGAATGTAATTCGTCTCAGTTTTCAATGACAATAGACAATGCCAGACAAGAACGCGCTGAACACAACGGATGGCGGCGAATGGACGATACCCTGGCGCTTAGTCATACTGGCGGCGGCGGCGGTTAAAGTTGTGATGCTCTTAGCCGCGCTGTTCTTCGCGCAAATTCGTGGTCTGGACGCTTGGATCTTTTATCGAGATCCATATGCAGCCGCCGAAGTCGGCTTCTATACGGGGTGGATTTCGTCCCTAGGTGCTTCACTATGGATCGGCTCCGGCGCGGTGACCCTGTTTGCTGGCCTGCTCACGCACCGATGGGATTGCACTTTCCTCGGCGGCCTTACCCTGCTCTTGGGCCTTGATGACCTGTTGTTGATCCATGAGGAGGTGCTGCCCATTGTTGCGATACCAGAGATCGTTGCGATGATTGCCTACGCCGCCGCCGGGTTGTTCTGGTTCTTTCGGCTGCGACGGAAGACATTCGACGGCACGATCGTATTTGTAGTTGCAGGCTTCCTACTCGCGATGTCAGCATCGATCGACCAGCTGGGAGAACTGTTTCCTACCCCGGGCTCGGCGGTCGCCATCGCCGAAGACGCCGTTAAAGAGCTTGGCATCTTCCTTTGGGCGGCAGGTGCCATTGGATACGCGGCGATGGTGACACGATTGGGCCGCCCGTGGGTAGATCCAGCCGACCCCAGCTCTACAGGCTGACTGCCCCACCCGCCGCATCTAGCGCACCGACGCGTCGGCTGAAGCAGCCGTCGGATGTTTCGTCAGAGTCGCTCCTCAACTATTCGAAAGAATAGGTGAAACCGCCTTCGGAGGCTCCAACCGTCACCTTTGTCATCTTTTTGCCCTCGAGCGACCGGTTCAGCACCCCGCGGCTTAATTCCGGTAGAAGCGTGTTCGTCAGAATGGCATCGATCATGCGCCCGCCGGATTCGATCTCGGTGCAGCGGGCCTTGACCAGGTCCATGACACCGTCGCCGATCACCAACTCGGCGTCGTTGGTTGCCCGCAGCCGGCGGGCGATCTTGGCAAACTGGTGCTGGGTGATTGATTCGATCATCGTGTCCGAAAGCGGGTAATAAGGAATAGTCACGACACGGCCGAGGAAGGCCGCCGGGAAGACCTTTAGCAGCGGGCTGCGCAGGGCGGTGTCGAGATCTTGGAGCCCGGAGCGGACGGTGCCGTTCCTGGTCCGATCCATGATGACCTCGGAGCCGACATTGGAGGTGAGCAGGATCAGCGTGTTCTTGAAATCGATCCGGCGGCCCTCGCTGTCATCCATCATCCCCTTGTCGAAAACCTGGAAGAAGATTTCGTGCACGTCCGGATGCGCCTTTTCGACCTCGTCGAGCAGGATCACCGAATAGGGCTTGCGCCGCACCGCTTCGGTCAGGATGCCACCCTTGCCATAGCCGACATATCCGGGCGGTGCGCCTTTCAGGGTGGAGACCGTATGCGCCTCCTGGAACTCGGACATGTTGATCGAGATCAGGTTTTGCTCGCCGCCGTAAAGCGTCTCGGCCAAGGCCAGCGCGGTCTCGGTCTTGCCCACGCCCGATGGACCGCAGAGCAGAAGGACCCCCACTGGTTTTTCGGGCGCGCCGAGCCCGGCGCGGCTGGTCTGCACGCGCTTGGCAATCATTTCCATGGCGTGATCCTGGCCGACCACGCGTTCGGACAAGGTTGCGGCGAGCCGTAGCGCCTTTTCGGTCTGGCTCGACAGCATCCTGCCAGTGGGAATCCCAGTCCAGTCCTGGACCACGGCAGCCACAGCGTTGCGGTCGACTGACGGCAGGATCAGCGGCGTCTCACCCTGCGCTTCGGCCAGTTCGGCCATCAGTTCCCGCAGCCGCGCGAGGTCAGCAGCCGGATCGGGTGGAGAAGGACCGGCAGTGGCCGTTGCACCCGCATCGGTTTCAGGCGTTTCGATCTCAGGTGCTTTGATCTCAGGCGCATCGGCGCCTGCTGTTTCGGCGACCGCCTCCGGAGTTTCCACCGCATCGAGCGGCACACCCTCGCCGCGCAGCCTGGCGCGCAGTTCGAGTATCTCGCCAACCAGCGCCTTTTCCCGATCCCAACGTTCCTGCGCAGCGGCAAGCATGCCTTCGGCTTCGGCAAGTCCCGCTTCGACCCGCGCCTGCCGGTCAGCCACTTCGATGCCGATCGCCGCCTCGCGGCCGATGATGCCGCGCTCGACCTCCAGTGCCTGACGGCGGCGCAGAATGTCCTCGACCTCGGCCGGGGTGGCATGCTGCGAAATGGCGACACGGGCGCAGGCAGTGTCGAGAAGGCTCACCGCCTTGTCCGGTAATTGCCGCGCCGGGATATAGCGGTGCGACAGGCCGACCGCCGCCTCGATCGCCTCATCGAGTATCTGCACCTTGTGGTGTTGCTCCAACACGCCGGCCACACCGCGCAACATGAGAACGGCCACCGCCTCAGACGGCTCGTCGATCTTGACCACCTGGAAGCGGCGTGTCAGCGCGGGGTCTTTCTCGATGTGCTGCTTATATTCGGCCCATGTCGTCGCCGCGATGGTGCGAAGTTCGCCGCGCGCCAGCGCCGGTTTCAGCAGATTGGCAGCATCGCCCGTTCCGGCCGCCCCGCCCGCGCCGATCAAGGTATGAGCCTCGTCGATAAACAGGATGACTGGCGTCTCGGAGGATTGAACCTCGTCGATGACCGCCTTCAGCCGCTTTTCGAACTCGCCCTTTACGCTTGCGCCTGCCTGCATCAATCCGACGTCGAGCATACGCACGCTGACACCTTGCAGCGTCGGCGGCACGTCTCCCTCGGCAATGCGCAAGGCAAACCCCTCGACCACAGCTGTCTTGCCGACGCCGGCCTCGCCGGTCAGGATCGGGTTGTTTTGCCGGCGTCGCATCAGGATATCGACGATCTGCCTGATCTCCGGATCACGGCCGACGACCGGATCGATCTTGCCGTCGCGGGCGCGCTGGGTCAGATCGGTGGCATATTTCGCCAGCGCCGAGTCGCCTCCCGGAGCCCGCCTAGGGGTCTCGGCAGCAGGGGCTGCCGCGGAGGCGCCAGCTTCGAGCGACCCCTCCACCACGTCGGTGAATCGCGCGACAACCCCGTCGGCGTCGATCTTGTCGAATTCTCCGCTGATCTTCGACAGCAGGCCCTCCAGCACTGGCGTCTTCAGACAAGCGAGGAGAATATAGGCGCTGCGGACCTCCTCAACGTTGAACTCCAGCCCCGCCAGGTTCCAACCCTCCTGGATGGCATGAAAGATATGGTCGGAGAATTCCTCGATCGAAGTCGCGCCATAGGGCAGCTTGTCGACGGCGCGGGTCATGTCGGCGGTAAGCCGGCTTGCGTCCACTCCCGCATCGGCAATGACCATTTGCACATCCGAGCGATCGGAAAGCACCAGTTGTTCGATGAAATGGACGAGTTCGACGTAGGGATTGCCGCGCAGCTTTGCGGTATCGGCCGCGGCCTTGAAGGCGCGCACACAGACAGGATTTAGCTTACCGACCAGTTCCTTGCGTTTGACGCTCTGCGATGACCGGCGCTGTTCCATTGAACGTGCTCCCGAGATCTGGCAATCGATACCCTGCCACATAAGCCGCTGCTTGACAAAGCATGTGATGGATAAGCCGCCCGGATGCCGACCCACGCGGCGTCTCCCGGTCAGGTGACGTGCCGTATTCCGGCGCAACAAACACCCGATTGCCTCCCCGCTATGCGAAGCATTTCACATACACGGTCCGGCGATCGCGCAACGGTTTCAGCGAAGGTAAACAGCCGTGTTTAGCTTCTGTTAGTTTTTGAGCAACTGCTTAATTGTGATAAAGTGATGGCGTGTGATAACGTTGGGTCACTTAGGGGTCCAAGGGCCGCTAGTTGGGGGTTGGTGTGATTGATCTCGCACTCTGGCTCAATCCTGTCGACGGTGAGAATCCGTCCGGGGAGGATTTGCGCAACGACCCGGCTTTCCACGAGCTGGAGCGCCTCACGGAGCAGCAGAAAAAGGTCGAGTTTCAAGGAAGCAAGAACACAGAAGTTGACGTTCCGATCGACTGGCCGGCCGTGCTCGCCAAGGCCGAGGAGCTGCGCCCACACGGCCGGGACCTGCGCCTGCTCGTCATCGTCACGCGTGCTCTGGCCAACGAGTATCGGCTGGCCGGGCTGGCTGACGGCCTGACCCTCATAGCGCAGACCTTCGACCAGCATTGGGCAACCATGCATCCGGCCCTGCGGCTCGGTGCTACCCCGCGCGACGCTGCCCTGCGCCGCATCAATGCGCTGGCTGACCTCCAGAACAGCCAGGATGGCCTGCTCAAGGATCTGCGGAAACTGACGTTTTTCGCGCCGCGTGCAATCGGTCCGATTCTCGGCGAGGACCTGGAGAAGGGCGCGCTCGACGAGCGTATCATGCTTCAGGAGGCGTCCTCGGGACTGAACGCGACCGAAAAAGCGGCTCTGGCGAGCGCGCACAGCCAGTTGGTGAACCGGGTGCGCAGCGCATGCGTCGCACAAATCGACCAGGCCGGCGCGGAGATGACATCGCTCGTCAGCGATGCTCGTGCCGCGATCGCGGCCTTGGAGGCGGTGGAGATCGCCCTCAATGCCCGTATCGAGGGCAGCGGCGCCACCGTTCCGGAATTAAAACGATTTCTGCAGCGTTTGCTGACGACCCTCGAACGAAACTCGGTCGTTGGCGCCACACCGAATGGCGCCGCAAAGCCAACTTCGGCACCTGCAGAACCGGCCACGTCTGTTCGAAACGGTCATGGAGCCGATACGATGGCAAGTGCGGGAAGCTACGCGGAGTCCGGCAGCAGCGGCCTGCCCGACCGGATCTCGTCCCGCGACGACGTCGTCAAATGCCTCGACCTCGTCGTCGCCTTCTACGACCGCACCGAACCGTCGAGCCCGATCCCGCATCTGGCGCGGCGCGTGCGCCGGATGGTGCACATGGATTTCGTTGAACTGATGGAAGACCTCGCCCCGTCGGGGTTGAAGGAATTCCGGCTCCTGGCCGGCGTTCCCGATGCCAAGAAGGCGGCCCAGAAGGATGAAAGGTAACAACACATGCCAGCCGAAAGCAAAGCGAAGGTCATCGAACGAAATCGCGCCCCTCGCGTACAGATCGCCTACGACGTTGAAACCTACGGCAGCCCGACGACAATCGAATTGCCGTTCGTCATGGGGGTGATGGCCGATCTTTCCGGCGCCTCGCAGACCAAGGAAGCGATGAAGTCGGTGCTCGACCGCGCCTTCGTCGAGACCGATGCGAACCGCTTTCCCAAGTTCATGGAGGCGCTCGGGCCTCGGGTGAAGGCGCGGGTGAAAAACACGCTGCCGCAAGCCGAAGGCCAGGAGCGCGACGAGGAACTGGCGCTTGACCTCACCTTCACCAAGATGGGCGATTTCGCCCCGGACAAGATCGCGGAGCAGGTCCCGCAATTGGCTGAGATCCTCAAGATGCGTCGTCAGCTCGAGGAACTGCTCGGCTTCATGGATGGTCGTGTCGACGCCGAAAAGCGCATCGCACAACTTCTGAACAACGAGCCGCTTCTCGGCAAGATCGCCAACCAGGCACTATCCGACGACGACAAGGCTGGGGAGTAAGTCATGGCCGAACAGCAAAAAACCGCAGCCGTCACCGCTGAGGCGGAAGCAATAGACCTCGGAGAATTCAGCGGGCTGCTGGAGAAGGATTTCAAGGTCAAGAAGGACGACAGCGAGAAGCTGCAGCAACTCGTGCGCAACCTGGCACTGGCCGCGCAATCCCGTTCCGATACCACCACCATTTCGTCCAATGCGATCAAGTCGATCAAGTCGCTGATCGCAGGCATCGACAAGATGCTGACGACGCAGGTCAACGAGATCCTGCACGCGCCGGAAGTGCGCGAGATGGAGGGCACGTGGCGTGGCCTCTGGTACCTCATCAACAACACCGAGACGGATCAGAAGTTGAAGATCCGGGTGATGAACATTTCCAAGGAACAGCTGGCCGACACGCTCGAAGACTATGAAGGCCAGATGTGGGACCAGAGCCCGATCTTCAAGAAGGTCTACACGGACGAGTATTCGATGCTGGGCGGCGAGCCGATCGGTTGCCTGGTCGGCGCCTACGAATTCTCGAACCATCCGCGCGACGTCGGCCTACTGCGCAATATGTCGGGTGTGTGTGCCTCCGCGCATACGCCGTTCATCGCGGCCGCCTCGCCTCGCCTGTTCCGAATGGACAGCTGGCAGGAACTGCCGAACCCGCAGGACCTGCAGATGATCGTGTCGAATCCGGCCTACGCCTCGTGGCAATCGCTTCGCGAGAGCGAGGATGCGCGTTATATCGGCCTTACCATGCCGCGTGTGCTGGCGCGGCTGCCTTACGGCACCGACACAGTTCCGGTGAAGGGCTTCACCTTCGAGGAAGAGGTGCAGGGCGACCATAACAAATATGTCTGGATGAATGCCGCCTTCCCGATGGGCGTCAACATCAACCGCAGCCATAAGCTCTATGGTTGGGGCACGCAGATCCGCGGCGTCGAGAATGGCGGCACGGTGCTCAACCTGCCGGTGCACAGCTTCCCGACCGATGACGGATCGATCGCGATGAAATGCCCGACGGAGGTCGCCATCGACGACCGGCGCGAGGCGGAGCTCGCCAAGCTTGGACTGATGCCGATCCTGCACCGGAAGAATACCGATCTCGCGGCCTTCATCGGCGCGCATTCGCTGCAGGACGACGAGACCCGCGCCGGGCGGCTGGTCGACCCGGATGCCCAGTCGAACGAGCGGCTGAGCGCGAACTTGCCCTACCTGTTCCCGGTCTCGCGCTTCGCGCATTACCTCAAGGCGATCGCGCGCGACAAGATAGGGTCGTTCAAGGAGCGCTCGGACATGCAGATCTGGCTGACCGAGTGGATCAACCGTTACGTGCTGGCCAACCCGGCCTTCGCCGACGACAAGGCGCGCGCCAAGCGCCCGCTTGCCGCTGCGGAGGTCCAGGTGGACAGCGTCGAGGGTCGGCCGGGCTATTACAATGCCCGCTTCTATCTGCGTCCGCACTACCAGCTGGAAGGCATCAACGCCTCGCTCCGGTTGGTGTCGGAACTACCGTCCGTGAAGACTTGATTTGCAGCAGCAGCATCTTGTTTTGTTTTAAAAGCGGTGGAGAAAGACTATGCCCACAACAGTGAAGATCGATGGCTTTCTAAAGGTTCCGGATATCAAAGGTCCAAGCGTTCGAGACGGCCACGAAGATGAAATCGAAGTCCACGGGGTCGATTACAAGATAATCGCGCCATACGATCCGAATTCGCTCTCACGCCGCGGTCGTGTGTCCCTCGGCATGATCAAGTTCACCAAGCACTATGACAAGTCGTCGCCTTATTTGAAAAAGGCGCTGTTCGACAACAAGGCCCTGGACGAAGTTGTGTTCTCCGCCCGCCGGACAATCGACGGCGAGACCAGCGATTACCTGGTCGTCACCCTGACCGACGCCTCGATCATGGAATACGACATGTCGCAGGCCGAGGACGAGGAAGACCTGATCCAGGAGGAGGTCAGCTTCGCCTACAAGAAGATCAAGTTCGTCTATGACAAGGACGACGAAATCGAAATGGATGTCTATGTCGGCAAGTGAGGCCCGGCGGCCCGGCGCCGACAAGCCACAGGTTACCGGCAGTTCGCGAGCGAAACGCGAAGCGGTTCAGCCCTCTCTTTGGGATCGCCTCGTCAATGACCTGCCGGGCGTGACCTCGGAGATAGACGGACTGCGCCAAGTCTTGCACGACGAGCTTGGCGCGGACCGGCTGGACATCCTTGTTGCGGGAACCCCGCGGATCATCGACGCCGACGCCGAGCTCACATCCGATCAGAAGCAGCGTCTGCACCGCCTGATCTTTCAAACCCAGCATCGCGCGGAGATCGAAAGCCGCGGCGTGGTCGTATCCGCCCGCGTGCTCAGGGAGGCCGTGCGACGCGACATCGAGGCGCTGTTCAACACCGAGCGCTTCGAGGCTGTTCCACTTCTTTCCGATCTCGAAAACGAACAGGCCGCCGACAACCCACCATCGCTTGCCGATTTTCCGGAGGTTCGCCGAAGTGTGGTCAACTACGGCGTGCCTTCGTTTTCAGGCCGATCCTCCCGCGACTTTGATCGCGAAGCCCTGGCACGCGAGATCCGTTCCATCCTCGCCACGTTCGAACCACGTCTCAAGGAGGGCGCAACAAAGGTTACGGTGACCCTTGGCGACAGAACCGTGGGGCTGAAGATCGAGATAGACGCTGTGCTGATCATGACGCCGACGCCGGAACGCATGCGCCTGCGCACCACGATCAATCTCGATAACGGCTTGGCGCGGACCGAATTTAGGGAAGCCTGAGATGGATCGGGTCTTCGTAGAATATTACGAGGAGGAACTGACCCATATCCGTGCACTCGCGGCGGAATTTGCCGACATGCATCCGGCTGTGGCGCGCAATCTTTCGCTCGATACGGTCCCGTGTCCGGATCCGTATGTCGAGCGGCTGCTTGACGGCGTTGCTTTCCTTGCCGCGCGCACCCGGCTGAAAGTCGATGCGGAGCGCTCACGGTTTTCACGCAGCGTGCTCGATGTCCTCTATCCCGATCTGGTTTCGCCGGCGCCGGCAACGGCGATGGCCGTGCTGAAGCCCGGCCAACAGGTCCAGTCGATGATTGCCGGCCATGTCATCAAGCGGAACACGCGGCTGGTCTCCAGCCTACAACCCGGCCTGTCGACGCGCTGCACATTCACCACCGCGCAGGAAATGACGCTGTGGCCGATCACAATCACGTCGGTCAGTTATTTCCAGGATCGCAGCGGGTTGGCAGCGGCCGGCATAACACCGATCGGCGGTGTGGGCGGCGAGGCCGCGCTCCGCATCACGCTGGCTCGAACCGGAAAAGGCAAGCTCAACGAACTGGCGCTCGACCGGCTCGATCTCTATTTTGCCGGGCGCACCAAGGCGCCGCTTTTGTTTGACGCGATCTTCGGCGCGTGCTCGGCTGTTGGCGCACGCGCCGAAGGCAAAACCAACCCGCTATTTGCCCTGCCGGGACCCGAAATGGTCGGCATCGGCGACGACGAGGCGTTGATGCCTCGTACCCGTCCGACATTCGAAGGGTACCGTCTGCTGCGCGAATATTTCATGATGCCCGAGCGCTTCCACTACGTACGGGTTTCGGGGCTGCGACCCGTCATCCGCAAATGCGAGGCAGGGATCGAGATCCTCTTCATGTTCCGGCGTCCGGTGCCTGAGCTGGCGGACGTGACGGCGGCCGATTTCGAGCTCTTCGCAACCCCGATCATCAATCTGTTCGAACGTGAGTGCAACGTCATCGAGCTCGATCCCCGCAGGACGCGCCAGGTGCTGCACGCCGACCGTACCCGAGCGCGGGATTTCGAAATCTACCGGGTTACCCGCGTCGAGGATGCCGATACTGAAGGCAACGAAGCCGAAATTCCCGAACTCTTCAGCCTCGGGCAAAATCGCGGCAGTGGCTGGGTTTATTCAACCGAACGGCGCCCTCGCCGGGCCACCGAAGATGAACGGCGCGACGGCCTGACCCGCACTTCATACACCGGGGATGATGTCTTCCTGGCGATTTCACGTCCGGTCGCAAGCCCGGTAAACCGGCCGCTGAAACGTCTCGACGTTATGGCGCTTTGCACCAATCGCGATCTGCCGATACTCGACGACAACCCGACCTTGACGCTGGAGACAGGCGATCCGGTCGAAGCGGTCAGGCTTCTCGGCGCGTTGCGCCCGCCCCAGTCGGCTATCCCCGCAGCGCTGCCGTCGGGCGCCGAGCACGAGTCCCGCGCCGATAATCTCGCCTGGAGACTGGTGGCGCAACTCGCGCTCAACTTTCTCAGCCTTGCCAAGGAAGGTCGCGGAGTCGACCCGCTGCATGCGCTGCTCGATCTTTACGCCGATCGGGGAGATCCAAGCCTCGCCCGCAACGTGCATTCGATCGTTCGCATCGACTCGCGGCCGGTCATCGAACGGCTACAGATCGATGGGCCGATGTGCTTCGGACGGGGCACTGAAGTGACGCTGCATGTGGACCAGTCTGTGCTGGCGGGGCAAAGCACATTGCTGCTTTCGGCCTTGCTCGCGCGGCTGTTTGCCCGCCACGCCGGAATAAACGGCTTTGTGCGGACCCGCACGCGGCTGCTGCAGAAACAGGAGGATGTGCCATGGCCGATGACGCCCGGCAATCGCTACCTGATCTAGACACATTCGACCCGGACCGGGCCGAGGAGCTGTCTGAAACGTTCGACTTCTTCGAACTGTTGCGTCGGCTCGAACGGAGAGGCGGGCTGTTCGGCTATTCCGGCCAGCCGGATCGCGAGCCGGCAAGGCTCGGACAACATGTGCGTCTCAGCTTTACCGCCAAGGACGTAGTTGAGTTCCGCGACGCAAAGGACAAGACCCCAGGGAACGACAAGTCCTCGGGGAAGGACAAGTCCTTCGGAAACGACAGGGCCCCGGCCCGGGTCACGGTTGCAAATCTCGGGCTGATGGGACCTGAAGGCCCCTTGCCGCTGCATCTGACGCGTTGGGTGCTCGATCGCCTGTCGCAGCGCTGGTTCACCGGGGCAGAAGCGCGGCAGACCAGCGACACGACCTTCGTGGATTTCGTCAATATTCTTCAGCACCGCATGATCGCCCTATACTATCGGGCCTGGGCGGATGCTCATCCTGCGGTACAGGTGGAACGCGCGGTCGGCGGTCGCGTTCGCGCCATGCTTGAAGCCATGGCCGGGATCGGCTTGCCTGGTACCGGGAATCCCGATCTCGACACGGTGAAGCTTCGCCAGGCCGCTTCGCTCGCCAGCCAAGTCGACGGCCCGGAGCGGCTGACTCTGTTCCTGGCGGAAGCGTTCAAAGTGCCGGTCCAGATAAAGGAGTTCGTCGCCGCTTGGATAACCATACCGGCCACGCTTCAGACTGGCCTTGGCAAAGCCTACGCTGCGCTCGGTCGCGGGGCGACGATCGGCCCGCGCGTCTTCAGCCGTCAAAGCCGGATCGAACTCCGCGTCGGCCCGCTCGGATATGAGGACTTCACGGCGTTCCTGCCGGGTGGTCAGCGTCTGAAATTGTTCAAGCAGGCCGTTCGCGACATGGTCGGGGAGGCGCTCGACGTCGATCTGCGGATCGTGCTCGCGCGCGACGCCGTGCCGCCGTCGCGTATCGGAACGATACAGCTTGGCCGGACCGCCTGGCTTGCGCGGCCCCCCGAAAGGGGAGATGCTGACGATATGCGGCTGCGGACGATCGTCGGATGGCGGCCGGAATTGGCGGAGGTCGCGGCATGAGCCTGCTGCTGACGCTGGAGCAAGGACCCCGTACCCAGGCGGTTAGGCAGACCCGGCTGGACGAGGGTGAGTTGGTGATCGGCCGCAGCGCGGACGCGGGCTGGCAGATCGACGATCCCGACATGTTCGTTTCGCGCGCCCATTGCAAGATCACCGGCGGGCGGGATGGATACTTCGTTACCGACACGTCGAGCAGCGGGCTGTTCATAAACGACTCCCACAGCCCGCTCGGCGCTGGCCAGTCCGCGCGGCTGCAAAGCGGCATGCGACTCAGACTGGGCGACTACGTCGTATGCGTCGACCTGCAGTCGCCGGTAGCCCAGGCACCGGCAAGCAGTCAGTCGGTCGCGGAACGCTCGCCGCCAGCGTCTCGTGTACCGATCAGCATCGGCCACGACGACTTTTTTTCAGCCAAGATCGAAGAGGAGCCACGGCGACCGCGGCCGGCCGATCTGCCGAACCCGTTCGAGCAACCGGTGCCGGGGGCGTTCGAGCGTGCCAACCAGCGCAGTTCGCCTGCCTTCGACGACCCGTTCAGCCTCGACCCGGTAGCAACGCCGGCGCCGAACGGCGCAGCCTATCCCGAACCACGTGGTGCGCCGGGCCCCGCTGATCCATTCAGCCTCGATCCGGCGCCATCCGGCAACGGTGCAACCGAGTCCTTTCCAGGAAAGCCATCCGAATTCGATGATGATTTCGGTTTCGGGCCGGCAGCGACGCCCGATCTGAGAAACGGCGCCGGCTCGACCGATCAGCGCGAACGTGTCGCCGTAAAACCGCAATCCGCCAATCCGTGGGACCTGCCCGCGCAACCGGCTAAGGCGCCTCCTCCACCAAAAACGGGTGCTGCTGCCAAAGCTGCCCGAACGGAAGCGGCGGGGCTCAATGACATGGCGCTTCGCACGGCGTTCCTGCGTGGCTTGGGCATCGAGGAAGCCGATTTTCCAGGGCGCGACACCGCCGCGGAAATGGAGAAGTTCGGTCGCGAGTATCGGCTGATGATGGAAGGCCTGATGCAGCTTCTGCGCAAGCGAGCAGAGGAAAAGGGAAGCGCTCGCGTCGCCCAGACGATGGTCGGGGCCTCTGAGGTCAATCCGCTCAAGTTTCTGCCGACGGTCGACGATGCCATCGTGACCATTATCGCCGAGCGCAGCCCCGGATTTCTCGCCGGCGAAGCAGCAATCGCCGACGCGGTCCGCGATCTCGCGCAACATCACGTGCGCGCCTGGCGCGGCGTGCAGACCGCCTTGCGGCGGATGATTGACCGGTTTGACCCGGCGGCGATCGAGGAAGAGCTGAAATCGAATTCCGCGATCGGCACCCTGCTTTCAGGCGGACGTGGCGCCAAGCTGTGGGAGCTCTACCAGAAACGCCATCGTGAAATCGCCCAGAGCGCGGAGACGAGCTTTCTTGGTGAAATTGGCGCGGATTTTCGGGACGCATATGAGGAGGAGTGAGACATGATCGATCGACGCGAATTCGTCATTGCCCTGGGCGCGACGGGGCTGCTTACCGCTTGCCAGAGCGGTCCGCCAAAGCCGTCGGCCATCACGGTCAACCTGACCGGCGCGGCCGGCATGAACCCGGGACCAGGTGGCGGCGACCGGCCGGTGACGGTCCTGGTGATGCGGTTGCGCAGCACCGGTAAGTTCAATTCGGCCGATTATTTCGCGCTGCAGGGCGATGCCGGCTCCGCGCTCGCAGGCGATCTCATCGGATCCGACCAGATGTCAGTCGCGCCGGGAAAGACCGTGACCAAGATCATTACCGTCGAGCCGGACGCAACTGCGTTGGGCTTCGTTGCGCTGATCCGCGAGCCCGGCGGCAGAAACTGGCGGACAACCAAGTCCGTTTCGCCCGGATCACAATTTACCGTCAATGTAACGCTCGGTAGCGGCGGAATTTCCGCCTAGCGGCCGAGGCAAGGGGTGCTCGATGCAGAGAGTGGCGGCATGAGCGATGCAAACAGGGTGCTGTGGTCCGAAGGACTGTTTCTGCGGACCCAGCATTTCCAGCAGCAGGATCGTTTTTTCGAGGCGACTGTGCGCGGCGCTTTGCAGGCCGGGCAGTTGCACACGTTCGGCTTTCAGCAGCTGACGCTGGATCAGGCAATGCTCGATGCCGGCCAGGTCTCGATCCTGTCGGCACGGGGCATCTTTCCGGACGGAACCCCCTTTTCGATCCCGGACCTGATGGACGCGCCGCGACCGCTGCCGGTGACGCCGGATACGGGCGCCGGAGCGGTGCTGGTCGCCTTGCCGCTCGAACCTCCCGGCGGCGTCGGCTTCGATCCAGCGCATGCTGCGTCCACGGGCGCGCGCTATCACGGAAAGATCGTTTCGGTCCGCGACGCTGTCCAGGGCGGTTCGGACGCTGAAGAGATCGAAATCGCTCGTCCTCAGGCATTGCTGCTTGCCCCCGGAAAATCGGTTGGCGGTTACACCGCCTTGCCCATAGCCGATATCAAGGGCGTCCGAGCCGACGGTGGGGTGTCCCTGGATGAGACGTTCCTGCCCCCGACCTTGGTTACCGGCGCGGTGGCCTGGTATCGGCAATTGCTTCTGGAAGTCGTTACGGGCCTCGACCAGATCGCCGAGGCGCATGGCAAGATGGTCATGGGCGGGCCAGGCCGCAGCGTCGAAGATTTGTTGATGCTCAATCTCGCCAATGCAGCGCGTCCCCGACTGGCCCACATGCTGGCGCAGGATGTTTTCCATCCGGCCGAACTTTATCTTGAGCTTGCGGGTCTCGCCGGCTCGATGGCGACCTATGGCTCCAGCGCGCGGCGGCTGGGCGAATTGCCGGCTTACGATCACATGTCACCCGGCCCCGCATATTCAGCGCTGGCGGATGCGCTACGCTCGCTCATCCTGAGCTTGCGCTACATCGAGCCGAAATCACGCGCCCTGCCCGTCATGCGGCATTCGACCAATGTCTGGAAAATCCGCATCGACAACCCGAAGCTTCTGGTGGCCAGCCGGATCGTCATCCGGGTCGGGTCCGAGCTGTCGGAGGACGCGCTGCGCAAGATATTCGTCAACCAGGCGACTGTCGGCGCAGCCGATCAGTTCGAAGGCTTATGGAAGTCCCGCCTGCCCGGCATCCCGCTTAAACCGCTGCATTCGCAACCCCGCGAAATCCCCTACGATGGCGATCGGCTGTGCCTTGAGCTGGACCAGAAGAGCGAGCACTGGGCCTCGCTGCTCGATGCCCCAGGCTTCGTCATCGGCGTTTCGGGCGTGTTGCCGAGCGAGCCGCAGGTGGACTGCTATTCGGTGAACAGGTGAAATCATGAGCCGGGATGATCCATTCGGGCTTTCGGAGGATCGTGAACGCACTCGCATACGGCTGACCGGTGCGCCGATGCCGCGCCCGATGGCGCCGCTCTTGCCAGGCGCGCCGATAAAACGGTCCCGCACCCATCCGAACGCACTTGTGAATGCATTCGCACCTTTGCTCGAGTTCGCGCCCGAACTTGAAAGCGCGCTGCCGCCGGAGAATCCGGAAGCGCTGCGTACCCGGCTGCTCGACGAACTGGTTCGGGCACGCGATACGGCAATGGCGGCGGGATCCTCGCTGGAGCGGGCCGATCAGGCAGCCTGGGTGGTGGCGGCGCTGCTCGACGATCTGGCGTTGAACACGCCATGGGGCGGTGCGAGCGCATGGCCGCGTCAGCCGCTTGTGGTCATGCTTCGTGGCGATGTCGATGCCGGCACGCAGTTCTTCACCCGGCTTGATGAACTGGAGCGTCACCCGAACAGAGACCGCGAATTGCTGGAACTGCAATACCATTGCCTGGCGCTCGGCTTCCGGGGCAAATATCGCGTGCCCGGCCGGTCGGGCGACCGTTCGCTCAATGCCGTTCGCGTGGCGGCGGCACGCTTCCTGCGCGACACCGACGCCGAAGCCGCGCCGCTGTCGCCGAACTGGAAAGGCGTGATCGCCTCTGACGAGCCGCAGCGCTTCATCGTTCCGATCTGGGTGATGGCACTCGCCGCCGCCGTTGTCGCCACCGCAATCCATATCGGGCTCTCGATGGGACTGAGCAGCCAGGCGGTCGAGCTTTCCGCCCTTGTTCGCGCTCTGCCGCCTCCCACCCGCGGTGATATCAGTCGCACGTCGCCACAGGTCGACGCGCCACCGCCGGAGGCTGTGGATTTTGCGCTGTTGCCGGAATTTCAGGCCGGGGCGCCGGCCAACCTCAAGTCGGCCCTCAGAGGCACCGAGAGCGTCTCGCTGGCGAAGCTGGTCGTTCAGGCCTCGAACCCCGAACTGTTCCAGTCGTCGCGAGCACAACTGACAGAAGGTTTCGAGCCGCTGATCGGTTCTATCGCCAAGGTGATCCTCGCCAATCAGGAACTGATCGGCGACATCACGGTGGTCGGTCACACCGACAGCGTTCCGCTGCAAAGCTCCAATCCGCTCTCCACCAACCAGCGGCTGTCCGAAGCGCGCGCGGCGACCATTGCCGACATGCTGGTTCAGAACGGAGTGCCGCGGGACCGCGTTCGTTCCGAAGGCCGCGCAGCCACCGATCCCGTAGCCAAAGACAGCACACGCCAAGGCCGAGCCCTCAACCGCCGGGTCGAGGTGCTGGTCGAAAAGAGGCTGTGAGATGTTCATCCTGCGCTTCCTCTGGGCGGTTCTGACATCGAGCTGGCTTTGGACGCTGATCGGCATCACACTGCTTTCCCTGGTTATCTGGGTGTTCGGTCCGATCGTCAGGGTTGGCGCCTACGAACCCTTCGCCTCGGAAAATGTGCGCATCGTCATCATCGCGCTGCTGGTCATTTTCTGGCTGATTTGGCTGATCGTCGCCCAGCGCCGGGCGATCCGCGCCAACCGCATGTTCGTCGCCGAGATCGCCGCGCCAGCGGTGGAAAAGCCGCTCAGCCCAGGCGAGGAGAACGTCGCCGCCGTCGGTGCCAAGTTCGCCGAAGTGATGGCCGAACTGAAGCGCCGCAAGCTGGGCGGGCGCAAGTTCCTGCGCGAGATGCCCTGGTACCTGATCGTCGGGCCGCCGGCCACAGGCAAGACCACGGCCCTGCGGCAGTCCGGGCTGAACTTCCCGATCGATCTCACCGACGACCTGCAAGGCGTTGGCGGAACGCGTAACTGCGACTGGTTCTTTTCGGAGAACGCGGTTCTGATCGACACGGCTGGCCGCTATGTCCAGCAGGAGAGCCAGCCCGACGTCGATGCGGCGGAATGGCTAGGTTTCCTCGACCTTTTGAAGAAACACCGGGGTCGCCGGGCGCTGAACGGGGTGATCGTCGCGCTATCGATCGACGTGTTTTCGGAGGGCGACGAAGCCATCAAGGCACATGGCCGCAAGATCCGCCGTCGGCTGGCAGAGCTCAACGACCGGCTCGAAATCCGTCTTCCGGTCTATCTGATGCTGACCAAGGCCGACCTGATCAAGGGTTTCGAGGCTTTCTTCGGCGGCCTTTCGACGGCCTCGCGCGAGCAGGTCTGGGGCACGACCTTCGCGCTGGATGCGCGTGTCGACGCAAAGACCATAGAGCGGGAAATCGCCACTCTGGCGACGGAACTCGAGCGGCGGCTGGTGCCGCGCCTGGAGGACGAGGACAAACTCGCCGCCCGCGCCGAGATCTTCCGGTTTCCCGCCCAGCTTGCAAGTCTGTCCGAACCAATCCAGGTGCTGATCGAGGCAATGTTCGGCGAAAGCCGGTACGAGGAAGCCGCCTGGCTGCGCGGCCTCTATCTGACGTCAGCAACCCAGGAAGGGGCGCCCATCGACCGGCTGGCCGCGGCGCTGTCTTCTTCCTTCGGTCTTCCGCCGCGACGGGCCATGCCAGCGCAGCGCATCGAAAAACGCAGCTTTTTCCTGAAGAACCTGCTGACCGAGGTCATCTTCAGGGAAGCGGGCCTGGGGACGTTCGATCCGCTGGCGCAGCGTCGCCGCACCTGGATCTGGCGTGGCGCCGCAGCCGCATGTGCCGCCGCGGCGCTGTTGGCCGGCGCAATGTTCAGTTGGTCCTACTATGACAATCGCAATGCGATCGCGGCGCAGGCAAGCCAGTTCGAAGCGCTGCAGACGCCTCTGACCACGGTCGCGGCAACCCCGGCGTCGGTGGAGCAGCCGGCCATCGATGGCGCGCTGAACGCGATGGCCGAGGTCGCAAATGCCCGAACCGAACCGCCTGGCAGCGCCCAGGATCTGCTCGGACCGTCGGCCTCGGCGGAACTGCTGCGCGCGCAGGCCGACACCTACGACCACGCTCTGCGCAACGTTCTCGAGCCGCACATGATCGCTCTGCTCGAGGCAACCATGTGGCGACAGATCCGCGATCCGGATTTCATGCTGGGGGCGCTGAAGACCTATCGCATGATGACAGGCCTGTCGCAGATGGATCCCGATTTCGTCCAGAACTGGTGGGTGAACGACTTGCCCGAATTCGCACCGGCGGCGCCCTTCCCGACCGCCGACGCGGAAGAGCACCAGCTTGCCGCGATCCGCCGCATGGCGGTCGACGACAGCTATATCGCGCCGGATCAGGCGCTGGTTGCCGAGGCGCTGAAAACAGTCTGCACGATTTCGTTGCCGGCGCGTGCCTACAGGCAGCTGCTGGCCGACCCGGCGGTGGCCGGGCTCAAGGAATGGATCCCCGCGAATTTTGCCGGACCCAACGGCGGCAAGGTTTTTGCGCGGCGTTCCGACAAGACGCTTCGCGTCGGCATTTCGGGAGCATTCACCTATTCCGGCTTCCACGATGCCATTCTCGACCGGGTAGAGGATGTCGCCGCCCAGGCGGCGCTGGATCGAGCGGTCTTCGCCGGCGGCTGCTCGGAGAATTCCGAAACCTCTGTCTCGGCGCTGTCCGAGGATATTCTGAAGCTCTATTACGAAGACTACATCGCCCAATGGGACAGTTTCCTGCGCGATATGACGCTCGCGCCATTGACCGACCTGAATGTCGCCAGCGAGAATCTCAAGGACCTTTCAAGCGCCGATTCCGCGCTGAAACGCCTGCTTACGGCAGTCATTCAGGAGACCGACCTTACCCGATCCGATGAAGCACCCGCCGATAACAAGGCAGCGGCCAAGGGCGGCTCGAAACTACTCGGCAAGCTGGGGAAGCTGGGAAAAATCGTCAAGACGGGCGCAAAACTACTGCCACGCGCCGGCTCCCCCGACGAAGTGGATCTTACCGGCAATCTTGTGGCCGAACACTTCAAGCCGCTCAAGGGCGCAATCGCCGAAGTTGACGGCCAGCCGCCGGCACTCGACGCAGCGGTGGTGGCCCTGACCGCCCTGTCCAACGTGCTGCAGACGGTCACGGCCAATCCCGACCCCCAGGACGCCATCAAGAAGCAGGGCGGCCTCGCCGAACTGACGGGAGCGGTCGCCAGGCAAGCGCAGATCCTGCCCGATCCGGTCGACGACTGGCTCGGCGGCATCGCCGGCGATACCAGCGGCCTAACGCAGAAGGCGGTCACCTCGGAGCTCAACGCCATCTGGCGCGCCGATATCCTGCCATTCTGCCAGGCGGCGCTGAACGACCGATATCCCTTCAGCCCTGAAAGCGCGGTCGACGTCAATGTCCGCGATTTTTCTCGCCTGTTCGGACCGGCCGGGATGATCGACGCCTTCATCAACGATCACCTGATCAGCTATGTCGACACCGCCAGCCAGCCATGGAAATGGCGTGCCGACTTCGGCCTGGACCCGGCGGCTCTGGCAGCGTTCGAACAGGCCAGGCGGATCCGCGACGACCTCTTTCCCGGCGGTACCGGCCCGGTGATGAACTTCACGCTCGAGCCCAAAGATCTGTCTCCGAACGTCACACGCGTCACGCTCAATCTCGATGGCCAGAACCTCGTCTACTTCAACAACGCGACGCGCCCGCAACCGATGACATGGCCCGGCAAGGACGGCACCGGCGTCATCTCGCTTGCCTTCCAGCCGATCGACGGCTCACCCGAAATTATGCTCAACGAGACCGGCAGTTGGGCATGGCTGCGGATGCTGCGCAGCGGCCGCTTCACCGGTACGTCGCTGTCCGATGTCTACAGCCTGCGATTGGGGACGCAAGGCATGTACGCCGATTTCGAACTCAAGGCAGCAAGCGTCGAAAACCCCTACAATCTTCAGATGTTCAAGAAGTTCTCATGTCCGCCCCAGATATGATCCTGCCCGGCTTCTACGGCAAAATGCCTGCCACCGGCGATTTCGTCACGCGGCGGCTGCCGGGGGACTTTGTGCGCGTCTGGGACCGCTGGCTGGCGCTCCACATCGTCCCGCTGATGGGCCGAGATGGGTGGCCCGGCAGCACCGCGTTGCGCTTCCTGGCCGGCCCGGCTTGCTTCGGCGCATCAGCAGGCATTGTTCTGCAGAGCGCCGACAGGGTCGGGAGGCAGTTTCCGCTGAGTGTCGTCGCGCAGCTCTCTGATGCTTCCTTCCAGCTTACTCATGGCGACGGTTGGTTCGACAGCATCGAGGCTGCGGCCTTCGCCGCCCAACGCGGTGTGCTCACACCCGACGAACTGGATGCCGCACTGACCGCCCTGCCGGTGCCATCCATTAAGGAGGACGGAGATGTCATCGACGACATGGTGATGTGGACCGCCCGCTCGGACATTTTCGACGTCGACCCGCAATCGCCGCAAGCGACGCTGGAGCAGATTTTCGCCGCCAACTGGGAGACCAGCTGATGCAGATCTGGAACCAGATGGGTTATCCACACCAGTTCACGGCAGCAACGGATGTTGCAGGGCACGATTGGCTTGTCGTGGTGGTGAAGGGTACCTTCGATTTTCCGGAGACACCTGGCGGAAACGTGCGCAAATCGGCGGAACAAGTTCCGCTGGTTTTCGCCGACACGCAAACAGGTGAACCGGGTTATTCCGCCACACTCTGGGAAACCGACTTCGCATTTCGCAAGCCGCGCTGCGACGTGATTGCCAACGGCTGTGCTTACGCACCTGGCGGCCGGCCGGCCGAGCGGGTGCCTGTCGGCATCAAGATCGGCAACTGGTCGAAACTCTTCGAGGTGGTGGGCAATCGCGAATGGCGCTCCATCGGCCCGCTTTTCACAGCCACATCGCCGCAGCCCTTCCTCAAAATGCCGATCACCTACGATCGGGCTTGGGGTGGCATCGACCGGTTGAACCCGGAGGAGAAACTGCCGGGCGCTTATCTGCGCAATCCAGTCGGCACCGGTTGGTCGCAGACAAAAAATCAACGCCTGATTCCCGGCCTGCGCCTACCGAACACGCAGAAGCCCGGCGAAGACATCCGCACGCCCTTCGGCGATTATTACCCGATGAGTTTCGGGCCGATGGGCCGCGGTTGGCCGGGCCGCATTGAATATGGTGGCACCTACGACCAGAACTGGATCGACAACGTCTTCCCCTTCCTGCCGCAGGATTTTGACGAGCGCTATTTCCAGATGGCCCCGCCTGACCAGCAGATCGATTTCCCGCGCGGCGGCGAGGAGGTGCAACTCGTCAACCTGACGCCGGAAGGACGCGTAATTTTCCGCTTGCCGCCGACCGGGCTGGAGATGACCTTACTCAAAGGTAGCACCAAGGCCTTCGAGGGGGTGCTGCATCCCGACACGATCCTGTTCGATCTGGAGAAGCGGCGGTTCTCGCTGGTGTGGCGGGTGTCTCAACGTCTACAACGCACGATTCTTGAGTTCTCTGAAGGCTGGGTCGGTCCACCGACGCCTGGCATGAGGCACGCACGGGCAACCGGCAAACAGTATGTCGGCCTCTCAAAGATGCGTCCTCGCGTCGAGGAGGGCGGAGAGTCGGAGGCGGCATGACGGCTCCACTCAGCATCATATCCGCAGGTATGGTCACTGCCGTTGGGCTGGATGCGCCCTCGAGCTGTGCAGCCATGCGCGCCAGACTTGATGGCTTCCAAGAGACCCGCTTTCTCGGCCCCGACGGCGACCGGCTGATAGGCGCGCCTGTCCCGCTGCCACGAGACTGGATGGGCGAAAAGCGCATGGCCCATATGGCGGCCGCCGCCATCGTCGAAGCATTCGACGCTGTGCCCGAGGCCCGCGGCCGAACGGCCCTCATACTCTGCCTCGCCGAGGAGGGCCGCCCCGGGCGCCAAGCACCTGACAGCCAGCAGTTGCTCATCAAAATCGAGCAAATAGCCGAGATCGGCAGCCCAATTCCCGCTCGCGTCGTCGCGCATGGCCGCCCTTCCGGCCACGTCGCCCTCGATGCAGCTCGCCGTCTGCTTGTCTCGAGGGCGGCTGCCTTCGTAATGATCGTCGGGGTCGACAGCTATCTGACTGCGCAGTGCATCAGTCACTATCTCGAGCGGGATCGACTGCTGACAAAGAAGAACTCGAACGGTTTCATCCCGGGCGAGGCAGCTGCCGCGATCCTCTGCGCGCCCTCGGGCGGCCGCGTCCGGCTCACAGGCCTAGGCCTCGCACGGGAGAAAGCTCCCATCTACAATGAGGCGGATATTCCCTTCCGAGGTGAAGGGATGGCAACAGCCTACAAGGGCGCGTTTGCCGGATCAGGCTGCCTCCATTCCGATGTCACTCTCAAAATGGGAGACCTGATCGGCGAAACGTACTGGTTCCAACAGACCGCCCTGGCCATGCTGCGCACCCAGCGCGAGCGGTCGCCGGTTCAGCCAATATGGACATTGGGTGGGAGCCTGGGGAATATCGGGGCTGCCGCTGTTCCTGCCATGCTTGGCTGGACACTCGCCGCGATGGAGCGTGGCTACGCACCTCCGGGACCGATCCTGGTAGAGGCGTCGGGCGACGACGGCGCCTGCGGGGCCGCCGTGGTGGCGGCAAAATGACGGTTTTCGCAAACGGGCGAGAAATCTCATCCGAGGCGCAAGGGTGCAAGGTAATTGCGGCGTTTCCCGATGTCTGTTTCACACCGCCCGAAAATCCTGCAACGCCACCGGGCGTGCCCGTTCCCTATCCCGATTTCGGGTTCGACTCCGATCTAACTTCCGGCAGCGGTACCGTCAAGATCGGTGGCAAGCCGATAAGCCAGGAGAATAGCAGCAAATACAAGAAATGCTCGGGCGATGAGGCAGGGGCGGCCGCCAAAAAGGGCATCATTACTTCGAAGAACACCGGCAAGATCTACGCGCAGGCTTGGTCATCTGATGTCAAGGTCGAGAGCAAGGGCGTTGCGCGGCTGGGTGACATGTCCACCAGCAATCATGCAAGCAATACGGGCGATGCGCCGCCGATGGTCATCGCTGGCATGCCCGCGCCGCCGACCTTCAAAACGGACACCTGCCTCGTCGGGTCCTACGAGGACACCCAGGGCGATTGTGCCGATCGCGGAGGTCAGGCGCACCATATCATTCCCGATGAGTATCTTCGTAAGACGAACCGGGAAAAGGCCGAGGCTACAGCAAAACGGGTGGCGGGCACTAAAAAGAAGGATACGACACGATTGGACGACACCTTTCCTAGGATCGATCAGGGCTGCTGCATCTGCGTCGGCGGAAACGCCAACGGCGCCGCGGCAAACGAGGCGAGTCCGACCACGAAGAAGGGCAAGCAGGCGAAAACCACGATCGTCGCGAAAGGCAAGGCCCATGCCAAGACTTCTGGCGGCAAGAGCCTGGCGACGCTGCGCGGTCATGGCTTCCTACATCAGTTCGACGACAAATTCCGTAAGCTGAGCCCGACAGTCGACAACGCATTGGACACCGCAAACGACCTCCTGGACGAGATCGTCGAATACGAACAAGGCGGCGTCGACGCTGAATGCGCCGAAAAAGCAAAGGAATGCATCAGCAAGCAATTCGCGGCCGCAAAGGAGAAGGGCGCCAAGCTCAAGCAGATCACGCCGAGGAGCGAGGAGTCGATCGAAAGGCGCCTTGAGCGGCTCGACGTATAATCCTGAAAGAAACCAACCCTAAGAGGGAACCATGTACACCCTGCCCATCTCCGACACCACGGCCATCGCAATTGACGACGACGAGGAGGATTCCTGGTGGGTTCATGTCGTCGACTTCGAGGCCAAGACGATCGAAAGCTTTTCCGTCGAAGGGCTGGGGACTGTTCAGTCGGCGCATTACGACGCAGGTCGCGGGCTGATCTGGGTCATCGTTGACGGTACGATTTTCGCCATCCAGCGCTCAAAGCAGAAGATGTTCGAGATATCGCCGCCGCCGGAGCCGTTTTACGTCTATTCGGTAATCGGCGAAGGTACCCACATCTATGTCAGCGGCGAATATTCCAATCTCTGGCGGATTACAGTTTCTGGGCTACATTGGGAGCCGCTGCACACGCCAGCGCCGAAGCCCCCGAGGTCGGACGACCCGAAACAGCAGACGCGGCGGGTACGGACATACGCCCGGAAGTATCCGCCCTATTATTTTGGCTTCAAGGTCGGCGATGACTATGTCTTCTGCGGTGCATTGGGCGCTCTGGCCCGGGTCCGCGGCACGTCCGTCGAAACCCAGGCAATCGACACCGGCGCGCGTCTGGTGACTGGTCGCGTCGAGGGCGCGCAGATTTCGCTTTCCGCAGACAGTCCCCGCGCTGAAATCTATCTTGGAGGCTTCGATGAGGGCTTTGAGGTTGTCTTCTCGGATAATCAGCGCTCGCTCCATCGCACGGCGATTCATGCGGGTCGCCGCTACATCGGCATCGCAGAGTATCCGCCCTCAGACCTTCACAACCTCTATGTGCATGAAAAAGGTGAACTCGTTGCCATCGAGACCGATTGCGCGAGGGAACCGCTACAACTGATTTCGTTGTCGTCGACGGGAGCCGCGCTTTGGGCGATCGATACGATCGGCATGTTCCGGCTGTCGGGTGGCACCTGGACGCTTGTGGAGGTAGACGATCTGCGCAGCGGCGTCTGGCCCAAAGGCGGCTGATCCTCAGTCCGCGCGCCGGTGCGCGTCGAGATATGCCCGCACCTTTTCTAGGTCGAGTTCCGCGACCAGGATCGGCTTCCCCGCCACCAGCATGCGCAGCACGAACAGCTCGCCCGCGTCAGGGTATTCTGCATAGCGCTCCTCGGCGATCCGGAGCCCATCGGCTCCCGCTACACGCAAGCCGTCCAGATGCGCCTCCAGACGCTCGATAAGGCGGCTCAGGCGTTCCTCGTCCATTTCAGGATTTTTATCCGGGCTCAGCAGATGCCCGTCGTAAACAGTCCACAAAAAAGCGGCCATCTCCGCATGCTGACGCACGACGTTTTCGAGAACCGGCGGCTTGGGCATCAGTTTAGGTTCACCGAACCGCCCCGGATCCGATTGGAGGCGCTGGCGTGACTGACCAGGTATGTACCCCGAATGGTGAGGTGACCGTCCTTTTCCATGATGATGACCGACTTGCCGCATCTTAGCTCCAGCCGCTCGCTGGCACTGATCTTCACCGTTTCGCCATCGCGTACCACATGAGCCTCGGCACGAGGGCTATTTGTCTGTCGTTTTGCGGGATCGACAATACGCCCGACAATCAGCGGCTTCAGCGGATCGGCGTTTTCGAACAGCAACGCCACTTGCGAGCCGATCATGTCGGATGACAGTTCGGTCAGACTGCGCGCCGGCAAGGCTGCTTCCTCCGGATTGCCGGGAAACACCACAAGCGGCGTGCCCTCGTCGAATCCGAGCAGCAGACCAATCACCACGCCATCGATCCGTTCGTCGATATTGTTCATGGGCGCCCTCAGTTCTGTTTTATCTCCGAGCCCTTCATGATGATATCGCTCGAAGCATTGACGTTTATCTTTCCCGAACCCTTAACAGTGATATCCTTACCCTTGATGGTAATCGTTCCGTCCTTTTTCATAATGATCTCGGCGCTGCCGGTTTTTATGGTGACGGAATCCTTGGCCTCAATGGTGAGGTTCTTGCCGACCACTATGGCCGCATCATCCCCGACCTCAGTAAAGCTCTTCTTGGCGACCTTGAGGGTGTGCGCGCCGCCAATCTCCGTTGAATCATCCTTGGCAACTGTGGTCGAGCGTCCGCCGCCAATTTGGGTGCCTTGATCCTTGGCGATCTTGAAGGTCTGACCGCCGCCGATCTGAACCCCCTGGTCCGAAGCGATCGTCCAATTGTCACCGGCACCAATGCTGTGCGTCTGGCTTGCGCCCACCGTCACCGATCGCGTGGCGCCAATCGTATTGCTTTGAAGACCTCCGACGCTGCGCTGCTCCGCCGCGCCGACGCTGTCGATGCGGGCCGCACCTACGGTGATCGTCTGAAGCGCGCCCACCGTCTGTGTATGCGCAATGCCGATCGTCTCCGTCGAGTTCGACCCGATATTGATCGTCTCGTTCGACCCCACCGTCAGCGAGCGATCGACCCCCACCGTCTCGGTATCGTTGTTGCCAATGTCGGTGGTCTGGTCGACCCCGACCTTGACCGTCTTGTTGTTGCCGACGTCCTCGTCGAGGTTGTGGCCGACGGAGTGCTTGGCGTCGTGGTCGATGCGGTCGGACTGATCGTGCTGCACCAGCTTGGTGCGGTCGTTCTTGATCAGCAGGTTGTGGTCCTTCTGCGCCTGGAAATTGACCAGTTCGGAGCCGGCCTTGTCCTCGAACATCAGCTCGTTATAGCCGCCACCGCCCTTGGAGGAGTCCGACTTCCAGCCGGATTGCGTGGCGCTGCCCGGCAGACCGTACGGCGGCATCTGGGCGGCGTTGTAAACCCTGCCGGTGATGATCGGCAGATCCGGGTCGCCTTCGATGAAATCGATGATGACCTCCTGGCCGATGCGCGGTATCTGGATGAACCCCCAGCCGCTGCCGGCCCAGGTCTGCGAGACGCGCACGAAGCAGGAGCTGTTCTGGTCCTTCTTGCCCAGACGATCCCAATGGAACTGGACCTTCACCCGGGCATATTTGTCGGTGAAGATCTCCTCGCCGGATGGGCCAACCACCGTCGCCGTCTGAGGACCGCGCATGATCGGCCGTGGTGTGATCCGTGGCGGACGATAGGGCAAGGCAGCCGGCGCCACGCCGAGGATCACCTTGAAGTTCTCGCTGCCGACGTCGGCAAGGGCCCTGTAGCCCGGATCGAACAGCCTGTATTCGGCGCTGACCACCAGGTACTCCTGATTCTGGTCCTCACGCGGGAAGCCGTCCAGTTGGAACGTGCAGCCCGAATACAGCCCACGCACGGTTCCGACAGCAGCGATGCGCTGGTGCACGGCCTGGATTTCCTCGCGGCGGATCGCAGCCAGGCTATCGCCGCGGCCAACGTCAAGATGCGCGCCGGGCTGGCGGTAGTTTTCGCCCGCCGCCAATTTGTGACCGAACGGCTGGGCGGATTTGGCCATCAGGTCGGCGCCCGGTTTCTGGAAATCATAGTCGGTATGCGCATAGGCGCCCGGCCGCACCGAACTGCCCGGTATCCATTCCGTTATATACTCGACATCGCGCCGGGAGCCTTGCCCTTCAAAGTGATAGGGTACTTTCTCATAGCCCGGCGCGGGCTTCAGCTTGTTCATTGCGTCGGCGAGCACAAGCGTGTGCTTGCCATCGTCATGCTCGAAGAAATACAGGATGCCTTCGTGCTCGAGCAACCGCTGCACGAAATCGAGATCGGTCTCGTCATATTGCACGCAGTATTCGCGCGGCGGATAGGATCCTTGCAGGCGCTTCTCGAATTTTGCCGTGCTGTATTTCGAGAAAACCTCCTCGACGATCTCGATGACGCTCATGTTCTGGAAAATGCGGCAGTCAGTCGTGTTGCCTAGGAACCAGAGCCATGGCCTGATGACCGCTTCGTAATATGCCAGCCTATCCTCGATCCGGGTGAGCCGAAATTCCGAGATCAGCCCGCTGAACCAGCGTTTCGGATCGGATTCACCTTCGATCGAGACAGCACCGCCCAGCATCTTGAGCGCGTCGATATCGGGGCTGCTGCTGACGAACCCGACAGTATAGGCCAAACAACGACTGATCTCGTCGCGCCCGACAAGATGGGTGAAGGTCAACAACTCGGCGCCAACCGGTGTCTGCACAACCGTAGCACGTTCGTTCGGCATGGGTCGTGCCCCTCCTGGACGCGGCCGCAGTGTAGCGGATTTGGAGTTCCTGCTATGTGATCAGCATCACCTTCAGGAACGCCACGCCATGTTGAGACTACCACAAGTTTTCCTGCCGACCAAAAAGAACGAGCGGCAGTTGAACCCTGCCTTATCGATTTCATCGACTTGAAACGCTGCTGTCCTGTTTTACTTGCAAGCTGCTAGAATGGTAGCGTATCGATCGGCGATCGATGGCGATTTTGGATGTTCATCAGGCTGCAGATCAACAATGTCGACGCCCTGCCCGCTGGCATCTCAACCGGCTATGCAGCCCGTGACCGCAGCTTCGAGATCGGACGCGAGGCTTGTGACTGGACCTTGTCCGACCCGGACAAATTCATCTCCGGCCGGCACTGCGAGATCAGGTACGACGCGGGCGCGTTCTGGCTGCACGATGTCTCGCGCAATGGAACTTTCATCAACGGATCGAGCCAGCGCATGGCCGGCCCGCATCGGCTCGGTCATGGCGACCGGCTGCTGATTGGCCGCTACGTCATCTCCGTAGCGATTGACGACGAGCGAGCGGCGACAGGCCAAGCTCAAGGCAATCGCGGTTCGACGCAACGGGAAATGCCGGTTGCCACGGGCCGGCCGCTGGACGTCGGCAACGAGCCTTTCTTCAGTCCGGCGGAGCAGCGGGCCGGGCAGCAGGCGCCAGCATCGACGTCTTCCTTGCTGCAGCCCATTCCTCCGCCCTCGGCGGGGTCCGCATCCCGCCGCCCTGACGCAGACGAGCTGCTGCGGGTAATCGCGATCGCCGCCGGCATTTCACCGGAATTGCTTCAATCGCGTGACAAGCATGAAGTTGCTGCCGAAATCGGCGCGGTGCTGCGGACGGTGGTCGAGGAGCTGGCCTTGCTGCTGAAAGCACGGGCGGCTGCGAAGATACTGGCCAAGAGCACACACCGGACGATGATAAGTGCTGAGGATAACAATCCCCTAAAGTTCGTCCCGGGAACCGACGACATCCTTGAGATCATGTTCGCACGGCGCAGAGCCGGCTATCTCGATGCCAAGCGCAGCATCGAAGACGCATTCCGTGATCTCAAGACGCACGAATTTGCCACCTACGCAGCCATGCAAGCTGCTCTCTCCCGGCTGCTTGACGACTTGTCGCCCGAGGCGATCGGCAAAAAGCTACCGCCGACCTCGTTCAGTTCGAAGAAGGGCCTGGCCTGGGACGCCTTTGTCGCGAAATGGCGGACCATGGAGGAAGCCCACGAAAACGGCATGCTGGATATATTCCTGTCCTATTTCAGCGAAGCCTATGCCAAGGCCGACAAGCAAAAATAGGCTGGAAGACTGAATCGGGCGCATGCCCCGGAAATCGGATCGTTTGCTGCGTTGACCTTTGGTTGCGAAACGAATTAGGCGGCAACTGGAAAGTCCTTTGCGGTCCAAAAGGACGCGCGGCGCTTAAGTTGACAAAGAAAAATCCTTTGGCAGCACTGCTTTAGGTTCCAATCGACAGCTTCTGAGATTACGATCACATACGACAGTTCGCCAGCGGGTAAGGCTGATTGACCTAGGGGTCTGCGGCAAATGTCATGTTACGGCGGGATAGTGTTTTGTAGCCGACTTTCTTCCAGACACTGCCCTCGTCAGCAGCGCCTGCATTTCCTGCACATGACCAGGAACCGCTCTGCGCCCATCTGGCGCAAACGCGGGCATCGCGGCCGGACGGAATACCTGCAATGAGCTCGAAGGACAATCCTTTCGGCCCGGCGGGCAAAACGGTCATTCGCGCAAATCCACGACGCGAGCAAAAATCGGCGCCAGCTGCTCAGGGGCCTGTTACTGGCGGCGGGCAGCGCGATCCCTCCCCAGTCAAGGATTCAACAATTTTCGATCCAGGTGTCGGCCGGCATGCGCCCCCGGGCTGGATATCCGGAACTGTGATCTATCAAGGCGCATCTTCCGATGCCGCGATGGTAACCGGCTCTTCCGCGGCGACGCCAGCCATGCAGCAGGATGTTCTGCTCGATGCCGCGGACAGCGTCAGCTATTCCGCCGCAAACCCGATCCTCGCCGCGGCCGTGCCCTTGCTGATGCTGCTCGGCCAGCTCAGGCTCCTGTCAGTCGAAAGACAGGCGGAGCCACTGGCGGAGCATGTCGCCGATACGATTGAAAAGTTCGACCGGACAATGGAGAAGTCAGACGTTCCCGAAGAGGATGCCCGGATCGCAGTATTCGCCCTTTGCGAAACCGCTGACGATCTGATCGGCAACCTGCCCTGGCCGAAGAGTGACGACTGGGCGCAGCACGGCATGCTGTCGCGGTTCTTTCACGTCGAACCCACCGGCACGGGCTTTTTTGAAGCGCTGAACAAGGTGCTGGCCACGCCGGAGGCACACTACGATTTGCTCGAATTGATGCATGCCTGCCTGTCATTGGGGTTCGAAGGCCAATATCGAGGCCTGACGCGCGAGGACACCGACCTCGAACGCGTCCGACGCGACGTCTATGAGACGCTTCGCTACTTCAGGGCTCGCACCGACGAAGAGGTCTCGCCGCACTGGCAGGGCATGGCGGCGACAATGACGAAATCGTCCACCCGGCTGCCGCTCTGGGCCGTTGCGGCTGCTGCATCGGCGCTGCTGACGGCAGCATTCTTCGCGTTGCGGGTTCTCGTCACCAACGAGGGCGATGCCGCTGCCGGCCAACTGCTGGCGCTCAATCCATCAACGCCGGTCACCATCGAACGCGCCAGCGTGGCGCCGTTGGCCGCGCCGGTGAAAGCCGCTCCGCCTGTCGCCGCCGCCGTCACCCAGATCGATCGCATCCGCACCGCATTGGCCAAGGATATCGCGCGCGGCGGGCTGATCGTCGGCACGCAAGGCAGGTTCATCGTCGTGGAAATCAACAATCTCTTGTTGTTCCAGTCCGGCAGGGCCGAGATAAAGCCAGAGTTTGGACCGATAGCTGCAGACATCGCCGCCGCGCTGGAAACCGAGCCCGGACCGATCAGGATCGTCGGTCATACGGACAATGTGAAACCGCGAAAGTCGAGCGCGTTCAAATCCAACTTCGACCTTTCCGTCGCCCGGGCGAAGGCTGTCGAAGCAATGATGGCGCCGCAATTCAGCCAGCCTTCACGGATCACGGTCGAGGGCAAGGGCGAGGACGAGCCGATCGCCGACAATACGACGCCGGAAGGTCGCGCTCAGAATCGCCGTGTCGACGTGATGATCCCCAAGGAGGAGACGTTGTGATCGCGGCCGGCTGGAAGCGCCCATGACGCGTTGGCTGCTGCAGATATTCAGCGTCATCGCGCTGGCCGGTTTCGCGGCAGCCGTCTGGTTTGCCGGGCCATTGATCCGCTTTGCCGACACCCGCCCGCTCGGCTCCGTCTGGCTGCGTGGCACGATCATAGGCGTCACCCTGGCGATCGCGGCGCTCTTCTACGGCTTCCGTTTCTGGCAAATGCGAAAGGCGCAGAAAGCGCTCGAGGCGGCAATCGTCCGCAGCGACGACAGAGATGGCGAGACGCAGATGCTCGAGGCCCGCATGAAGGAGGCCATTGCGACGCTGAAGCGGTCGAGCGGCAGGGGCAACTTCCTCTATGAGATCCCCTGGTACATCATCATCGGCCCGCCTGGTGCTGGCAAGACAACGGCACTGGTCAATTCGGGTCTGAAATTTCCGCTTGCCGGGTCGGGTGACGCCCAACCGGTGGCCGGGATCGGCGGCACACGGTCCTGCGACTGGTGGTTCACCGACGAGGCGGTGCTGATCGACACCGCCGGACGCTACACAACGCAGGATTCGCACGCCGAGAGCGACAAAAAAAGTTGGCTTGGCTTTTTAGCGCTGCTCAAGAGATACCGCACTAGGCAACCGATCAACGGCGTCATCCTGGCCATCAGCCTTGCCGACCTCATCAGCTTCGATGATCAGCAATTGAACGCCCATATCGGCGAAATACGCAGCCGCTTGCGGGAAACATACGAAACGCTGAAAGTCCAGTTCCCGGTCTACCTGCTTTTCACCAAGGCCGACCTTGTCTCCGGGTTCATGGATTATTTCGGCGGGTTCGACGAACCGCGCCGGCGCAAGGTGTGGGGCGCGACATTCCAGACCACGGATCGCGGCAAGAACATGGTCGGCGCGGCCCCGGCCGAGTTCGAGGCCCTGGCAAAACGGCTGACGGAGGAGATACCCGACCGGCTGCAGGAAGAGGCTGATCCAGTCGCGCGCATAGCCCTCTTCGGCTTTCCGGCGCAATTCGGCGCGCTGAAGGGACGGATTGCCACTTTCGTCGCCAGCCTGTTCGATCCGGCCCGCAGCCAGGTGAATGTTAGTCTGCGTGGGTTTTATTTTTCATCAGGCACGCAGGAAGGAACACCGATTGACCAGGTGCTCGGCGCAATCGGCCGCAGTTTCGGCGGCAGTCCCGGGACGCATCTGTCCGGCGCCGGCAAAAGCTTCTTTTTGCACGACCTTCTCACCCGTGTCATTTTTGCCGAGGCCGGGTGGGTTTCATACGACAAATCGGCTGAAAGGCGTGCGGCGGTCGCCAGATATGGCGGCCTTGGCATAATCGCGTTGATCGCCGCGGTGGCCCTGGGCGCCATGGCCGTGAGCTACACGGCCAACAGATCGCTGATCGCCGCCACCACCCAGGAGATCAGCCAGTATCGCGAGACAGCGGGCCCGCTGCTCAAAAGTACTGAAGTCACCGATGTCGATCTCGAAAACGTCATTGGCCCGCTCGACCAGTTGCGCAATCTGCCGGCAGGGTTCGAAACCGGCGACTTGCCGACGCCGGTTGAGGAGACGTTCGGCCTCAGCCAGCGGGAAAGACTTCTTTCGGCATCCAAAACCGCATACCGCCAAGCGCTGGAGCGCACGTTCCGCGCGCGCCTGTTGATACAGGCCGAGCGGACGATCCAGGCCAAGATGGCTGACCCCGCCGCGCTCTATGAACCGTTGAAAATCTATCTGATGCTTGGCGGCAAGGCGCCAAAGGTCGACGACGCGTTGATCGTTTCCTGGATGAGACAGGATTGGGAGCAGAACCGGTATCCGGGCGAAAACAACCGCGAGGGACGGGCGCAGCTCGAAAAGCATTTGCGCGCCATGCTTGCATTGGACGACGCCTATGATCCGGTTTTCGAACTCAACCGACCGCTTGTCGAATCCGCCCAGCGCTCGCTCGGGCGCATGAGCCTAGCCGATCGTGCCTCCGCATTGATCAAGTCGGCTACATACGCGGCGGCGCTGGACGATTTTTCTGTTTCAACGAAAGGTGGCCCGGAAGCGAAATTGCTGTTCGAGCGCATAGACGGCAGCGATCTGGCTGATGTTGGTGTTCCCGGCATCTACACCCATGCCGGCTTCAACGACTTCTACCTCGGGCAACTCTCGCGCGTCGCGCAGATGCTGGTCGACGACCAATGGGTCCTCGGCGGTGGCGGCGAGCAAGGCGGCATCGATCAGGAATTGCTCAAGCTCGGTCCAGAACTTCTCGATCGGTACGGAAACGAGTTCACCGCGGCGTGGAACGCCGTTCTCGATGAATTGAGGTTCAAAGCGATGCTGAAGGACAAGCCGCATTATTTCGCGCTTTCCGCCGCCGCGTCGCCAACCTCGCCGATCGACCAGCTTTTTACGGCGATAGCCGACGAGACAGCCCTGACGCGGGAAGCCGGAGGCAACAGAGCCTCCGAGCTAGAATCCGGCGCGGTTCAGAACCAGCCGCAGGCGTCTGCAGATATCGCCAAGGGCTTGGCGCGCATCGGCATACAGATTGCCACAGGCAAATCGCAAAGCCGCGCCGGCGCAGGGTCCTCGAGCGCACAGCATCCCGGAGCAAAGATCGAAGCGCAGTTCAGGTCATTCCAGACGCTGGTGAACGGTCCTTCCGGACGCCGCCCGATAGATGCATTGACCCAGAATTTCCGTGACATCTACCAGAGTCTGCAACTGGCGGCCGACGTTCCTTCGCAGACGGAACGCGTCAACATGAATCTGCAACTGCAGGTATCCACCCTTCGCGCCAATGTCTCGCGTCTGCCCAAGCAGCTCGCGCGGATGGTCAACGCGACGGCCGACGAGTTTGAGGGCAACGTCGCCGAAACCTCGGTAGCGAATCTGAACCAGATGCTCGACCAGACGGTGACGCGCGCCTGCGAAGAGGCGGTCAACGGACATTATCCCTTCGCCGGCAACGGCACCGAGGACATCGCAATGGCGGATTTCTCGAAACTGTTCGCTCCGGGCGGGCTGATGGACCGGTTCTTCGCACAGAATCTCGCATCGCTGATCGACATGACCGGCCAGGACTGGAGTTGGAAACAGGATGCGCGCTTGGGGCGCGACCTTCCGAAGTCGACCTTGAAGGATTTCCAGCTTGCTGCCGAAATCCGCAACGCCTTCTTTCCCTCCGGTGGTTCTGTCCCGTCGGTGAGCGTCACCTTTACGCCGGTTTCACTGCATGGCGATGCCGATGCGGCAATACTCGACGTCGACGGCCAGATCGTCCAAAGCAACCAGGCAGGCAACGCGCCAACCACGGTGACCTGGCCGAGCAGCGGGACTTCGGCGTCCGCCAGCCTGAGCTTGACGCCGGAAATGCCAGGCCGCGAGTCCGCCATCAAGTTCGACGGTCCGTGGGCGCTGAAGCGATTGCTGGACAAGGCTGATATCACCAGCACCGGCGGCAATACGGAAGCCCGCTTCGTGATCGGCGGGCGCGATGTCGCCTATAGGATCCAGACGGGTTCGGACCCCAACCCCCTCCTCCTTCCCGCGCTTTCCGGGTTCAGCTGCCCAAAGGCCTTTTGATATGGCCTTCGGGCTTTCCAGCATGATGACGCCGTCCAGGGGCCGCAGACGCTCGGACGTTGATTTCGATATTCTAATATCCGCGCCTGTGGCAAACTGGCGCGAGCGAGCGCAGGAAAATGCGCCGCGGAGAACGCTTGCGAAGCGCTTGGTGGCAAATGAACAATGTCGCCCTTCCCTTTGAAAGCTTCGGCGTTAGCCACAGAGGCTGTGTCCGCGAGCTCAATGAGGACAGCTATCTGGTCGAGCCGGAAACCGGCCTCTGGGTCGTGGCCGACGGAATGGGTGGACATGATGCCGGAGAAGTCGCCTCGGCCAGCATCGTCGATCATCTGGCAACGATCGGCATCGCAAGTTCGGCACCGGATCTTCGCGCGCGCTTCGAGGACCGGCTGAGTCGGGCCAATGCTGAAATCCGCGGGATATCGGAGTCCCGCGGCGTAACCATAGGCTCCACCGTCGCTGCCTTGCTGGCTATGAATGGGCGGTTTGCCTGCCTATGGGCGGGCGACAGCCGGGTCTATCTGATCCGCAACGGCTCGATCTCGCAGATTTCGAGGGACCATACCGAGGTTCAGGAACTTCTCGACAGAGGCATGATCAGCGCGGCCGAAGCGCTCACCTGGCCGCGCCGCAATGTCATCACACATGCGGTTGGTGTCAGCGACGAGATCGTCATCGATTTCCAGCAAGGCGAAATCATGCCGGGGGACATTTTCGTGTTGAGCACCGACGGGCTGACGGCGCACGTCTCCGACGCCGAGATCGAGGCGGCAGCGGTGTCCGCGACACCTCAGGCGGCGTGCGAAAACCTGCTGCAGACAGTGCTGGCGCGCGGCGGGACAGACAATGTCACGATTGTGCTGGTGAAGATCGGAGACGGCAGCAATGGGTCGCGTACTGATCCATCCGCGGAGGTTGGAGGCTGATGAGCGCCGACGACAAGACGCGAATATCGCCTGGCCTGGCAAACACCGCCGTCGGTACGCAACTCAGCGGCATCTACGAACTTGACGAGCGGATCGCGTCCGGCGGCATGGGTGAGGTTTACCGTGGCCACAACATCCAGACCGGCGACCACGTCGCGATCAAGATCGTCCTGCCCGAGTTCGCCCGTGACCAGACGATCCTGTCCCTGTTCCGCAAGGAAGCCTCGATCCTCAACCACCTGTCGCACGACGCGGTCGTCAGATATCACGTCTTCACGATCGATCCCGGGATCGCCCGGCCCTACCTTGCCATGGAATTCGTCGACGGTGAATCGCTGTTCGACGTCATGCGGCGTGGCGCGATGCGGACGGAAGATGTGCGCAAGCTCTGCCACCGCCTTGCATCCGGTCTGAGCGCTGTGCACCAGGCGGGAGCAATACACCGCGACCTTTCCCCGGATAACATCATCCTGCCAGGAGGCCGGGTCGACCGTGCAAAGATCATCGACTTCGGCATCGCGCGATCGGCGACCGTCGGCGGGGAGACCCTGATCGGCGGAAAGTTCGCAGGAAAGTACAGCTACGTTTCTCCCGAACAGCTCGGGCTGTTTGGCGGCGACGTCAGCGAGCAGTCCGACATCTACAGCCTGGGATTGGTGCTGGCCGCTGCGTTGCGCGGAAAGCCGATCGATATGGGCGGCTCCCAGTTCGAGATCGTTGAGAAGCGCCGAACCGTGCCGGACCTGTCCGACATCGATGCCGATTTTCGCGAGATTGTCGAAGCCATGCTGCAACCGGACCCGCGGGATCGGCCAGTCAGCATGGCAGACATCGCCAGGCTGACGCGTGACGACAGCGAGGAGACAACGCCTCCGCCGTCCATCACACCTCGCGCCCGGACTGGTCTGCCGCGAACCGGCGAAACCGTCGCGCCCGGTTCCAAAGCCCCCGGGCACGGCTTGCCGGCTGTTGCGAAATCGGGGGAGCAGCGCTTCGTTCCGCATGTCCGGCCGGCGCATCTGTCCACACCGCGGCCTTCGAAGGTCGCCCCTCCTTCGCGCGCGGTCACGCCTGATGCCCCCCAGAAGCCTGCAAAGACCCGCAACGTCGCAATCGCTGCCTTGGCGGCGCTGGCTGTGGTCTCCGGCGCAGGCGTCTATCTGAGCGGCCTGATGACACCTTCCACGCCGATCGCCGGCGATACACCGCTTTTGGCACCAGAAGCACCAAAGCCGGCCCCGGCGGGCGGCGCTGCGAGCCCGCCTGGCTATGAGCCGGCAAAGCGGATTCCAGCCCAGCAGCCAAAACCGGACGGCGCTGCGCCGCCCGTCGAAAATCGGGCCGATGCCGAGGCCAGACAGGAGCCGGAGCCGATACAGCCGGCCAAAGTCCCCCCGCCCACCGAGGAAATCTCGGAGCCGTCTGCAGTCGAGGTGCAAATACCACCCGAAGCGGTTCCGCCGGCAATTCAGCCTGATGCGGTGACCGGCAACAGCCAGCAGGCAGCTCCGCCGGCCGCCGAGGTAGCGCCTGTAGCACCAGCCGAGAAAGCCCAGGCGCCAGCGGTCCAGTCCGATGCCGTGGAGAGCCGGAAGCCCGAGCGACAGGCTGCGGAGGAAGCCAAGGCCAAGGCTGAAGTTGAAGCCAAGGCTGATGTTGAAGCCAGGACCAAAGCGGAGCGAGAGGCCGAAGAGACGGCGAAGACACAAGCCGAAGAGGAAGAGCGTCAGAAGGCGGAGCAGGCGGCGCGGCTCGCGTCGGAGAGGGCCAAGCTCGACGCCGCGCGCAGGGCCGCAGAGCAGGCGCTAAAGGTGGAGCGTGCGCCGCAACCGCAGGCGGGCGAGTCGCCGGACGACGGCACCGTCGCCTTGAATGTGCCCAGACCGGAAGCTCCGCCGGCTCCTCCCGTCGATGCGATGGCGCAACGGGTCTCCTGGGTGCGCGACTTCAGCGGCGGCGATTGTTTCTATGCGGCGTTGACGTCGGCAACCGACAAGGCTGCCGCGATCGAGGGATTTGGAACGGAGGTCCCGCCATTCGAGCGAATGATGTACGATTTCCAGGCAAGATTCCATGTCGAACCGGACATCAGCGTCCGCCTCATTGAACCCGCCCAATGCGAAGTCACCAACTTTTTGCGCTTTCTGGATCAGACAGCGGCCGACAAGCCGCGGCTTGTTCTCGATCGGACGTCGGTGCCGAGCGGTTCGCCGATCAGCGGTACGCTGGTGACGCATGGCGGCCTCATTTCCAGCGTGCTGCTGATCGACCACGAGGGCATGGCGTTCAGCCTCGACGATCGTATCGTGGTGCAATCGGACAAGGCCATTTTCAACATCCCGACCAGTCTCGACCCCGCCGACAAGGCGGCCGGCAAGCCCGTACCGCAGATCATAATGGTCATCACAGGTCGACAGGATATTCAGGCTGCGGCGTTCTCCGGGCCAACCCCGGTCTCGGTGCTGCTGCCCAAAATTCTCGAGGAAATCGAGACCAGCGGATCTGAATTCTCCGCAACTGGACAATACTTCCGGCTCGGCGGATAGCATGGACGCCCATGGATCTCCGCCGCCCGCGTTTTTCCTCCCTGCCCGCTCACCCGCCCAAAAGGCCGGGTGACTTGGTTCGAGCCCTGCTTGCCCTGAGAGACTATGTCAGGATTTCGATTATCCCAGGCGCTGCGCTGCTGGCTTTCCTCTCGACCACCGAGGCGCGTGCCGAATTTACCGTCTGCAATCAGACGCTCGACGTGGTCAATCTCGCCGTTGGCCAGAAGGTCGAGAATGCGGACCAGACCGACGGCTGGTGGACCATCGGCGCAAATCAATGCGTAAACGTCATCCGCGAGGAACTGACGAACCGCTACATCTACATCTATGCGACGGACGTTTTTGGTCACGCGATCCTGACCGGGTCGACCGAAATGTGCATCGACCGGCGGCGCTTCTCGATACGCGGCATCGATGAATGCTGGCAACGCGGCCGCATTGCCGCGCGATTTCTCGAAGTCGATACGCTCGAACAGGTGCGGTGGACCTTTTTCCTGACCGGAAGCAATCCGTGACGCACAGTATCGATACGAGCTTCAGGCTGAAGAAGCAGGCGCGCGCTGCCCTTCGCAGACGCAGGCTGTGGCGCAGGCTCCTTGCCGGTCTTGCAGCGATTGTCCTGTTGTCGATCGCCACCGGCTTTTATCTCACCGCGAACTATTGGTCGTTCGGCGATGAAGACGAGGAGTTGCAGGCGGTCGAGGGAACGGACGATGTGCCGGCCGATGCATCGATCTATGTACCTGCCATTATCGAGCTAGCGGGGGATCCTATGTGGATCACCCTTGCGCCCGACGCGGGCGCCGCAACGAAAGGCAAAGTGGTCGCGCGACCGGTGGAACTCGATCAGGCCGGAGTTTCTCCCCAGATCGAGATTCTGTCCGACGTGATGCTTAGCGCCAGCGAAAAATTCATGACGACGATCCCGTCCACGCAAGAAGATTTCGCATTTTTCCAGGCACAGCGGCAGACCGCGGCGGCGCCATCCAGCGATCTGCAAGACGATCCCCAGCTACTCGCTCCAGGTGAAGCTCCGCTTGCTTCTGGTCCGCAGGCGGGCGCCGATGATCCCGAAGCGGGCTGGGGCGAAACAATCGCTGCAGGCGAGGCAGCCCTTCCCGCGTTCCAGAAGACCCAGATAGAAAACAACACAAGCGTCGCAATTGTCATGAGCGAATATCAGCGATTCGAGGCTACCGCAGACACGTTCGTAAAGATTCTCAACGACCGCAGCTTGGACAGTGTTGCCCTGGACTCGCATTTCTCCGCCGATGATGCCAAGCTGGCAGGCGAATCCCTGAGGTCGCTTTTCAATCGGGAAAGCCTCGAGCCGGGTTATGTCGTCGCGATGCGCGGTTTCAGGCCGGCGCGCGAGACGGCAACAATGTCCCTCATGCAGGTTTCGATCTACGCCAAGAACACATTTGTCGGCACGCTGGCGCGCAATGCCGCCGGTGCATTTGTGTCTGGCGTTGATCCTTGGGTCCGTGAAGATCTGTTCAATTACTCGGGCGCACAGGTGGAAGGCACGTACAAGAGGCAATACCGGCTACTCGACGCAATCTATTCCACGGCGGCACGTAATAATGTTCCGACCGGGGTGATCGGAGAGGCGATCATGTACCTCTCCAGAGGACAGGATCTGGATGCCTTCGCCAGCCAAGACCAGCGTCTGGTCCTGATCTATTCCCAAAGGCCACGTGGCAAGGAAGAAACTGCCGGACGGGTGTTGTATGTAGGCGTCCAGGGTAGCGAAAAGAGCCTCGACTGTTTCGTCTTCCAGCAGAGCGACGGCCAGTTTGCATGCGTTAGCGGTGACGATCAGGTTCGCTCGCTGACGGTCACCAACGGCATGGTCACGCCGGTCAACGGGGTCATGACATCCACCTTCGGTCCACGCAAACACCCGATCCTTGGAACCGTTCGGATCCATAAGGGTGTGGATTGGGCGGCACCCCTGGGTACACCGATTGCAGCCGCTTTCGACGGCGAAATCGTCTTTCAAGGTGATGGAAAGGGGTACGGCAATCTGGTGAAGATCTCGCACGGAAACGGGAGCGAGACGCGCTATGCGCATATGCAGAGGTTCGCGATCAAGTACGGTGTCGGCACGAAGGTAAAGGCAGGCGATATCATTGGCTATATCGGCACCACCGGCCTCTCGACTGGGCCGCACCTGCATTTCGAACTCTATCGGAGTGGCGAGGCCGTCAATCCCCTGGGCACGGTTACAACAATCGCCACGGACAATTCCGCTGTCGAAACGCTGACTGACCGTATCGTTCATGTCGAAAGTGGCGGCAGCGCCCGTGCCAAGAACCCCAATTCTTCAGCGACCGGCGCCGGCCAGTTCATAACAAAGACCTGGATCAGGATGATGAACACATACCGCCCCGAACTTGCGCGGACATTGTCGACCGCCGACCTGCTCGCCCTGCGCTACGACGCCACGATATCGCGCGAGATGGTGAGCAACCTGGCGCGCGAAGGTGAAGCTTATCTTCGGGCGCGCGGCCACCAGATCACAGCCGGCCGGCTCTATCTCTGCCATTTCCTGGGAATGGAAGGCGCGCATCAAGCGTTGTCGGCGCCGGGTTCGGCGCAATTGAGCGCCGTGCTCGGGTCGGCGGTCATTCAAGCCAACCCGTTTCTCACCGGCAAGACCGCCAGCTATGTCGTGAGCTGGGCCGAACGGAAAATGGGTCGGAAGCTGAGCCCGCCGACGACTGCCGTAAGCCAGCAGACGACGACGACGGAAGTCCGCCAGACATCGCCGGAGTTCGAAAAGTACAAACAGGCGATCACCGCCCTCATAAGCTCGATTCAGAATACCCTTTGAACGTGGTTCTCGCGGACTCGCCGTTTAGTGGCGCGCCAAAGATCACTACTGCCAATTTTTTCCGGCCTTTGTGAACCAAAACTGTGACCTGGGTCACATACGCCTAAGAGCCGTTATGGCAGAAGCGACTATGTCGCTGATGAAAAGCGCGGAGGGTTGGTCCATGAAAGCATTCGCTGTCTTTCTGAGCGGGTTCATCCTGTTCATCATCGCCTCGCTTGGCGCCGAGGCTGCCACGCCGGCCGCCAAACGCGTGGCACTGGTCATCGGCAACAGCAAATATATCCATGCCGTTGCCCTGCCCAATCCCGCCAACGATGCGCGCCTCATCGCATCCACCCTGCGCAATGCCGGCTTCCAGGTGATCGAGGGAGTCGATCAGGACAATGCAGGCATGCACAGCCTCATCAGTCGGTTTACCGAGCAGTCCTACGACGCCGATCTCGCCATCATCTTTTATGCCGGCCACGGCATGCAGGTCGACGGCAAGAATTTCCTGATTCCGGTCGACGCCGAGTTGACATCGCCCGCCTATCTCAAGACCCGCACCATTCAGATCGATGACTTCATGGCAGCCTTACCGCCCGAGCCGGCGGTTGGCGTCGTTGTCCTCGATGCCTGCCGCGACAATCCGCTGGCAAGAACACTGGCGGCCTCGATGCCCAAGAGCCGTTCCACCTCGTTCGGCGCCGGTCTGGCGCCGGTTGAAGCAAAATCGGACGGCGTTGGAACCGGCGGCATTCTGATTGCCTATGCGACGGATCCAGGCGCCATCGCTTTCGACGGCAACGGCGTCAACAGTCCCTATTCCACGGCGCTCGCGAGGCACCTGACTGAACCCGGCGTTGAAATCCAGAGCGCGCTGACGCGCGTACGCGGTCAGGTGACCGAGGCGACGCAGGGTCGCCAGAGACCCTGGCACAACGCATCGCTGGGGCGCGAGGTCTTCATCGGACAATCCATTGCGCAAGCCGTGCCTGCCGCGAAACCTGTCGCTGACGCATCCGGCGCCGCTGCGACCGCAATCCCCGCCCCCGCAACCAGCGAGCCTCCTTCCTGGGAGGTCGAGCAGCGTCTGTGGGATGAAGCTTCGAAGCGCCATTCCGTTCCGTTCTACGAAGCCTATCTCGGCCAGTTTCCGGATGGTCGCTTCGCCACGGTGGCACGGCTGAACATCGACCAGTTGAAGGAACCGAAAGCCGAAAACCGGCAGGTCGCGGCAGTCGACGAGGACGAGGCGAATGCCAGTACCGGCTCAGCCGTCCGGACCTCCGTTGGTGTTTCAGACGAGGCGAAACAGACTCCGGGTACCGAGTTGACAGAAAGTGCGATCGGTCTCGATCGCGAGGCCCGCATCGATCTGCAGTTGCGCATCGAAGCCTTGGGCAACGAACTTGGCCGCATCGACGGGAACATGGGTCCGAAGACCCGTCAGGCGATCGGCATCTGGCAAGCAAAGAACGGTCTGCCGCAGACCAATTTCTTGACACGCGAGCAACTGGCGTTCCTGGTGATCCAGACGGATCCAATGATGGAGCCGGTGCGCGCCAGGCATGCTGCCGATCAGGCTCGAGCAGTGCAGCCGAAAAAACAGGTGCAGAAGGCCCGTCTACAAAAGCCGGCGGCACACAAGGCCCGCACACAAAAACCGGTGGCACAGAAAGCCCGGACACAAAAGCCGGTGGCACATAAGCCCCGCAAACAACAGCAGGTCGTGCAGAAAAAGCGCTACCGCGAGGTGGTTCGGCGGGACGTCCCTCCGCCACCAGACAACAACGACTTCCTGACCAAGGCGCTGATCTTCGGCACTGGCGTTGCGGTGGGTGGCGTGCTCAACAACAACTGACAAGCCTGCGTTCAAGCGTGTTCGACATCTGAGCCGGGGCTTGGCGCACCCGGCTCCGCCTACTCGGTGCTTATCCGCATTTCCACCCGGCGGTTGGCCGCATCGTAGGGGTCGGGGTTGCGTGGACGCGTTTCGCCCAGGCCGATCGCCTTGATGCGGGCAGCGTCGACGCCGTTGGACATCAGGAAGGCGGTCACCGATTGGGCTCTTCGTTCCGACAGCCCATCATTGTAGTGAGCCGAGCCGGAAGCGTCGGTGTAGCCTTCCACGACAAAACTCAATGTGCTCAGCCGGTTATCATTGAGCGCCTTAGCGAACTCGCCGAGTTCAGCGCGCGCAGTCGTGTCGAGTTCCGCGGAATCCAAGCCGAAATTGATCAGCATATCGAGGCTGGTTTTTTCGGCGGGCGCTTCCTTCTTCTTGTTGCTCTTGCATTCGTCTTCGGTGCCGACACAAACGCCACGCGACGGGCCGAATTCGCTCGCCTCGGCAAAAAACTTCACGATGTCTTCTGATTTCTGAAGCGGATCGGCGGAAGCATGTGTCGAAAAAAGCGCGACCGCCAACACGAAGGTTGAACCCCACAACTTCACAACGTTACTCCTGTTTTGAGCATTCGATTTCGCCAGCCCGGACTATATCAAATTGCGAAGCAACTGTCTGTTATAAACGTTGATCATATCGGCGATGAACGGCGGTTGCCACCTTGCCCAGGACTGAGGCTTGACCCGCGCCCCGTCCAGCGCTTCAGTACCAATTGTTCCCCAGGTGAAAGCGTGGCGGCCATGGCCTATGAGCTTCGATTCAAAACGGCGCGGGATCTTTTCATGGCCTGCCCCGCTGTTGCCGGAGACATGGTAGCCCCTCCGACCGAACAGCCTTCAATCGAGTTTTGCCGCGCCCTCCTTGCCGGGCGGGTGCCCGAGGAGGCGATTACGTTCTGTGCCTATCTCCTGCCTGAGCGGGCTGCGGTCTGGTGGGCGCATGAGTGCCTGAGCCACCTGACCGATCTGCTCGACAGCGGGGATCAGGAGTTGCTCGCGCTTGTTCACGACTGGGTCAGCCAACCCTATAGTCCTTACCATGGCGCGGAAGTGAGCAAGGCCGCGGCAATGCCGCCGACAACGCCGGCTGCCTGGATTGCCCTGGCCGCAGGATGGCACGGCAACGCCACGGCTACGGACATGGCCGCGGCATCGCATTTGCGATCATTTCCCGCTGCCCACGCAGTCAATGCAGGAGTTCTGGCCGGACTGGCCCGTGTTACATTGGCGGACCGCTTTTCGGTTCTTTCCGCGTTTGTCGAAATGGGCATTCAGATGGCAGAGACCGAGGCGCTGCGCCGATCAGCGGATGCATATTAAACCGCGCCCAAGATACGGTGTTCGTATCGGCTCCATGCTCACCTGGTCAACCGCCCCAACCGCCCCCGCTGCTCCCACCGCTTCCGCCGCCGCCCGAAGAAGGAACGATCACGACAGGCGCGGTAACAGGCTCTTCCTCAACCGGCTTGATCACCTTTTTCTTGACCACCCGTGTGGGAGCGGCCTTGACGACCTTTTGCTGCACAGGTGTCCTGCGAACGACCCTTTGCTCAACAGGTACCCTGCGAACGACCTTCGGCGGTGACGTCTCCTCCACCAGCGGCGCCGGTTCGGGTGGCATCAGGGACGTGCAGCCTGTGAGCCCCGCCAGCATGCCAGCCAAGGTTGTTGCGACGATTGCTTGCTTGAATGTCCAGTGCACCATCTGCCCCTCCTGATTGATTAAAACACGTCCCGACGCGGGTTGGCTTTTTCCCAGACCCGCCTGGCCGCGCCGACCAATTGACTGTCCAGCGCACCGGATGCGGGGAGCTTCGACTTGAGCTCCTGGCGCAGTTGCTTCAACGCCGTCGCTTTCACCTTCGTGCCGAATTTCGCGAGGTTCGTCCGGGCCTCCGGCATCTCGTTGCGGGTGTCCAGTGCGGCCGCGAATGCCAGAAAACGGACGGCCGTGGCCTGATCGGCATTGTCGCCCTTTTCCATTTCAAGAACCGCGCGATCGAATGCGCTGGAGGGGTCGCCCCGCATGGTGGCCATCTCGAACAGTCTTTGCGCTTCCGCCGGGTTGCGCTCTACGCCCACGCCGTCGCGATACATGCGCGCGAGGTTGCCCGGTGCGTAGGGCTGGCCGAGTTCGATGGCTTTCTGAAACAGGGCCAGCGCCGTCTTCGGATTTTTCTCGACGCCCACGCCGGACAGATAGTTCCGGGCAAGCAGGTTCATCGAATACATGTCCTGCCGCTGGACGCCAGCCTCTAGGAAGGCAACGGCGCGGGCTTGATCGGCGGTCACGCCGTTACGGCCTTCGGTGAAGATCGCGCCGAGATCGTTCATGGCATAGGTGTGTCCCATCGCCGCCGCTTTGAGCAGCAGATCCAGCCCCTTGGCCGTATCGCGCTCGACGCCGTGGCCGTTGAACAGGGCACGGCCCCACGACGTCATCCCGTAGGGATCGCCCTTGTCGGCCGCAGCCGCGTAGAAGGTGTTGGCCTGCTTGCGGTCGACAGGCACCCCGGTTCCCGTCGCGTAGAGGTAGCCGAGTTCGAACACGGCGCGCACGTGCCCCCTGTCGGCAGCCTGCTGGATGGTTTTCCTGGCCTGGTCGACCTTACCCGCCGCAAGCAGCGCACGCCCAAGTTCATAGCGGAAGCGGGCGACATCGGGATATGCCTTGACCGCAGCCTCGCAGAGCTTCACCGCATCGGCGCCGATTTCATTTGGCAGCAGGCCGGGGACGACGCCTTGCAGGTCGAGGGGTTCGCCGGCAGCCGAGTCGCACGGATCGACGGTAGGCGACAGTTTCATCGTCGCCGGCTGGGATGCGGCGCTACCCGCCCGGATTTCGAAGGCGACCTCGACCGTTTTGCCGGCTCCGATCTGGGGCTCATAGCGCAACCGGTCGACCTCATCGGCCATCAGGCTGGAGTCGGGCGACAGGATCCGATCCGGCAGGGAGAGTGTTCCCGTTGCCGGATAGCTGGCAACTTTCAGGCTGACAGCGGGGTCCTGTACTGGGAAATTCAGCTTCAGCGGAATAGGGCCGACGCCGACAGGAACGTCGATCTCCCGGTTTTCGATCGCCTCGGCGGCGCCGGTGATATGGATGCCCCGCTCCAGCACCTGCTGCTTCTGCTCGGCTTCGAGCGAGGCCATCACCTGTTCGCCCTGGGCTCCTTCGCCGCTCTTGATCCGGAACACCAGCATGCCCCTGGCTTCGCCGCCCCAATTGTCGCGTGCGGCATAGGCCAGCATATCCATCTCTTCAGGCTCGCCGATTCCCTTGGGGACTTCCATCTGCAAACGCGGCAGGTCCTTGCCCTGGATCTGTTCCCCCGCCGCGACGACCTTGCCGTCCAGCATCAGGCGTCCGAGTGTGGGCGGTCTTTCGATGCTGACGGTGACTGTTCCGCCGTCGATCTCGACCGGTTCGGGGAGATCCAGACCGACGGGGCCGGCTCCCGAGAGCACGACCTTCTCCAGCACCGGCGGCAGTGATGGGCGGCTGCTGCGGCGCATAAGAACGACGTCGTCGATCAGCGAAGAGTTCTCCCAGGGAACCTGCAGGCCCTTTGTAGCCTCAACCACATCCCGGCGCACGGCCGACATAACGGTGCGAATCTCCTGGTTGGGGGCCAGCGCACGACGAGCAAACGCTGACGAAAAAGGACTGAGGTCGCCGGCGCCGTCATAGGCAACCGCACCGGGTTCGGTGGCAAACGCGATCAGCGTGTTCAGCGAACTTTTTATCTGTGCAAGGCCGGTGCCGCTTGCGACAACAAGCTGGTCCCTTAGCCAATAATCCTTGCGCGGGAATGGATTGTTGCGGCAGGCATCGAGAATGATGACCTGGATTTTCGACTTCGAACGCATCTGCTGAAGCACGTCGTTCAGCTTGATTGCCTGGACCTCGACGTCGGCCGCCTGTTTCAACGAGGCGTCTACCGGGATGAGGAAATTTTCGCCGCCAATCTGAAAGCCGTGACCGGAATAGTATACGACTGCGATATCGGCGCCGTCCACGGCGGCCAGATAGTCGCGGAACTGGTCTTCGAACTGCAGCTTGGTGAGATTGCTCGCAACGAACACCTCGAAACCAGCCTGCCGAAACGTATCGGATACGTCCGCAACATCCTTGGCCGGGTTCTTGAGGGCCGAGATTTCCCGGTAGTCGGAATTGCCGATGACAAAGGCAACCCTTCGTTCGAGCGCGGACGCGTCGAAGGCCGCAAGGCTTGCGAGAATGAAGGCTACAACGAAGCCGCAACGTCGGAGCATGGCGAATCCCTTAACCGCTGTTACCTCATGACCACAAGAATACAACTTGCGGTATCAAGGTCCGTTAGAGAGCATGCAACCTGCCGAGATAGGACCCGGGAGAAATGCCGCCACGACAGCGGACAAGCCCTCACCTGATCAATTGCTAAATTACATCAGAGGTGGGGTGTCTGCAATGTATGTCACACAGGCTCGCTATTCGGCCGCTCGAACGCTTGGTTGCGCCGGGATCGGCTGCCGGAACGATGTCATGGTTAATTAAACGGCGCCGTCGGGCGCGGGTGCGACGCCGGTTGCGAAGTCGCGGTACGAGTGCAGCGGACGGCCCAAGAACTTGATCAGGCGCTCGACGTCAGCGTCCTCGGGTATCACGCCATCGCTGGTAGGGGAGCCATTTCAGTACAAAACTGCGAACGCCACTTACACGCGGTTCCGCTCCAGAGCCGCCTTCATCCGTGGCGAGAGTGTGTAATAGTTTGATTTTGGAGCCAGTGATCCGTATTTTCGGCACCGCTCACCTCAATCCGCTGCACGAGCGCCCGTACATAGCGATGGCTGAAACCGCCATCCGTTCTAATCTTCTTTCGGGCATCAATGCCAAAGCGGTGAAGCAATTCCGGGGTACTCCTGGTTTCCGCACTTTCCCTGCGCCGTTCAGCACGCTCGGCATCGACGCGAGCAGCGTCTCAAGCATCACAGATCCGATGTCCGCCCCGCTACTGCTGCTTGCACCAAGCGATCAGTGAGAATGGCCAGGAAGGCTATTGATAGCCCGGCAATCAGCCCCATGCCGGCATCCGCCTTGCCGAGCGCGACATAGACCTGCTGGCCGAGATCGCGTGTGCCGACCAGTGCCGCTATGGCTAGCATCGACAATGCCGCCATGATGGTCTGGTTGAGTCCCAGCATTACGACCGGCAAAGCCAGCGGCAGCTTTGCTTGGAGCAGGGTCTGCGCAGGCGTCGCCCCCATCTGCTCGACCGCCTCCACGACATCGGACCGCACATACCGAAGCCCGTGCTCGACATACCGGATGGGCGGCACGATCGCGTAAAGCATAATTGCGATCAGCGCGGTGAACTCACCGACCTTGAAGAACATCAGTGCCGGAATGAGGAAGACGAATTGCGGCATCGTCTGCAGCGCGTCGCAGACCGGCTTCAGCGCACGCGACACGCGCTCGCTATGGGCAGCCCACACGCCCAGCATGCCGCCGATCAAGAGGCAGAGCAGAACCGCGAGGGTGCAGAGATAGAGCGACTGGACGAGCGGCGCCCACAATCCGTTGAGCAGGATCAGAGAAAAGCCGGCCAGGGCAAACAATGCAAGTCGAACACCGGCGACCTGCCAGGCGAGAAGTGCGATGCCGAGGATAAAGACCGGCCAGGGCAGACCTAGAAAGCCGGTGTAGAGGAGGATACCGGCGACAAGCACGGCCAGCGCAGTTCGCCAGCCGAAGCGGCTCATCAGCAATGCCGAGACTGATAAAACGAGCGCGACATAGATTGCGTTTGCCAGCGGCGTCAGCACAAAGCCCCAGATCGCCGGCGTCGCGGAGCCCGAAATGCCGATTCTCAGCGGCAACAGCAGGCAATAGAGAACGCTGTTGCGCACTCCGTCAAAGAACCAGGCATAGTCGCGCACGAGCCCCAGCAGCCATAGGTTGACGGCGCCCATTTGCATGCGCAGCCCGGTGCTCGGTAGCAGTGCCTGATCCGGCCACAGAACACAGATCGCAATCGCCAGGCCGAGTGCAAGAACCATGATCATCGCCAGACGGCGGGCCGTCATCCATGCCATAGCTGGTGTCGGCCCCGCCCGGCGCTCCTTGGCAAAGCCGATTGTCAGCCGGTCGATGAGGATGGCTAGCAGTGCGATCACAAGGCCTGACAGGATGCTCTGGCCGAACTCGGCCTTGCGCATCGACGACAGCACTTCCCAGCCGATGTCTTCGAACCCACCAATGATGGCGGCGACGATCACCATCGACAACGCGGCCATCGTCGTCTGGTTAAAGCCGACAAGAATCTGCGGCAATGCTGTCGGCACCTCGACATGCCAGAATTGCTGGCGGCGCGTGCAGCCGCTCATCAAACCGGCCTCACTGATATCGGAAGGCACGCGATCGAGGCCAAGCATGGTGTTGCGCACCATTGGCGGTGTCGCATAAATGGCGCTGGCAATCAGCCCGACCACAGGCCCGAAGCCGAACAGCAGAAGCAGCGGAATGAGATAGGCGAAGGCCGGCACGGTCTGCATCAGATCGAGCGCGCCGAGCAGCACCGGGCGCAAGCCGGACCTGATGTGGGCGAGCGCGCCAAGCGCGAAGCCGAGCACTGTGGCGATGGGCACGGCGAGCAACACCAGCGACAGCGTGCTCATGCTTTGCGGCCAATAGCCGGCCAAGAGGATATAGGTCAGCGCCAGCAGCGCGAAGACTGCAAGCCGGATCCCGCTCGATTTCAGCGCCAGCGCCGCCACAGCCAACATTACCGCCGGCCATGGCAGCCAGACCAGGACGAGACGCGCGCCGCGCATCGGCGCTTCGAGCGCGGCCGAAAGTGCTCGGAACGCTGGCTGGACGACGGTGACGACGGCGTCGGTGACGGTGTTCACGGCTGCCGCGAGCGGCAGGGTCCACTGCTTGGGGAACGTCAGCAGCCAGGGGAAATCGGCCTTCAGGGCGAGGCACAGCACGGTCAGCACGATCAGCGCGCACCATGGTAGAAGGGCCGGCTCGATTGCGACCCTCTGCGAAGATCGAACCGACGCGGCCGGCGCCGTCATGAGCGGGTTCGCCTTATCTGTTCCCGCTCCAGCACGGCAAGGACAGCACTTGCGGTCAGCAGCGCCGGCGGGCGAGCACCGTCACCCGGCACGCTGAACGCGCGGACGCCTGAGGCCAGCCGTGGAATGAGCTCCTCCAGGCTGGCATCGGCGGCAATGGCTTCTTCGGGCACCGCCACTCCATTCAGCGGCGTCGCGAGATCGCCGGCCCTGATGACGCGCAGCAGTGGCATGTCCTCAGTGAACTGCGCGACATAGTCGTCGGCCGGGTTGAGCACGATGTCTGCAGGGCGACCGATCTGCACGATCTTGCCGGCTCGCATGATGGCGAGCCGGTCGGCCAGCCGGAAGGCTTCGGCCATGTCGTGGGTGATGAAGACGATGGTCTTCTTCAGCATCCGTTGCAGGCGCAGGAATTCGTCCTGCATCTGCCGGCGGATGAGCGGATCGAGTGCGGAGAACGGCTCGTCGAGAAACCACAGCTCCGGGCCGACGGCGAGCGAGCGGGCGATGCCGACACGCTGCTGCTGGCCGCCTGAAAGCTGATGTGGAAACGAGGCCTCGCGGCCTTCGAGACCGACCAGCTTAATCATCTCGCGAGCACGGGCTTCGCGCTCCTTCACCGGCTTGCCCTGGATCTTGAGCGGGAACGCTACATTGCCAAGGATGGTGAGATGCGGCAGCAGGCCGAAATTCTGGAATACCATGCCCATGGCATGACGGCGCAATTCTATGAGTTCCTTGCCGGTGGCTTTCAGCAGGTCCTGGCCGTCGAGCAGGATTTCTCCGGCGCTCGGTTCGACCAACCGCGACAGGCAGCGCACCAGCGTCGACTTGCCAGAGCCGGAGAGCCCCATGATGACGAAGATCTCGCCGGTCGCAACCTCGAACGTGGCGTCGACCACGGCTGGCAGATGCGCTTCCGAGCGCAGCCGCTCGGCCAGCGCGTCCGGCTCGATGATGTAGCCGCGCGAGTCGAAATAGTAGGCGGGGCGCCGCCCATAGACCTTCCAGACATTGCGGCAGGCCAGCTTGATTGATGGGGCGGCGGCGTTCATTGCGTGAAGCTTTCATGCGGCCAGAACCCGGCCACGCGTCCATGCGAAGCCGGGTTAGCAAATCGACCGCCGCTCGAGCGGCGCGACATCGAGGTGCTTACCCCTTGGCCGCGTCGACCCACGGCGTCCAGACGGCTTCGTTCTTGTCGACCCATTCCTTGACGACGGCGTCGAGGTCCTTGCCGTCCTTGTCGACGGCCAGCATTATCTTCTGCTGCTCGGTGGCGTCCATCTTGAACGCCTTGAGGAAAGCCAGGGCGGCTGGCCATTTGGCGCCGAAGCCGGACCAGACGATCTTGACGACGTCGGGCGGCGTGATGCAATGTTCGTTGCTCTGGTCCTTGCAGGGCGGCATCTTGATCCAGCCGACGTCGTTTTCCGCCAGCGCATAGTGCGGCCCCCAGAACATCATGACCAGCGGCGACTTGGCGGCCTCCGCGGATCGGAGCTCGGCGACCAGCGCGCCTTCCGACCCCGCCGGAACGGCAGTGTAAGGCATGTCGTTGTCGGCCAGGATGGTCGCTGCGCGCGAGCCCCAGTCGGCCGGATAGTCGAGGAAGCGGCCATTTGGCGCCGTCTCGGGCGTCGACAGCGCCTGCACGCATTCGGGCTTGGTCAACGCCGACCAGTCGGGCAGGCCCGGGCAGATTTTCTCCATGAATTTCGGATAAATCCAGCCCTCGCGCGTCTCGAGGTCGAGCTTGCCGACGTCCTCGATCTTCTTTTCGGCCAGCACCTTCGGATAGATGTCGCCGACATTGTTCAACCAGATCTCCACCGAGGCGCTCAGCGAGCCATCGGCAAGGCCGGAGAATTGCGGGAAGTTGCCGGCGGTGACGTATTCGACCTTGTAGCCAATCTTTTCGAGCAACTGGCCGGCAATGTGAGTGGACACATGGGCGCCGGTCCATTCGAGCATGGCGAGCTTGATCGGCTCATCCTTGGCGCCGATTTCGGCGGCTCCCCCTTGAGCGTTGGCTGCAAGCAGAAGCGCCAGCCCGATCCCGGCGCCTTTCAAGACAATGGTCCTTTTCATATCAGTTCCCCTGTTGGTTGGACTTTCCTTTTGTCATGCCGGCCTCCTCCGATGAGGCTGCAACCATCCCGCAAGAACGCTACCACAGTGCTCCGCCGGTGATTTGTATGTTTTCCATGGTGATGCCCTTGGCCAGGTCCGAGCACAGGAAGACGGCCAATGCCGCAACCTCCTGCGGCTGCAGCATGCGCTGCTGGGGATTGCCCCTGGCAATGTCAGCCATGGCCTCCTCTGCAGTGCGTCCCTTGCCCTCGCGCTCGACCACCTGCGCCACATTGCGGCGCATCAGTTCGGTCTCGACCCAGGTCGGGCTGATCATCACGCAGGTGACGCCGTGTGCGGCCCCTTCCAACGCCACGCAGCGGGTCAGGCCGAGAAGTCCGGCCTTGGAGGCGCAATAGGCCGGATTGTCCTTCCAGCCGACGGAAGCCGCCGTCGAGCCGATGTTGACGATGCGGCCCCAGCCGCGCTCGATCATGCCGGGCAGCACGGCGCGCGTGACGCGGAAGGCGCCGCTCAGGTTGGTGTCGACGATCTTGTCCCACAGCGCGTCGGAATGGCCGCACACCGGCTGTTCGGCCGTGGTGCCGGCGGCGTTGACCAGAATGTCGGCGGGACCGACGGCCGCTTCGGCGTCCGCTGCGAAACGATTGGTGACATCGCTGTCGCGAACGTCGAGATGAGCGGCGTGAACCCTGGTGCCATGCGCGGCAAGCGCCGAGCGCACCCGCTCGATCTCGTCCGCGCCAGGATAATAGGCGGCATCGGATTTGTCGGCGCCGGCGGGCGCGACGTAGGAGCCGACGGCGACATTGGCGCCGGCTTCGGCCAATGCCGCGGCGATGGCAAAGCCCATGCCTGAAAACCCGCCGGTTACGATCGCGCTGCGGCCGGAGAGGTTTTTCATCGGCTGTGATTTCCGAACGGTTTGGCGCACGCAACTAGGCCCGAGAGGATTTGAACTTCAAACGGCAAGATAGCCTCCGTCGACAACCATCTCGGAGCCGGTGACGAATTTCGATTCATCCGAGGCGAGATAGAGGACCATGTAGGCGATGTCGTTGGGTTCGCCGAGGAAGCCGATCGGGTGGCGAGCGAGTGCCCGCGCCCTCTCCTGCTCCAGCGTGCCGAGATCGCGCAGATAGTTCTCGGTCTGCGGTGTCCAGATGTAACCGGGATGGATGGAGTTACAGCGAATGCCGTAGCGCTTCTCGGCGCAGTGCACGGCGACCGCCTTGGTCAGCGTGCGCACACCGCCCTTGGAGGCGCAATAGGCGGCAAGATCAGCCTCGCCGATAATGCCATCGATGGAGGACAGGTTGATGATTGAGCCGCCGCCAGATTGCTTCATCAGAGCGATACCCTGCTGGCAGCCGAAGAACACGCCGTCGAGATTGACGGCCATGGTGCGCCGCCATTCCTGCAGCGAGGTGTCCTCGATGTTCCTGGCGATGGCAATGCCGGCATTGTTGACCAGCACATCGAGCCGCCCGAATCTTTTTGCCACCGCCTCCATCACTGGCGGCCAGTCGTCGGGGTTCGAAACGTCGTGGCGAAGCGAGAAGCTTTCGCCGCCTTCCTTCGCGATCAGGTCGGCCGTCTCTCCGACGGCTGCCGCATTGATGTCGGTGACGACGAGCCTGGCCCCCTCGGCCGCAAGCAGCACCGCGGCCGCCCGCCCGAGACCCATTCCGGCCCCGGTGACGAGGGCTACCTTGCCTTCAACGCGATTCACGGCATCAACCTCCCTCGAGCGGTTTGCCCAGCCATTCGCGATAGAAGCCCTCAAGATCGGGCTCGAAATCATGCACGATCGGATAGCCGGGTGCCGCCGCCTCGACCTCGTGCAGCGTGCCGCATTGCGGGCAAATGAATTCGCGGATTTCCATCCATTCGGGATCAGGAAGATCGCTGTTCGGATAGATCTCGCGCAACGCTTCCTCGGTGTTACGCACGTTGATCGCCGCGTTGAGTTTCCAGTTCTTCCGGTAGTCGCCGAAAGAGTGACCACATTCGCAGCGAGTTATCCGATCATCGCCGCGCTGGCAGATGAACAGATGATCGGAGACGGGCAGCAGGATCGGGTCTTTCCAGGCGACACGATCCTGGTAGACGGCGACCATCTTGAAGAAGCGGTCATCGTCCTTGTAAGCGCTCATAACGCGCCGCGTCTGCGGCCACGGCAGCTGGCCGCTGGCCAGATCGCGGATGAGTTCCTTGCTGTAAGAGGTCATGGCTTTGCTCCCGGCGCGAAGATCGACCTGGCATCGACGTGCCAGAAATCACTGAAATCCTTGGTGAAGCGCGACGACAGCTTGATCGCGCTGGCATACATTTTCTTCACCTCCGGCGCGAAGTCGGCCTTTTCGACCCGACCACGCTCGGCGGCAATCCAGTCCGCCACTGGTATTGCTTTCGCCAGACGTTGCTTGCGCATGGCGGCGCGGCGTTCGACCGTGGCGTCGATATCGGCAATCGGATAGCCGTCGGCGTCATCCTTCAGCACGATGCCGAAAACCTGATCCGCCGCCTCTCGGGTGAGAAAGCCGTTCTCGACATCCCAGGCCGTCTTGATCGGATCGCGCTCCAGCACGTCGCCGTAACCACCGCCGCCATTGTATGAGTGGCTGAAGATATCGCCGGACTTGTGTGGCGAGGTGATGTAAGGGCCCTCGACCACGACATGGTCGCCGCCAATGTTCTTTTCATAGTCCGAGACGTGGGGGTCGATGCCGGGCGCATGCGCGAGCGGTTCGCCTCTCGCCGCCAGTTCGTGGATGTTGGAGTTGCGCACCGCGCGGTGCTTCTGGCAGGTCGGCGCCGGATAGCCGCCGCACATGCCGCCATTGTCGAACACGCGCGACGAGTGCTCCGAGGTGTGGAGCCTGAGATGCGGGGTCTTGTTGATCAGCCAGGTCGAGACGAAAGAACAGCCGCCGCGATATTTGCCGGCGCCGCCGGAATTCGGCACGATCGAGCGGCCGATATAGACCATCGGCATCGACTGTTCCCAGACCTCTATATTGCCCATGTCGGATTCCGGGTTCCAGCCGACATAGGCGGTGTCTAGGCCGTCCTTGACGGCGAGCGCGCCGGAGCCGGCGGCGGCGCATTCAAAATGCGCCATGCCGAATGGGGTGCCGTACTGGCTTTCGCCGCCCATCTCGATCATCGGGCTGTTGACCTGTCCGACGAAGGCCTCCTCGACGAAACCACGGGCAATGAAGCTGCGCGACAGCAGCCGTTGGAAGACGCCATAGGCAGGCAGCAGCAGCGCCCATGAGGTGGCGGTGGCCACCATCTCATTGTCCGGGTTGGTCCAGGTGCCATGCGGCAATTTCAGCTCGGTCGCCATCCAGGCACCGTCATTGACCAGACCTTCGAAATTCATGTGCTGGGTCAGGGTCACGAACATGCCACCATCCATGCCGGCCGGCGTGCAGTTCATCGAATGGTAGCCCCAGGGCTGTGTGCCCTCGAAGTCCATGGTGATCTTGCCGTCGGTGGTGATCTCCATCTCGATCGGGATGTTGTAGAGCCAGTCCGGATCGCCGAGCAGCTGGAAGCCGGGCTTGCCTGCCGTGACGTGGCCATAGAAAGTGTGGCCGCGATAGATGCCCGGCACGGTGAGCTGGCGCGTGCGCGCAAGCTGGGCCCTGCGGCCTTCCTCGATGAACTCCTTCGACACCTTCATCCAGTAGTCGAGGCCGATTTCGGAAATGAGCTGTTTGACGCTCTCGCGCATGTCGATGCAGGATGCGACCTTAGCCTTTTCGTCGAGCACCCAGTAGATCGGCATGCGCAGATTGCGTTCGCAGCGGATGACGTAGTCGCGGCGGATCTCGTCGTTCTCGCCGATCTTTTCGGCGCAGACAAATAGGCCTTCGGTGAAGCGCTCCTGGGCAAGACATACATCACCACCTGGAGTGATGCCGCCAGCCTCCAGCTCATGGCAGACAGCACCCGCCCAGCCGACCAGCGTACCTTCATGGAAGATCGGCACCACGTCCATGACATCGGGCACCTGCACGGTGCCGATGAAGGCATCGTTGTTGGCGAAGATGTCGCCTTCGCGGATGCGCGGATTTTCCTCGTAGTTGTTCTTGATCATCCATTTGATGAAGCGGCTCATCGTATGGACATGCACCATGATGCCGTTGGAGAGCGCGATGGCATCGCCTTCGGGGGTGTAGATGGCGACCACCATCTCGCCGACCTCGCGCACGCCGGGCGAGGCGGAGATGCGGCGGGCCATTTCGCGCGCCGAGACGCAATAAGCGCGCAGCTTGGTATGCAGCGTCTCGAATTTCAGCGGATCCTGGTTGCGCAGCGTGAGTTCCGTGATGCCGTCATAGCAGCCGGTCTCCTCCATCAGCCGCTCGGAATCGAGCAGTCTTTCGCGAAGGCGCAGGGCCGAAGCAGGTTTGTCCAACATGGCGATCGCCCTCTCAAGCGTGGGTGTAGTGCAGCAGCGTCCATTCATCGACAAAGACGCGGTCTTGCGGATGAACGACCAGCGTGGTGGCGGGATGTTCGATTATAGCCGGGCCGATCACTTCATGGCCTGGCTGCAGAAGGTCCATCTCGAAGAGATCGGCCTTGTGCCAGCGCCCGCCAATATAGGCCTCGCGCACGCCCTTGTGAGCGGATGCCGGATTGGAGGCACCGAGCGGCCGCTTGAGCAATACCGGCTTGACCTTATCGGCGGTGGCGATCAGCCCGAGTTCGGTGATGGTGAACCCGGCCTCGCCATAACGCGACACACGGTGATTGACCTTGGCGTAGACCGCCTCGAACTCGTCGAGGACCTTGCGCATATCATCAGCCGAGTTGACTTCGGCGAGCGGCGCCATGACCTCGACGTCCTCGAGCTGGCCGGTGTAGCGCATCATCAGGAACGGCACGGTCCTGATCTTTTCGCGGGCATGGCCGTCGGCGATCATTTCGTCGACCGCTGCCTTGGTCAGATCGTTCCAGACCGCGGTGACCTTGACGCCGAAGCTGGCAAGCGACGCCTCGTCGGCGCGCGACGGGATGTCGTGCTGCGTCGACACGGAATGCCGACGCATGAAATCGGCGGTGGTGCAGCCGAAGGCCGAGAAGGCGGCGGCGAACTGGAAGGTGATGATGTCCTTGAAACCGATGCCCCTGGAGCAGCCGGCAAGATGCAGCGGACCGGAGCCGCCATAGGACAGCAGTGTGAACTCCGACGGGTGGATGCCTTGCCCGGAGATGACGCGGCGCAGCGCGTTGTTGGCATCGGACTCCAGCATGTCAATCATGCCTTCGGCGGCCTCCTCCAGCCCGACCCCCAATATGTCGGAGCATTTCTGCTGGAAGGCGCGGCGGGCCTTTTCGACCTGCAGCACGACCTTGCCGCCAAGGAAGTAATGCGGGTTCAGGCGACCGAGGATGGCATCGCAGTCGGCGATGGTCGGCTCGGTGCCGCCGCGATCGAAGCAGATCGGGCCGGGGTCGGAGCCGGCGCTTTCCGGCCCAAGGCTGATCTTCTTGGTCAGCGGATCGACCTTGAGGATCATGCCGGCGCCGGCGCCGATAGTGTCGAGATGCAGCGTCGGCACGTTGAGCTTGAAACGGTCCATCAACGGCTCGTTCTCGATCCGCGTCTGGCCGCGCGTGATGACGCCCATGTCGAAGGAGGTGCCGCCCATATCCGAACAGATCAGCGAATCGTTGCCGATCAGCTTGCCGACATAGGCAGCACCGAGGATGCCGCCGATCGGGCCGGAGATCATGGTTTCATGCAGGCGCGGATGGTTGATCGAGGTCAGGCCACCGAAGGAGAGCAGCGTCTGGACGCCATATTTGAAGCCGTACTTCTTCGAGACGTCCTCGATCCCCTTGAGCTGCTTGCGGCCGCGCGAGGTCGCGTAGGCCTCGATCAGCACCGAATTCAGCCGTGACTGTTCGCGAATGACCGGGCGGACCTCGTGGCTGGTGTAGACGATGATGTCGGCGCCGGCCTTCTCGACCTCCTCGCGGCAGATATCGGCGATGCGTTTCTCATGCACCGGATTGACGTGCGAGAAGATGGTCATGATGCAGATCGCTTCGACCTTGTCGGCGATCAGCTTCTTGGCGGCGGCGGAAACCTCATGCTCGTAGAGCGGCAACACGATGTCGCCAAACTGGTCGATGCGCTCCGTGACACCGTGGGTGCGGCGGCGCGGCACCAGCGGATCGGGATGATGATGGGTGACCGCGTGCAGCCGGTCGGCATAGGAATAGTCGGCCCAGGCCTGCAGCCCGCGCCCCATCAGGATCATATCCTCGAGGCCCTTGGTGGTGATCAGCCCGAGCCGGCGGCCGGTGCGCGACAACAGCGTGTTGAGCATTCCGGTGCCGGAATAGAGCACGACATTAACGCCGGAAAACAGCGATTCCAGCGATATACCCCAGGCGTCTGCCGCGTCCTCGGCCGAGGCCAGAAAACCCTCGGCTTCGTTCTTCGGAGTGGTTGCCGACTTGCCGATCTTGAAGTGGCCGTCCTGATCGACAAGGATCGTGTCGGTCATGGTGCCTCCGGCGTCGATACCGATGACGATCGGATTGCCAATGATTGGTGGGTTGCCAACAATGGGGGTGAGGTTGGGTTGAGTCACGGTCGCCTCGGGATCTGGTCTAAGTTGACGCTAGGCTAGATTCGACGGGCGGCATCGCGCCATATGCCTAAAGACACAATGACGGCTGGACTGACATCGCCGAGAAAAGGGCATGCGCATGGGCAATATCTGGGCGCCGCTCGCCAAAGCGATCGCCGCCACAGGCACGGACAGGCATGTCGACTGCCTGATCGACCTGATCGGCGCGGACATCGAGCACGACCTCGTCACCGTGACGCGCTACTCGGCGACCCAGACGCCGGAATTCGTCAAGCACCGACGCTTCTCGGACGAGATGGTCCAGCGCTACCTCACCAGCTATTATGTCTTCGATCCGTTCTATGCCTCATGGCGGCGCGAGCGACGGCTGGGCATCATGCCGCTAAAGCGGCTTGCCGACGACGAGGCCAAGCGCGGCCAATACATTGCCGGCTTCCTGGCGCAGTCGGAAATCTGCGACGAAGTCGGCATCATGCTGGCGGATGGCGGCGACTGGTGCCTCGGTATCTTCCTCGACCGCTCGAAGATGTCATTCAAGGACAGCGAGATCGCCCTGCTGGATGAGCGGCTACCGGTGTTCGAGGCGTTGCACGCACTGGACATCAAGGCGCGCGGGGCCGAGTTCTCCCGCACGTCGGCGCCGACAGGCCCCGGTGCCTCGCCGCGGCAGGAGCCGACGATCCCGGCAAGCCTGTGGCCCGAGCTGTCGCTGCGAGAGCGGGAACTTGTCCAGCTGATCCTGGCCGGTCACCCGACGGCGAACATCGCCGAGCGTCTCGGCATCACCGTCGGTACGGTCAAAAACCATCGCCGGCGCATCTACGAAAAGCTCGACATCACCACCGAGCGGGAACTGTTTTTGCAGTTCTTCCAGCATCGGGAATCCGCGAACTGACATACTGGCTCGGAGCGTAGAAGGCGAGTTGAACGCTTCGATGAAGGCGTTGTCAGCCGGCTTGCCGGGACGGCGGATAACGCCCTTGGTATAGGCTCAAAGGTCAAGATCGCGGAGACGAATTCGCTGTCCAGCCATCGCCAGCGGCGCGCACCGCGAGCAGGATGCCGATACCACGCTCGGCTCCGTTGTGAGCTGACCCAGTAGACCAACGGCCTGGCTATGTGAACCGCCTGGCAAAAAATTGATTGTCCAGTCAATCAATTCGTTGACTTCCCGATAGCCCTCAGCTTATCAGGAGCAGTTGTCGGCCGAAGTGCAGGGACAGGGCTGCGGAGCCCTGGAGGTTTTATGAATAAGGTACCTGGTTCGCAATGGAATGCCGGCGAAGCCGAAGACGCCGCCCGACTGCATCTGCTGTCGCCGGCCGAAGCCATGGAAAAACTCGGACAATCCTCACGCCCGGTCATCGCCTCCGGCGAGGGAATCTATGTGATGGATACGAAAGGGCGCCGGATGATCGACGGGCCCGGCGGCATGTGGTGCACACAGATCGGCTACAACCGTCACGAGATCGCCGACGCGATTGCGCAGCAGGCGCTCCGGCTGGCTTACAACTCGCCCTGGTACACGACGAATTCGCGGGCAGCCGAACTGGCGGCGCGGATCGCTGCGCTGACGCCTGGCGATCTCAATCGCGTTTTTTTTACCACCGGCGGATCGACCGCGGTCGATTCCGCGCTGCGCTTCGTCGAATTTTACAACAATGTGCTCGGGCGAGCGGAAAAAAAGCACATCATCGTGCGGCGCGAGGGTTACCACGGCAGCACAGCCTTGACCGCAGCCTGCTCGGGCCGCGCCGGCAACTGGCCGAATTTCGACATCGTCTCGGACCGGATCTCGTTCATTTCGAGCCCCAACATCCGCTTCGCCGGCGGCAAGGACGAAGCCCGGTTTCTGGACTGGTTGGTGGACGAATTCCGGCAGGAGATAGCACGCGTCGGCGCCGACAAGGTGGCGGTGTTCCTGGCCGAGCCATTGCTGGCATCGGGCGGTGTCATCATTCCGCCGAAGGGCTATCACGCCCGCTTCAAGACGGTCTGCGAGGAGCACGATATCGTCTACATCTCCGACGAGGTGGTGACCGGTTTCGGCCGTTGCGGCGAGTGGTTCGCGTCCGAAAAGGTCTTCGGGGTCGTGCCCGACATCATCACCTTCGCCAAAGGCGTCACATCAGGCTATGTGCCGCTTGGCGGCTTTGCCATCTCCGAGAGCCTGCTGGAAAGGGTCAGTGGAGACAACGCCAAGGGCAGCCACTATTCGAACGGCTATACCTACACCGGCCACCCCGTGAGCTGCGCCGCGGCGCTCGCCAACATCGACGTGATCGAAAAGGATGGTCTTCTGGACCATGTGCGAGAGATCTCCGCTTATTTCGCAGCGGGTCTCCACAGCCTTGCCGACCTTCCTCTTGTCGCGGATGTCCGGTCGTCCGGACTGGTCGGCTGCGTCGAATGCCTGATCGACAGCTCGTCGCCGCATGTCACCGATTTCGACAAGAGGATCGGCGCGCGCATCGATGCCCATTGCGCTGAACTCGGGCTGATTGTGCGACCGCTCGGCAATATGTGCGTGTTGTCCCCCCCGCTGATCATCACCAAGGAGCAGATCGACGACATGATCGCCGCTCTGCACGAAGGCATCGTGCGCACTGCCGGCGAGGTAGAAAAAGGCGAACTTGTATAGAGGTTGCCGGCTTAATTTCTGATTGACCAGTCAATCGAAAAAGTAAAGTATCTCGTTCGACGGGAACGATGCCAAGGAGACGATCATGAACATTGAACTCAAACCGGACTGGCATCAGCGCGCCGAGCAGGCGCATCTGCCGAGCAAGGCCTTTATCGGCGGCGCCTATGTCGATGCCGTCTCGGGCGAAACTTTTGATTGCATCTATCCGGGCAATGGCAGGATCATCGCGAAAGTCGCCGCCTGCGGCGAGGCCGATGTCGACGCTGCCGTCATCTCGGCCCGCAAAGCCTTTGAATCCGGCGCGTGGTCTCGTGCCGCCCCCGCCGAACGCAAGAAAGTGCTGCTGCGTTTTTCCGAGTTGCTGTTGCAGAATCGCGACGAGCTCGGCCTCCTGGAGACCTTGAACGTCGGCAAGCCGATCGCCAACAGCACCAACGGCGACATTCCGAGCGCCGCGAACTGCATCGCCTGGTACGCGGAGGCCATCGATAAGGTCTACGGCGAAGTTGCCGTGACGGCCGACGATGTGACGACGATCGTCGTGCGTGAGCCGGTCGGTGTCGTGGCCGCCGTGGTGCCGTGGAACTATCCGCTTTCGATGGCCGCCTGGAAGCTCGGGCCGGCACTTGCGACAGGCAATTCCGTTATCCTGAAGCCGGCCGAACAGTCGCCGTTCACCGCCCTGCGCATCGCGCAGCTTGCCGTCGATGCCGGCTTACCGGCCGGGGTGCTGAATGTGGTGCCGGGGCTCGGCCACGTCGCCGGCAAGGCGCTCGGGCTTCACATGGATGTCGACTGCGTCGGCTTCACCGGCTCCACCGAGGTTGGCCGCTATTTCATGCAGTATTCCGGCCAGTCGAACATCAAGCGCATCGGGCTGGAGCTCGGCGGAAAGTCACCACAAGTGGTGCTGGCCGACTGCGAAGACCTCGATGGCGCGGCGCGCTCCGTCGCCGCCGGCATCTTCGCCAATTCCGGCCAGGTCTGCAACGCGGGCTCACGCCTGATCGTCGAGGACAGGATCAAGGACAGATTCCTCGAAAAGGTGCTCCAGCAGGCAGCGGCGCTGACGCCGGCCGATCCTCTGGATGCCTCGACGAAACTCGGCTCGATCGTTACCGAGGAACAGCTGTCGCGCGTCATGGGCTATATCGAGGACGGCGTCGCCGGTGGCGCCAGGATCGTGGCCGGCGGCAATCGCGTGCGCCAGGACAGCGGTGGGTACTTCGTCGAGCCGACGGTCTTCGACGGTGTATCCAACCAGATGAAGATCGCACGCGAGGAGATTTTCGGCCCGGTGCTCGCCACCATCACGGTTCGCGACTTCGACGAGGCGATGACGGTCGCGAACGACACGATCTATGGGCTCGCCGCCGGGGTATGGACGAACGATGTCAAGAAGGCGCACCGGGCAGCCAAGGTCATCAAGGCCGGCGTCGTATGGGTCAATTGTTTCGACCGCGGGCTGATGTCGGTGCCGTTCGGCGGGTTCAAGCAATCGGGTTTCGGCCGTGACAAGTCGATCCATGCGATGGAGAAGTATACGGACCTCAAGGCGATGTGGTTCGCCCACTGATGGGCCGGCTGGACGTTCTTGCGGAGACGGTTCCCGATGTCGCCGAGCGACGGCGGCATATCGAGGCCGAGCCGCTGCCGGTCAATATCGGCGCCTTGATCGACGAGGCGGCCGAGGCAGCCGGTGATCGGCTTCTATGGAATTTCTTCGAGACAGGCCAGACCATCACCTACGCTGAGATGCGGCGTGTGGTGAACGGGCTTGCGTCGCGTTTCGTCGCGCTTGGCATCACCAAGGGCACACATGTCGCCGTCATGTTGCCGAACATCCCCGAGATGCCGTTGACATGGCTGGCGCTGGGGCGGATCGGCGCGGTGATGGTGCCTGTCAATGTCAGCTATCGCGAGCGCGAGCTCGCCCATGTCGTCCACGATGCCGACGCTTCCTTCGTCATCGCTCACGGCCAATGCATGGCGACGATCGAGTCCTGCCGCCGGGAGGGACTGATCGGCATTCCACGCGAACGCACGATCGTGGTGCAAGGCGATGCCGCCGGCACCATTGCTTGGTCCGAACTCGCTTCGCAGCCGACCGAGGCGTTCGAGGCGCCGGAGCCGGTCGACCATGACGATCTCCTCAACATCCAGTACACGTCCGGCACCACCGGTTTTCCCAAGGGCTGCATGCTCACCCAGCGCTACTGGATCAGCAGCGGCAAGGTGAACGCCTTTCGCGACGGCCGCCGCTACAAGCGCATCCTGGCCTCGACACCGTTCTTCTACATGGATCCGCAATGGCTTTTGCTGATGACGCTCTATCAGCGCGGCACGCTGTTCGTCGCCGCCCGCCAAAGCACCAGCCGCTTCATGGAATGGGTGCGCACCCACCGTATCAATTTTTGCCTGCTGCCCTGGGTGCTGCACAGCCAGCCGGCACATCCCGACGACACACGCAACGAGGTCGTCCGCGCCAACGTCTATGGCGTGCCGCGTGAACTGCATGCCGGCCTGGAGCAGCGCTACGATCTGAACGCGCGCGAGGCTTTCGGCATGACCGAGATCGGTCCGGCCATGTTCATGCCGATCGAACGCTCCGACATGGTCGGCTCCGGCTCCTGCGGCATTCCCTGCCCCTTCCGCGAGTGCAAGGTGGCCGACGAGGAAGGCCGCACGTTGCCGTCAGGCGAGGTCGGCGAGTTGCTCGTGCGCGGACCGGGCATCATGCTCGGTTACTACAAGAATCCGGAGGCGACGGCATCCGCTTTTTCCGACGGCTGGTTTCGCACCGGCGATCTCTTCCGGATCGATGAAAACGGCTTCCACACCATCGTCGGCCGGAAAAAGGACATGATACGGCGCAGCGCCGAAAACATCGCCGCTCGCGAAGTCGAATCGGTACTCAACGCCGTGCCGGCGGTGGCCGAAGCAGCCGTTATCGGCGTCCCGGACCCGCTGCGCGGAGAAGAGGTCAAGGCCTACATCAAGCTGAAGGACGATGCCGTTGCCGGCGCCGAAACGCTGGCGGCCATCATCGAGGCTGCAAAGCGGCAGTTGGCGCCTTTCAAGGTGCCACGCTTCTACGCCTTCCGTGACGAGTTCCCACGCACCGTCTCGCTGAAAATCGCCAAGCAGCTGTTGGTGAAAGAAGCCGAGGACTTGCGCGCCGGAAGCTTCGACCGCGTCGAAAATCGCTGGTTATAAGGGTAAGACGATGGCGACAGCTTTCGACGCGATCATTGTCGGCGCCGGCCACAACGGCCTGGTGTGCGGCGCCTATCTGGCACGGGCCGGCGTCAAGGTCTGCGTACTGGAACGACGCAAGCTTGTAGGCGGGGCCGCGGTGACCGAAGAAGTCTGGCCCGGCTACAAGGTCTCGACCGCCTCCTACATCATGGGCCTCATGCAGCCCAAGGTCATTTTGGACCTCGAGTTGCAGAAGCACGGCTTCGAGGTTCTGGAACCCCCGCCTACGGTGTTTCCGCTCGCCGACGGTCGGACCTTCACAATGTGGGGGTCGCCGGAGAAGTTTTGCGCCGAAATCGCCAAGTTCTCCAGCAAGGACGCCGAAGCCTATCCGGCCTATCGCGAATTTCTGCTCGGCGTGGCGCCATTTCTCAAGCAGCTTCTGTTCGAGACGCCGGTCAATCCTGGCGGCAAGACTCCCAGGGATCTGGCGAAGCTGATCGGCTTCGCCTGGCGCTTCCGCAAGATCGGCTCGAAATTCTATGACATCTACGATCTGCTGACGCTCAGCGCCCACGACATGCTGAGCCGCTGGTTCGAATCCGACGTCGTCAAGCTGGTGCTGGGCTTCTTCGCGGGCGGTGGCGGCGGCAATTCCAGCCTGCGCTCGCCCGGCTCGGCTTACATGCTGGTGCGCTCGGTGGTGCGCGATCAGTCGACGCCCGCAGGACCGTCCGGTTTCATCAAGGGCGGCATGGGTGAAATCTCCAACTCGATCCGCCGATCCGGCGAGGCGCATGGCATGACCGTGCGCACCGACGCCGAGGTAAAGCAAATCCTCGTCAGGAACGGCGTCGCGCATGGTGTCCAGCTGATGTCCGGTGAGACGATCGAAACCCGCATCGTTGTCGCCAACGCCAATGCCAAGACCACCTTCCTCAAACTGCTGTCGCCGGACCAGCTTCCGCCAGCGTTCGTCAAGGAAATCGAGAATTTCCGGTCGCAATCGACCGTCTTCCGCATCAACCTGGCGCTGGACGGACTGCCGAGCTTTCCCCGCCTGACGGCAAGGGAGCTTGGTTTCGACTACCCCGTCCAGCTGACCATCGGCGACAGCGTCGATTACATGGATATGGCGCACGACGATGCCCGCTACGGCAGGATCGCCGAGCGACCGTTCCTGATCGTCAAAACCCCGAGTGTGGTCGATCCGTCGCTCGCGCCGCCGGGTCATCACGTCATGAACATCTTCGGCGGGCATGCTCCCTATGCGCTGCGTGAAGGTGACTGGGACAGCCGCGGCGAAGACTTATACGAAAGCGCCATGCGGGTGCTGCGTTTGCATTCGCCGGACCTGGAGAAGCGGATCGTGCATCGCCAGATCCTGACGCCTCTCGATCTCGAACGTATTTTCGACCTGCCGAACGGCCATGTCCATCATGGCGAGATCAGCACCGATCAGATATTCTTCAAGCGCCCCGCCGCGCACTATGCCAACTACCGCACGCCCATCGCCAAACTCTATCAGTGCGGTGCCTCCACCCATCCAGGCGGCGGCGTCACCGGCGTACCCGGTCACAATGCGGCGCGTGTCATCCTGTCCGAACGACGGCATTGGACGTAGGACCATGTGGATCGATTTCTCAAGCCGGCCGCCATCCCCCGGATTCAGCGCCACCGCGCCGCATCTGCAAAACTATCGCCGCGTCTATGCAGCCAGCGAGAAGGACTCGGCCCGCTCCGATGCGGCACGCGATCTGCAAAGCTATCTCGAAACATACGAGAGGCTCGGCGCAAGCCATGTCGTGCTCAAGGCGAGAGATGTGGAGACGACTTTCGGCTTCAAGATATCCAACGAGACCGTTGCCGCGTTCTGTGCCGCGAACGGTCCTCGCTACATCGGCTTTGCCGGCGTCGATCCGCACAAAGGCAAGTCGGCGGTCGCGGATCTGGAGCGCGCCGTGCGCGAACTCGGCCTGCGCGGGCTCAACCTGCAATGTTTCGAGCTGAAGCTCTGTCCCAACGACCGGCTGCTCTACCCGCTTTACGAGAAAGCCGTCGAACTGGGGATCCCCGTCAACATTCATTGCGGGATCAATTTTTCGACAGCGACGCCGATGCGGTTTGGCAAGCCGGAATATCTCGACGAGGTTATGATCGACTTTCCCGGGATGAAAGTCTGCGCGTCGCCGCCAGGCTGGCCCTGGGTCAACGAGTTGATCGGCGTTGCCTGGCGTCATCCGAATTTATGGATAGGGCTGCTCGCGGTGCGGCCGTCGCTGTTGGCGAAGGCCCATTCCGGCTATGAGCCGCTTTTGCAATACGGCCGAACCTTGCTTCAGGACAGGATCATCTTCGGCACCGCTTTTCCGATGTTGGCGCCCGAACGCGCGCTCGGCGAGTTAGAAGCGTTGCCGATCGAAGCGGCAGTGCGTCGCAAATGGCTGCATGACAACGCAGCGTGCTTTCTAGGGCTGGGTGAGGTCCAATAATTGGTGGGTGACGAAGCCTTGTGCCGGCTTTGCCGAAACTGCTATCCAGATTCAACAATTCTCGGTTGAAGCCGCGCGACATTATGAATCAGACCGCAGCAAAAGCTGAAAAACGGACCAACGCGAGGCGCACCCCGACGCGCGAGGATCAAGTGCTCGAACGTCGTCGTTCGTTGCTGGAGGCAGCCCTCACCGTCATTGCACGCAAAGGCCTGGCCGGCTTCACCATGAACGACATCGCCAGGGAGGCCGGGTGCAGCTATGGCGTCGTGTCCTTTCACTTCAAATCGAAGGAAGGCATCACACTGGCCGCCCTCGATCATGTGGTCGAGGAATATGACCGCAATCTGAACCGGCCGGAATTCGATTCGCCGGTGGCGCGTCTGCTAGGCATGATCGCGCTCGATTTCGACACTGAGATGTCGAACCCGGGACACATAGCCGTCTTCACCGCCTTCTGGGCGGAATCGGTGCGCAATCCGGAGTATCAGCGGCGCTGCGCCGAGTTGAAAGCGCGCTACGATGCCGTCGTGAAGGCCGATATCACCGCGCTTGCCGAGCGCCGAGGTCTGGATCTCGACGCCGCCATGGTGGCGCGCAGCCTAAACGCTATGATCGACGGCCTGTGGATTTCCGGGCAGGTTTTCGGAACGAGCGGCCCCGCGGCGCGGGAGATGGCCAAGCAGGCCTGTCTGTTCTATCTAAAGACGATCTTTCCCGACGATTTCTGATCGTCCTGGCCCGCACCCTCCAGCCGCATCAGCCGGAGAAACCATCCTCGAAGCCGCTCAGCGTGTTGACGACATTGATGCCGAGATCTTCCACCGCATAGCCGCCCTCCATGATGAACACGGTCGGCACGCCAAGACGGGCGATGGCGCGGCCGATCTTCGAGAAATCGTCGCTCTGCAGTTTGAATTTCGAGATCGGATCGCCGTCGAACGTATCGACGCCGAGCGAGACGACGAGCGCTTCGGCGCCGAACCTTGCAATGCGCGACAGCGATGCGTCGAGTGCATCGCCGTAGAGATCGAACCGGGTTCCCCAAGGCAAGGGCAAATTGAGATTGAAGCTGAGCCCGGTCCCCTGCCCTGTCTCGTCGGCATATCCCATATAGTATGGGTACTCCAGCGTCGGATCGGCATGGATGGAGACCGTCAAGATGTCCTCGCGGCCATAGAAGATGTCCTGCGTGCCGTTGCCGTGGTGATAGTCCACATCCAGCACCGCGACCCTGGCGGCGCCGTGGTCGCGAAAGGCCTGCGCCGCAACCGCAGCATTGTTGATGAAACAGTAGCCGCCGAAATAGTCGCGGCCCGCATGGTGTCCTGGCGGGCGGCAGAGCGCGAAAGCGGTGCGGTCTCGCCCCGCCGCCAGGGCCTGGGCCGTTAGCGCGACGTTGGCAGATGCCGATACGGCCCGCCACGTGCCTTCCATGATCGGGCTGCTCATGTCGATGCAGAAACGGCCGAGTTCCGCGCCGATCCGCTGCGTCTTCAGACGGTGCGAGCGCGGTGGCGGCCAGGCATTCGGAAAGGCATCGATTGGCCCGTTCTCGGCTGACCACCGGTCCCAGAAGGCCGACAGAAACGCGACCAGCGCCTCGTCGTGGACCTTGACCAGCGGCCCCGTTCCGAAGTCCTGCGGCTCGATCGTTTGGTCGCCGAAGACCTGCCTGACCCGTGCCCGGACGAGTTCGGCGCGGCGCGGCATCTCGAAGCTCGGCACGCGCTTGCCACGGATGAATTCCGCCTCGGCATCCTGAAGCGCGTGTAGCGGAGAATATACGGTTTTCATGCAGGGGTGGTTTCCGATGGCAGGGGCTGTTTGGTTGCGACCGCAGGCCGGTCGCGCACCCTGGTGTACCATCCGCCAAGCGCCTCCTCATAGGCCAGACCGGCGGTGAAGACCGCTTCGTCGCCGTAGGTCGGGCCGACGATCTGGATGCCGGTCGGCACGCCAGTCGACGCCCGCCCGGATGGGACGCTCAGCACCGGACAGCGGCTAAGCATGTTGAACGGATAGGTCATCGGCCAGCCGATGGATGGGTGCACGTCCCTGCCGTTTATCGTCACCTTGTCTTTCGACGGATCGTGATCGGCGGCGACGGCGGGAACCGCCAGCGTCGGGCAGATGAACACATTGTGGCTTTCGAGTATCGGCCCCAGCGACGCATACATGTCGCCTGCCGTGTACATCGACTTGAGGAAATCCTGGCAGGTGTTTTCGCGCGCACCTTCGGCAAAATTGCGGGCATATCCGGTCAGAAGCTCGCCCCTAGTGTCGTCGAGGTATTCCGCAAGCCACGAACCGAAGATGGTCCTGAGATGGCTCATCGCGGCGCGTTCGCTCTCCTTGGTCCAGCCAAGATCGACTTCCTCGACAGTGGCGCCGAGCGAGCGGAAAACGTCGAGTGCTGCAAGAGTGTTGCGCCTGACTTCCTCGTCCACCTCGAAATAACCAAGATCCAGCGAATAGGCGATCTTCCAGCCCCGGATGCCGTCGCGGTCGGGAACCATCGTGAGCTTGGGCCGCAGCGACGCTATATCAAGCGGATCAGGCCCACACATGACGTTTTGCATAAGCAGGCAGTCCTCGACGGAGCGGGCCATCGGGCCCGGATGATTGTACGGGTCGAGGTTGAAGGGCGCGGACGACGGGTTGCGTCCATAGGGCGGCTTGTAGCCGACGACACCGCAGGCAGAAGCCGGAATACGGATCGACCCGCCAATGTCCGAGCCGTTGGCGAGCGTCGTCAACCCGGCGGCAAGCGCGGCGCCCGACCCGCCGGAGGAACCGCCCGGCGTATAGTCGAGGTTCCAGGGATTGCGGGTCACTCCCCAGAGCCGCGAGTGGGTGACGCCCTCGCAGGAAAATTCCGGCGTCGTGGTGCGGCTGTGGACGACAGCCCCGGCGTCGAGCAGACGTTGCACGACCGTGCTGGTGGTCTGGGCGACATTGTCCTTGTAGATCAACGAACCGTATGTCGTGACCTTGCCGGCGATGTTGCTTTCATCCTTTATCGCCGTGGCGATGCCTTCCAGCGGCCGCGGGCGGCCGTCGGTCATAGCGTACCGGCGCTCCGCGTCCCTTGCAGCATCGAGCGTCTCCTCGGCGTAGACGAAACTTGTTGCGTTGATGGTGCCGCTTGTCTCCTGGATACGTTGCAGCTGCGCCTCGACGATCTCGACCGGCGACAGGGTGCGATCATGAAACCGACGCAGCGCCTCGCTGGCCGTCAAATAGCAAAGCTCAAGCGTCATCCAGCCATGTCCCCTTCGGTCAGCCCATGTAGCCTGGAAGAGCATATCAACAAATCATGATTGATTGGTCAATCAGAAATCATTGACAAGCTTTTGATGGCTGGCTAGCGTTGGGCCGACAATGGACATCGCCGCCTTTCGGGAGCGGCATTGCCACAAGCGTCGGTCGAAAGAGCCTGTGTTTCGGCCGGCAAAAAGGGGAACAGGCGTTTCGAGGAGAAACCATGTCTGAATTCAGCTATTGGGCCGAGCGCTTCAAGAAGGGTCAAATCTCACGCCGTGAATTTCTCGGACGCTCCGCTGCATTCGCTGCCGCTGTCGGGCTGGGCCCCACGTCATTTGCGAATTTTGCGCTCGCAGAGGAGCCCAAGAAAGGCGGATCGGCGCGCTTCGGCATGTCCGACGCCTCGCAGAACGATACGCTCGACCCGGGCACTTGGCCGGCGAGCTTTGCCCAGGCAGCCTTCAACGGCTCGCTGTGCAACAACCTGACCGAGATCGCGCCCGACGGCAGCATCATCGGTGATCTCGCCGAAAGCTTCGAGCCAAATGACGGCGCCACCAAATGGCTGTTCAAGCTACGCAAGGGCATCACATTCCATGACGGCAAGAGCCTGACCGTCGAGGACGTCCAGGAATCCTTTCGCCATCATATGGGCGAAAAATCCACCTCCGGCGCCAAGTCGATCCTGTCGCAGGTCGCCAGCATCGACAAGGACGGCGATGGCAACGTGGTGTTCGCGCTGAAATCTGGCAGCGCCGATTTCCCCTATCTGGTCGCCGACTATCATCTGTCGATCATGCAGGCGAAGCCGGAGGGCGGCATCGACTGGCAAAAAGGCGTCGGTACCGGCAGCTTCAAGCTGGAGGATTTCGAGCCAGGCACATCGATCAAGATGACCCGTAATCCTAACTATCACAAGGACAACAAACCTTATCTCGACGAGTTCGAGTTCATCAGCATCGTCGATCCCACCGCACGCACCAACGCGTTCGTCACCGGTGAGGTCGACTTCATGAACGATCTCGAGGTGAAGAATATGCCGCTGGTCGAGCGCAACGCAGATCTGGAAATACAGCGCGTGCCGAGCCTGCGTCACTTCACCTTCGACATGGACACCTCGGTCGCGCCGTTCGACAATGTCGACGTACGCTTGGCGATGAAATACGCGCTCGACCGCGACGATATCCTGCGCAAGGTGTTCCTGGGCGAAGGCAAGAAGGGCAACGACACGCCCGTCGCCTCCGCCATGCCGTTCTACAAGGACCCGCAGCCACAATTCGACTACAACATCGAGAAAGCTAAGGAACATCTCAAGAAGGCCGGCCTAACGTCCATCGACGTCGATCTGTCGGTTTCCGAAGCGGCATTCCCGGGCTGCATAGACGCGGCCGTGCTCTACAAGGAGCAAGCCGCGAAGGCCGGCATCAACATCAACATCATCCGCGAGGCCGACGATGGCTATTGGGAAAACGTCTGGCTGAAGAAGCCGTTCAGCGGCGTGGACTGGTATGGCCGCGCGACATGCGACTGGCTGTTCTCGACCGTTCTGGCCGCCGACGCGCCCTGGAACAGCACGCACTGGAAGAACCCCCGCTTCAACGAGTTGCTGATTGCAGCCCGCGCCGAGACGGACCAGGCCAAGCGTGCCGCGCAATACGGCGAGATGCAGCAGATCGTGCATGACGATGGCGGCATGATCACGCTTGCCTTCGTCAATTGGAACTACGGCCTGTCGAAGAAACTCGGCCACGGAACCATCGGCGGCATCTTCCCGTGCGATAATCTGCGCATGACCGAGCGCTGGTGGATGGTCTAGTCTTGTGCCGAAGGTGGGCTGGCGCCTTCCAGCTCGCCTTCGGCGTCTGGGCGCACCGGATGCGGCAGCAAGGCCGCATACTCCCCTTTGAAAGGACCACCGTGAATTCGACCAGACATCCGGTAACGCGAATGCTTTTGCAAAGGATGGCGCTTGGCTTCCTAAGCCTTGTGATCGTGTCGTTGGTGATCTTCCTGGCCGTCAGCATGCTGCCCGGCGATTTTGCGACCGCGATTCTCGGTCGTTCGGCAACGCCCGAGACCGTGGCGGCGTTTCGCGAGCAGCTCGGTCTCAATCTGCCGTGGTACCAGCGCTATCTGTCGTGGCTTGGTCACGCTCTGACCGGTGATTTCGGACAGTCCTTCTCGTCGCGGCCGGTAGGCCGCATCATCGGGCCGCGCCTCCTCAACACATTGTACCTGGCGGCACTGACAGCGCTGATCGCGGTGCCTTTGGCCATTGCCCTTGGCATCGTCGCCGCACTCTACCGCAATCGCTTCCTCGACCGCCTGCTCAGCGCATCGAGCATCGCATCGATCTCCATCCCGGAATTCTTCTTCGCCTACATCATCATGCTGGTCTTCGCGATCAACCTGCACTGGTTTCCGTCGCTGTCGAGCATCCGACCGTCAATGCATCTAGGTGACCAGCTCATGCGCATGGTGCTGCCCGTGCTGACGCTAACGCTTGTCATCCTGGCGCATATGATGCGCAACACGCGTGCCGCGATCATCAGCGTGATGTCGCGCCCTTTCATCGAAATGGCGCAGCTCAAGGGCGAATCCGCCGCTCGCGTGGTGGTGGGGCACGCGCTCCCCAACGTCGTCGGGCCGATCGCCAGCGTGGTTGCGCTGAACCTCGCCTATCTGATCGCCGGCGTCGTGGTGATAGAGGTGGTGTTCGTCTATCCCGGCATCGGCCAGACCATGGTGGACGCGGTGCGTAATCGCGACATCCCGGTCATCCAGGCCTGCGCGCTGATCTTTTCGGTCACCTACATTCTGCTCAACCTGATTGCCGACATCATTTCGATCGTCAGCAATCCAAGGCTCCTCCATCCGCGCTGAGATTGACATGGCATTGTCCGACACCCAGCGTCCCGACCGGGCGGAAGGCTTTCTCGCCAAGGCCAGGCGCCGTCTGCGCCGTGCGCCGCCGACGGCATGGTTCGGCATAGCGGTGCTCGCCATCTACCTTGCCGCGGCAGTGTTCGCGCCGCTGATCGCGCCCTATGGCGAGTATCAAGTCGTGTCGGAAACGCCGTTCGAGCAATGGAGCAGCCAGTTCGTCTTCGGCACCGACCAATTGGGACGCGACCTGTTCAGCCGTTTGATTTTCGGCGCGCGTAATTCGATCGGTATCGCCTTTGTCACCACGCTGCTGGCCTTCGTCATCGGCGGTAGTCTCGGCATCATAGCAGCCGCGTTGCGCGGCGTGGCGGACCAGGTGCTCAGCCGCTTCGTCGACTCGGTCATGTCCATCCCCGACCTCATCTTCACGCTGATGCTGCTGGCAATCTTCGGCTCCAGCGTGCTCAACCTGGTGCTGATCATCGCGGTGATCGATTCCACACGGGTCTTCCGCCTGTCACGCGCGGCGGCACTCAACGTGGTGACGTTGGAATTCGTCGAGGCCGCCCACGCCAGGGGCGAGAAACTACCCTGGATCGTCACCCAAGAAATCCTGCCCAACATATTGCCGGTGCTGATCTCCGAATTCGGCATGCGGTTCTGTTTCGTCTTCCTGGCCATTGCCGCGCTGTCCTTCCTAGGCGTCGGCCTTCAGCCGCCCATGGCCGAGTGGGGCTCGATGGTGCGCGACAACGCCGCTTTGATCAGCAGCGGCGACATCACACCGCTCATCCCGGCGGCGGCCATCGCGCTGCTGACGGTCGCCGTCAATTTCGTTGCAGACTGGTTTTTGAATGAATCAAGTGGTCTTTCCGATGACGAGCGCTAGTCGGCCCGCCGGCGCCGACAGCAGAGTCCTGACGGTCTCCGACCTCCGCATCGAGGCGAAGGTTGGCGGCGTCTGGTCGGAGATCGTCAAAGGCATCAGTTTTAGTTTGAAACGCGGCGAAGTGCTGGGGCTGGTCGGAGAGTCAGGGGCCGGCAAGTCGACGATCGGGCTTGCCGCCCTTGGTTATGTACGTCAGGGGTGCCGCATCAAATCGGGCAGCGTCATCTTCGACGGCCAAAACATCCTGGACTTGCCGGAGACTAGCCAACGCCGCCTTCGAGGCGTTCGCATAGCTTATGTCGCGCAGAGCGCCGCGGCATCTTTTAATCCAGCCATCCGCCTGATCGATCAGATCGTGGAAGCCGCCGTCTCGCGCGGCGGCCAGCGTCGGCTGGAAGCCGAGACCAATGCACGTGCCCTGTTTCGGGCGCTGCAACTGCCGGACCCCGACCATTTCGGCAGGCGCTATCCGCATCAGGTCTCGGGCGGGCAGCTGCAGCGCGCCATGGTCGTCATGGCCATGATCTGCAAACCGGATCTGATCATATTCGACGAACCAACGACGGCGCTCGACGTGACCACCCAGGTCGAGGTCCTGGTCTCGATCAGAGAGGCGATCCAGCAGTTCGGCGTTGCCGCCCTCTACATCACCCACGATCTGGCGGTCGTCGCGCAGATGGCAGACCGGATCATGGTTCTGCGCCATGGCGAGGCGGTCGAGGAGGGTCTGGCCTCGAAGATGCTGACGCAGCCGGAACATCCCTATACGAAGTCGCTCTGGGCCGTTCACGACATTCCTATGTCGGCAAGATCCGAGGCGCCGGAGCTTTTGCGGATCGATCGCCTTAGTGCATCCTACGGTTCATTTCAGGTATTGCGTGACGTGTCCGTAGTGGTCGGCCATGGCCAGACGGTTGCGGTGGTCGGGGAATCCGGATCCGGCAAGTCGACGCTTGGCCGCATTATCGCAGGTCTGATGGCGCCTGAAGGCGGTTTACTTTCGTTCAAAGGCGAGCCGTGCGCACCGCTCGTGCGCCAGCGGTCCAAGGACACGCTGCGCAAAATCCAGATCATCTACCAGTCGGCCGAGACGGCACTGAACCCCCGTCAAACAGTGCGAAAGATCATCGGCCGGCCGCTGAAATTCTATCATGGTCTGTCCGGCGCGGCACGGACACAGCGCATCGTCGAGCTGCTGAAGACGGTAGAGCTCGACGCCTCCTACATTGACAGGCTGCCCGCCCAGCTGTCGGGCGGCCAACGCCAACGCATCGCTATTGCGCGGGCGCTGGCTGCCGAGCCGGAACTGATCGTCTGCGACGAGATCACATCGGCGCTTGACCAGATTGTACAGGCTGAAATCTTGAAGATGCTGGTCTTCCTGCAGCAGAGATTGGGCGTGTCCTATCTCTTCATTACCCACGATCTCGCCACGGTGCGCGCCATTGCCGACGATGTCGTCGTCATGCACCAGGGTACGGTGGTCGAACAGGGACCCAAGGACGAGGTGCTGGCGCCGCCGTACAAGCCCTATACTGAACTCTTGCTGGCATCGGTACCCGAAATGGCCGCTGGCTGGCTCGACAATGTCATTGCGGCCCGTCGGCTTCGCGAGAACTAAACGGAAAGCCACACCGGCCGAGCGACAATGCCGGGCCGCGCCGATTTATCCGCGTGACCAGTAGCAAGGCAATGTCGAGCTCAAGCACGACACGATTGCATCTGGACCGCTGATGCCGCGGTCTGGCAGATCGCGGTGCTTGACGCCCAATCAGTCGAAGAACCCGGCGTCCTCTTCCAGCAGATACTTCTTGGCGCCTTTGGCGTCGATGTCGAGGCCGAGCCCGGGAGCTTCGAGCAGATCGATCATCGAATCCTTCACGACCTGCTCAGGCAGGCCAATGACGATGTCGTTCCACCACGGGTCCGAAGCGCTGGGATATTCGAATGCGACGTAATTGGCGGGCAACGTGGCACAGACGTTGATCAGCGCGCCGAGGCCGAGCAGGCCGTTCGCCGTGCCGTGCGGCGCCATCAGGATCGAGTGCATATAGGCGTGCTCGGCCACCCATTTGAGCTCGGCTATGCCACCGATATCGGCAGGATCGGGACCAATGACGCGCACCGCCTGCGTCTCGATCAGCTCCTTGAAATTGTGCCTGAGGTAGATCTGCTCGCCGGTATGGATTGGCGTCGAGGTGGAGGTGGTCAACTCCCGATAGGCCTGCGGATTGACCCATGGCACATAGTCGCCGGTCAGCATGTCCTCGAGCCACATCAAATTATATTTCTCGACCGCGCGAGCAAACTTGATCGCATCCGGCAGCATCCAGCCCGGGCCGCAGTCGAGCGCCAGGCTGACCTTGTCGCCCAGCACTTCCTTCATTGCGATAACGCAGTCGAGCATGTGATTGAAACCGCGCTCGCTGATCATGCCCTGATCCATGGCGCCGTGATAACCTGCCTTCTTCTGCGTCACGCCGTAATGGAAGCCCTCGATAGTATCCTTCATGTTGGAGTGGAACGAGATTCCTTGCTTGACCATGAAGAAGTTCTGAGGCTGCTCCATCATCCATTTGACATCAGCGGCGTAGTCCTCCGGCCGGTCGCCGGTGCGTTTCTGACGGATCGAGCCGTTGTAAACGCGCACCTTGTCGCGCACCTTGCCGCCGAGCAGTTTGTAGGCCGGCACGCCTGCAGCCTTTCCGGCAATGTCCCATAGCGCATGCTCGATAGCGCTCACCGCCGCGCCATAGGGCTTGAAAGAGCCGCGTTGGCGGATCTTCAGCATCACCCGCTCGACGTCGGTGGGGTCCTCGCCGATCAGGGCCTCGCGGAAATGCAGCACCCAAGGCTTGAGGTAGGGCTTGGTGTACTCGACCTCGCCCAGGCCATAGAGGCCCTCGTCGGTGACGATGCGGACGATCGGGTGCTTGCCTATCACAGCGCAGCGCAGGTCGGTGATCTTCATGGCGCAGTCCTATTTCACAGACGAGGCAGTCCTATTTCACAGACGAGAAAGCTGTCGGCGTGAGCAGCTGGCTGCTGATATTGGCAATGATCTGCCCGTCGCGCTCAGACTCGTCCCAGGCCCGGTGCCATGCCGGATCGGTGACGAAAGCCGCCCATTTCGCCTCACGCTCGGCCAGCGATTCCCAGGCGAGGAAATAGGTGAGGCGATTGCTGTTTTCGCCGATCGCCGTGGTGAAAAACCCTGCTTGGCGGATGCCATGCCTCTCCCAGATGGCCAGCGTTTGGTCGGAAAAGCGCTTGAGCAAAGCCGGCAGCCTGCCCGGCAGGCAGTCATAGATCCGCAGTTCGTAGATCATGGTTTCGTCCGTTTCTTTCTTCGCCTCTCCATCGGGAGAGGTCGACACGAATGGTCGGTCGTTGGCTCCGTGAGCGTGGGGAATGAGGGAAGGGGGTCAGGGCTAACTCCAAGTCCGGTCCCAGCTATATTCATTGTCCCAATGCTCGGTGGATTGCCATATCCCCGTGACACCCGGCTGCAGATGCCGCGAGATCACCTCGTCGACGACGTCGTCGATCCCCAGGCCCGGCTTGTCCGGAACAGTGATAAAGCCGTCCTGCACGAGCGGCTTGGGAACGCCGGTGACGATATCGTCCCACCAGTCGACATCGGCGGAGTGGTATTCGAGCGCCATGAAGTTTTCGGTAGCAGTGGCGACATGTGCGGCGGCCATTGCGGCGATCGGGCTTTCCGCCATATGGATGGCCATGGCGACGCCGTGGTCCTGCGCCATGTCGCCGATCTTCTTGGTCTCGAGGATGCCGCCGCTGGTGAGCAGGTCCGGGTGGATGACGGAGAGGCAGCCGCTCTTGAGCAGGGGTTCGAATGCCTCCTTGAGGTAGATGTCCTCACCCGTGCAGATGGGCACGGTCGTAGCCTGCTGCAACTGCCGATACTGCTCGGTGTATTGCCAGGGAATCACATCCTCCAGCCAGGCAGGAACATATTTCTCGACGCGGCGCGACAGGCGTATGCCGTCTTGCAGCGAGATGTGACCGACATGGTCGATGGCGAGCGGAATCTCGTATCCGATGACCTCGCGGACTTCGTGGATATACTGCTCGAGCAAATCAATCCCCTTTTCGGTGAAATGCAGCCCCGTGAACGGGTGCTGCACGTTCTGCATATCGTAGGCGAGATTGCGCGCCTTGCGCTCATCGAGCGCGCCGCCACGGCCGCGTGGATTGGCGTGAAACCCTTCGAGCGCGCCGGCGGGCGCGGCCACGGCGCCCGGGACATGGGCGATCTGCATCAAACCCAGGTCCATCTTGAGGAAGGTGAAACCGCGGTCCATGCGCTCCTTGAGGCGCTTTCCGGTTTCGGTGCCGCTCGGTTTTTCGGCGTCGGTATCGCAATAGACACGCACCTTGTCGCGGAATCGTCCCCCGAGCATCTGGTAGATCGGCACGCCATAGGCCTTGCCGGCGAGATCCCACAACGCGATTTCCACCGCGGAGACGCCGCCGCCTTGCCGGCCGTGCCCGCCGAACTGCTTGATACGGCGAAACAGGCGATCGATGTCGCAAGGGTTCTCGCCGAGCAACCGGCTCTTCAGCATCAGCGCATAGGTCGCGCTGGCGCCGTCGCGCACTTCGCCCAGGCCGACAATACCCTGGTTGGTGTAGATCTTGATGAGCGCCGAGGTGAACGGCGCACCGACGATTTCGGCTACCCGCATATCGGTGATGCGAAGGTCGGACGGCTTGGAGTTGGTGTTCACCCGATTGAGTGCCTCGTCGGCACTACCCGTCTTTGGCATGGCTTGTCCTCGTTCTGGGTCGGCGGGGCTTGCCGCCCCGCGCGTTGGGCCGGCATAGAGCGTTGCTAGCTCAGCTCGATCTCGTGGGCCTGCAGGTAGTCGCGGTCCATCTCAATACCGAGACCGGGCCTCGACGTCAGCTTCAGGCTGCCGTTCGAAATATCGAGTGGTCTGTCGATGAGGTGATCGTATTTGGCCAGGTTCCACTCCGACGTTTCGAGCTTGTAGAAGTTGGGAACAGTCATCATCACCTGCGCTCCCGCAACCACGTTGATCGGCCCAGCGGCGTCATGCGGCGAGACCGGGATGTAGTAGGCTTCGCATAGGGCGGAAATCTTCTTGAGTTCGGTAATGCCGCCGGTCCAGGTCACGTCAGGCATGATGTAGTCAGCGAGCTTGTTCTCGAGTACCGGAACGAAATCCCATTTCGTGTGGCCGCGCTCGCCCCACGAGATCGCGGCACTGACCTTCTCACGCACCTGCTTGAGTGCGTTAAGGCTCTCGGGCGGACAGGGCTCCTCAAACCAGTCGATCTGGCCGGCTTCCTCGAGGCTCCGACAGAGGCGAATGGCGGTGGGAACGTCGAAGCGGCCATGTGCATCGATGAGAATGTCGATGTCAGGCCCTGCCGTTTCGCGGATCAGCGCCGTGAGTTCGGCCGCTTCGCGCTCGTCCTTGCGGGTCATGCTGCCATCGAGGTAACCGTCCCGCTGTTCGCGGGACAGGCCATCGGCGGTGCGGCCCTGGTGGGGGAAAGGATCGAACTTGAGCGCAGTGTGTCCGGACTCGACGATATCCAAAATTTCGCGGACCACAGCCTCCTTGCTGGTGAATTTGGCCTGGTTGGGATGGGTGTAGAGTGCGATTTCATCGCGCACCGGTCCGCCCAGCAACTCGTAGATCGGCTTACCCAAGACTTTGCCCCGGATATCCCAGAGGGCTATATCGATGGCGCTCACGCATTCGACGGCGGCGCCGCGGCTGCCCATGTAGGTGAAGCTGCGGAAAATCTTGTGCCAGAGACGCTCGATATGAGCTGGATTCTCGCCTGTCACGTCGACGCCGATCTGCCGCAGGATCGTGCACAGGGCGCGGTTGGCGAGCTTTGTAGTGGTGGTGATCTCTCCCCAGCCACTTACCCCCTCATCGGTCGTCACTTCGACGAACAGGAACTCTCCCCAATAGGAAGCATCGGACTTGATCAGCCACGGCCGAATGCTCGTGATTTTCATCTCAACTACCTTTTTCAGACACGGTCGGGCTAACGATGTTCTGGACTGGACATTCTACCCAGCCCGAGCGGCGTTGCGCGCACGCATCTGTTCGAGAATATGCCGGCCCGAACCCTCGACATGGCGAGAAACGAGTTCGGCCGCCTTGTCGGCCTCTCCCGCCTTTACGAGCGCGATGAGTTCGCGGTGCTCGCGAATGATCGCGGCCCGCCGTGCAAGCGTGAAATTGAAACGCCGGCTCACGGCTCGCAGCACTTCGCGATGCTTCCACCAAAGTTCGGCGGCATGGCGGTTATAGTGCCGCTGGTACATCACGGTGTGGAAAGCCGTATCCAGCTCGCTGTGTCTGAACGTATCGGCGAAGTTGTTCTCTTCGATCAGGCCTTGGAGACGTTCGAGCTCGGCGATGTCCTCGCCGGTCGCCATATTCACAAACCATCGCGTCAGGGCCGGCTCGATCAGAACACCGATCTCATAGATATCCCGGACAAAATCCTGATCTATGGGTCGGACGCGCGCCCCGCGGTTGGGGAGAAAGATGACAAACCCCTCCCCGCGCAAGAGCTGCAGGGCCTCGCGCACGGGGTTGGTCGAGGTGCCGTGACGCCGGGCGAGATCGGTGACCACAAGCCGTTCGTTGGCGGCGAGCCGTCCTTCGATGATGTCTTCCCTAATCAGTTCGTAAACTGAGGCGCCCTCGCTGGAGGCCCCTATGGGGTCAATCTCCGCCGGTGGCTTGGCTTTAAAATCACTTGTTTCGGCCAATGCCGGCTCCCCTATTCAGTACATACTCTGCCCGATATCACACACGGTTTCCGCAAACAATGTACGATCCTATGCGTTGACAGGCAATCCACGATCTGAAAACGTACAAGGCGATCGAAGGGATACATAGAATAGGGAGGCGTCCCGCGGTCGAATGAGCTAGGCCGCTTTGCTTCAACGCAGGGCGGCATGGAGAACCAGGGAGGATACCTATGACGAGGATTACGCTCGGCAGTGCGGTCCTGCGCGGCACTGTCGCCACTGCTTTGATGGCATCGCTGATGTCCACATCCGCACTCGGTGCGCCGCCGGTCGACCTGAGCAAGTGGTCGCCAGAATATGTGCGCTCCATTGCCGGCACACAGGATTTTGACACGGCAGCCGATTGCGCCAAGGTCACCCCGCTCGACTACAAGGGACGACTGACTTTCTGGTATCAGGGCGTGTTCGAGGGCGACCCCGACCTCCTGCGCCAGTACTACAAGGAATTCTTCGAGACCTTCCGCAAAACCTATCCGAACATCCAGCTCGAGGAACAAGCCCTCACCTATAACGACCTTCTCGACAAGTTCCGCACGGCGCTCCTGGGCAATGCCGCGCCGATGGCGGTCCGCTTGCAAATCCTGGGTGGTACCGAGTTCGCGTCAAAGGGCTATCTGGAACCGCTCAAACCCGAGGATGTCGGCTATTCGACCGATGATTTCTGGCCCGGCGCCATGAAGGCCGTAACCTGGGAGGACGTAACCTACGGCATTCCGACCAACAACGAGACGATGGCGTTCATCTGGAACGCCGACATCTTCAAGCGGGCGGGCCTCGATCCGGACAAGCCGCCGGCAACCTGGGACGATGTCGTCAAATATTCCAAGCAGATCCACGACAAGCTCGGCATTGCCGGCTACGGCCTCGTGGCTCGCAAGAATGCCGGCAATACGCCGTACCGTTTCATGCCACAGCTATGGGCTTATGGCGGCGGCGTCTTCGACGAAGCCACCGCGAACCCGACCTATGAGGAGGTCCAGCTCGGCAGCCCGCAGAGCAAGGCAGCGCTGCAAGCCTCGTACGACATGTACGTTCGCGACAAGTCGGTTCCGGTTTCGGCACTCACCAACCAGCAGGCCGATAACCAGCCCCTGTTCGTCGCCGGCCAGCTTGGCATGATGATCTCGCACCCATCGGACTACGACGTGATGCTCGACCTGCAGAAGAAGGCGACGGGCGCCGACAAGGACAAGGCGCAGACCGTCATCGACAACATGCGCTACGGCCTGATTCCGACTGGCCCCGACGGCAAGCGCGCCGTCGTGTTCGGCGGCTCGAACATTCACATCCTAAAGCCCGAATATGTCGAGGGCGGCAAGGTAGACGAGCCGGCTGCAAAGGCTATCATCTGCATGTGGACGAGCCCTGAATGGTCGCTGAAGATGGCCTACGCCGGCTCGAACCCGGGCAACCTTAACGGCTTCAAGACCAAATGGATGAAGGAACGCCTCGACAACATCGAGTTCCTCGATGTCACGACCTCGATGCTGCCATATGGCATCCCGTTCCCAGCGCTGCCGCAATCCCCCGAGATCATGAACATCATCGTCCCGGACATGCTGCAGAATGCCCTAACCGGAGCGATGACCGTCGACCAGGCAGCAGACGACGCGGCCCAGAGGGTCAAAGATCTGATGGGCGGACTCTAGTCCAAGCCTGACCTGCGATCTGGCCGGCTGCGCCGATAATGCAGCCGGCTCGTTCCGAAGAACGAGGGCACGCCACAGTGACGATCGTGACCGGCAAGGCCGAGGCTCGCCGAATATTGCAACCCGGTAAATCCGGCCTGTTGCGGAAGATATGGGAGCATCGCGCCGACTACGCGTACGTGCTCCCTGCGATCGCCGTGATGCTCATCGTCATCGCCTATCCGATCTACTACACGATCGAACTGTCGTTCTTTAAGACGCCGCCCGGCCTACAGCTCCGCGACAAAACCTTTATCGGCTTCGACAACTACACGACCATCCTCGCCAGTCGCGTGTTCTGGAAAGTCACCTGGAACACTCTGATCTGGACACTGGGATCCACCCTGATCTCCTTTGTCCTGGGGTTTGCCGCTGCGCTGGCGCTCCACCGCGATTTTATCGGCCGTGGTGTCCTGCGCGCCATCCTGATCGTTCCCTGGGTCATCAGCGCGGTCGCCGCCTCCTATATCTGGAGGTGGATCTACCATTCGGACTTCGGGATCATCGGCGCAGTGCTGGTCGGCCTCGGATTGGCCGAGCGGCCGCCGAATTTCATCGACAGCGTCAGCACGGTGCTGCCATCCCTGATCGTCGTCAATATCTGGCGCGAGTTTCCATTTGCCATGATCATGATGATGGCCGGCCTGCAGACAGTCCCCGAACAGTTGCTGAGCGCCGCAAAAGTCGACGGAGCCAGTGCATGGCAGCGCTTCTGGCACGTCACCTTCCCGCATTTGCGCAACGTCTCGACAGTGACGATCCTGCTGCTCGCGGTGGCCAACTTCAATTCCTTCATCATCCCCTGGATCATGACCGGCGGCGGACCGTCGAACGCATCGCATATCTGGATCACCCACATTTATGAGCTCGCCTTCGGCCGACAGCTCTGGGGCGTGGCATCGGCCTATTCGGTGCTCCTGTTCCTCATCCTGATGACGCTGGGCTACTTCTACGTCCGTGCGCTTAGCGGCAACGAGCGGAAAGAAGGGAGCGCATGAGCACGATTGCCGAAACAGCCACTCGAGGCCAGACCCGGCGCCGCATGCGCGTCGACGGATGGCGGTGGGCCGGGCGCATCTTCCTCGTTTTCATGCTGCTTTACACCGCGTTGCCGATGATCTGGATGCTGATCACTTCGATCAAGTCTGGGTTCGCGGCGATGCAGTTCCCGCCGCAATGGTGGCCGGACCAGCCTACCCTCGCCAGCTATCAAAAGCTGCTCGATCCGCAGAACAGCGTCGGTCAGGACTTCCTCCGCTTCTTCTGGAACAGCCTTTTCGTGTCGACAGTCACGACAATCCTTTCGGTGATCGTGGCTGTCCCTGCGGCCTATGCGTTTTCGCGCTTCAGTTTCCCCGGCCGAAACTTCCTGTTCTTCTCGGTGCTGCTGCGCAACATGTTCCCGGCGGTGATCTTTCTCGTGCCGCTCTTCATTTTGATGCGCGTGCTGGGGCTGGTGAACACGCATGGCTCGCTGGTCCTCACCTATCTCACCTTCGGCCTGCCGCTGGCGATCTGGCTGCTCAAGGGCTTCTACGACAACATCCCGGTGCAGCTCGAGCAGGCGGCGCGCATCGATGGCGCAACGCGGTTCCAGGCCTTTATCCTGATCGTGATGCCGCTCTCGACGCCGGGGATCATCGCCACCGCGATCTATTCATTCATCGGCGCGTGGAACGAGTACATCTACGCCTACACCTTCCTCTCCAAGAACGAACAGCTGACCCTGCCGGTCGGCATCCAGCGCTTCTTCTCGGAAAACACGACGGACTTTCCGGGCCTGATGGCGGCCAGCTTCATGATGAGCGTGCCCGTCGTGGTGCTGTTCCTCGTCCTGCAACGATACTTCGTACGCGCCCTCACAGAAGGCGCGGTCAAGCATTAGGGAGTTGCCGATGGCCCACGTGGTCCTCAAAGATCTCGTCAAGACCTATGGCAGCTTCAAAGCCGTCAACGACGTTTCGTTGACGGTCAATGACGGCGAATTCGTTGCGCTCGTCGGCCCTTCAGGCTGCGGCAAGACGACCACGCTCAATCTCGTCGCGGGGCTGATCCCGATCACATCGGGCGACATCGTTATCGGGGAACGAGTGGTCAACGACCTCGACCCCAAGGACCGGGACATCGCAATGGTATTCCAGAACTACGCGCTCTACCCGCAGAAATCGGTCTACAAGAACCTGGCGTTCCCGTTGCAGATGCGCAAACTGCCCAGGGACGAGATTGACAAGAAGGTCAAGGAAGCGGCGCGAGTGCTCGACATGACGCACTTGCTCGAGCGCAAGCCGCGCGAACTTTCGGGCGGGCAGCAGCAGCGCGTGGCCCTGGGCCGTGCCCTTGTCCGCGACCCCGCCGTGTTCCTGATGGACGAGCCGCTCTCTAACCTCGATGCCAAACTGCGCGTGCAGATGCGGTCCGAAATAAAGCGGTTCCATCAGGACCTGAAGGCGACGATCATCTATGTAACGCACGACCAGCTCGAGGCCGTGACCATGGCAGACAGGATGGCGGTGATGAACGGCGGCTACCTGCAGCAATACGATTCGCCGGCGCAGGTTTTCGCCCATCCCGTGAACATGTTTGTCGCGAGCTTCATTGGCAGCCCGGCGATGAGCCTTATTCCGCTGGAGGCATCGACGGCAAACGGCAACACCGTGTTGACCAGCGCGGAAGGCTGGCGCCTCGAGCTGTCGCAACTCAACGCGCGCAAGGTCCAGAGGGCGACGACCAAGAAGGTTGTGCTCGGAGCGCGACACTCGACGATCAAGCTGCACAACAGCGCGGTCCCCGGTGCGATTCCGGCCAAGGCCTTTACGGTCGAACCAACCGGAGACGTCACCTTCGTGCAGGCGTTCCTCTCCGGCGCCATCGTCAACATCAGCGTGCCCCCCAACATCGCCGTCGCACCTGACGAACAGATCTGGCTCGAGTTCGATCAGGAGCGGATGCATCTGTTCGACGGCGAAACTGAAATGGCCCTCAAGGCCAACTGAGATAGGGCGGCGCGCGTGGGACGTGGGCGTGGATGACTGAGAAACTTAAGATCACCGCGATCAAGCCCTATCCAGTGTGGGTAGGAACGCGCAACCAGATGCTCGTCAAGGTCGAGACCGACCAAGGCATCTACGGCTGGGGCGAGAGCGGCCTGAGCGGTCGCGAGAAGGCGGTGGCCGGCGCGATCGAGCACTATCGCGAGTTCCTCATCGGCCGCGACCCGATGCAGATTGGCCGGATCTGGCAGGAGGTTTATCGCAGCCAGTATTTCGAGGGCGGGCGAGTTCTGCAGGCGGCGATTTCCGCCATCGACATCGCCCTTCACGACATCAAGGGCAAGGCATTGGGGGTGCCTATCTACGAGTTGCTGGGCGGCAAGCAGCGCGACCGCGTGCCCACCTTCGCCTCGACCGGAGACGAGGCCGAGGGGGATGTTGCCATCGAACGAGCCCGCGAACTCCGCGCGCAAGGGTGGCAGGCGATCCGCTTCTTCCCCATCGGGCAAAACGGCAGGGACATCTTCGAGCCGCGCGAGTCGATCGGCGCTACCGCGAGCATGCTGAACAAGGCGCGCGAGGCGCTGGGCGACGACGTCGTCCTCGGCATCGACTATCATCATCGGCTGTCGGTGGCGGAGGCGGCGAGCTTCTGCAACAAGCTCGGTCGCGGCGTGCTCGATTTCCTCGAGGAGCCAATACGGGACGAGACACCGGAGGCCTATGAATCCCTGCGCACGATGACCGACATCCCCTTTGCCATCGGCGAGGAATTTGCCAGCAAGTGGCAGTTCCTGCCCTATATCGAACGCGGCATTCACCAGTTCAACCGGCTCGATGTTTGCAATGTCGGCGGGCTGACCGAGGCGATGAAAGTCGCTGGCTGGAGTGAAGCGCATTACGTCGACCTGATGCCGCACAATCCGCTTGGCCCGGTGTGCACGGCCGCGACCATGCATCTCGCCGCCGCGGTCGCCAACTTCGCGTGGCTCGAGACCAGGGCGCCCGAAAGAAAGCTGGGCTTCGACAATTCCGATTTTTTCCCGGTGCAACCACAACTCGATGGCGCCGATTATCCGATCGGTGACCTGCCAGGGCTCGGCGTCGAGGTCAACGAAGAGGCGATCCAGGCGCAGAGCTTTCGTTTCTGGGAAGCGCCTCACCTCAAGCGCCGCGACGGTTCTGTTACGAACTGGTAGTTTTCTTTCAACCGGAGTCCACGATGACACATGCTCCTGACATCACGCGGCCACCAAAAAATCTGATCGACGCGCTACGGGAGATCGGCGCCGCGACGGTTGCCGGCACGCTTGGCCACATGGGTTTCCGCAATCCGCACATGGTCGGACCGGTGGCTCAGAACCACGGGAAGTCGATCGTCGGGCCGGCGCTGACGCTACAGTTCCTGCCGCAGCGGCCGGACCTCTTCAGCGAGGGAGAATATGCCGATCCAGAGACGCAGTTGCATCGGCACGTTCTTTATCACGCGCAGGAGGGCGATGTGGTCGTAGTCGACGCGCGCGGCGACATGAGCTCGGGCGTTTTCGGCGATATGATGTCGACGTATTTCAAGGGCAGAGGCGGCGCGGGTATCGTCATCGACGGGTGCATGCGCGACCGGCCCAACGTTGAAAAGCTCGATCTGCCTCTATGGCTGCGCGGCTGGACGCCAAATTATCATGTGCAGACCAGCATCTATCCCAATGCCGTCAACGTTCCGATTGCCTGCGGCGGTGTCACGGTGATCCCCGGCGACATCATCGTCGCCGACGATGATGGCGCGGTGGTGCTACCCGTCGCAATGGCTGCAAAGGTGATCGAAGAATCACAGAAGCATCACGACTGGGAGGAGTTCTCGCGAGTGAAGCTCATGGGGGGCGGGTCGTTGCAGCGCTATTATCCGCTGCATGACGATGCCCGCGGGGAGTACGAGGAGTGGCGCAAAACAAACCGCTTGGAGAACCCGAATTAGCGCAGCATTACCCTGCGGCGGGCAGCAAACCTTCAGGCGTCTACGCGAAAAAGCGGAGTCCTGTGCGGAGACCTAAGTGGCGAGATCATCAAAGCGGCGCGATCCCTAATGGCGAACTCGGCGCGGCCTGATGGCGTTCATCGCACTCTAAAACCAATTGCGATATAAAATCAGTCGATCTAGCTTGCGACCGATTGCACAAGGCAATCAGAACTGCACGGATATGCCGCATAAGGAAAGGAAGTGGGTATGGCTAAGCTCGTGTTCGGAATGAACCAGTCCCTGGACGGCTACGTCGACCATATGGCGTTTGCGCCAAGCCCCCTGCTCTTCCGCCACTTCATCGAGGAGGCTCAGGGGCAGGCAGGCAGTGTGTACGGTCGTCAAATGTATGAGATCATGCGGTATTGGGACGACGATCATCCTGAGTGGGATGCAGATCGACACGCCTTCGCGGCAGCGTGGCGGAGCCAGCCGAAATGGGTCGTCTCGCGCTCGTTGAAATCCGTCGGGTCCAACGCTACGCTTGTTGACGGTGATCTCGAGGGCGCGATCCGCGAGCTGAAGGCCGAGCGCGCCGGCGAGATCGAAGTTGCCGGCCCGGACCTGGCACGAAGCCTCACGGAACTCGGCCTGATCGATGAGTATCGCATCTACCTGCATCCCGTCGTGCTTGGCCACGGCACGCCGTATTTCGCCGGACCCCGGCCGCCGCTCCGGCTCATGACTAATGATCGGATTGGCGAGGACGTGATCAGGTTGACCTACGTCCCTGCTTGATCTGGGCAAATTGGCAGCCTGGGAGAACGGCTTTGTGCCCAAACACCGCCGATTCTTCAACGCATGGCTTGTTGAAAGTCACCGGAAAAGACGAGCGCCATCCTTCCGTTCCTAATTTATTCCCCTTGCCCCGACCTGAGAAACCGTCCGAAGCGGGTTCCGGGGATGCGGTCGGTCAACATGAAAGCCCGCGCCGTTGCCGGCACGGGCTTTTCAACATTCGGCGCGCCAGATCAGTAGGGCGAATTGCACTGCTGACGAGGTCCGTAATTGGGCTGGAACGTATTGTCTGAAGCGCGATAGCTCCGGTAGCGGTCGTAGCACCACTCCACATGGGCGTCGCCTCGATTGACACGGTTCTGGTTGTTGTTGGCGATCGCACTGCCGATCACCGCGCCGGTCGCGAAAGCAGCCAGCGGGAACCAGTAGTCGCCATGACGGCGATAGCCGCGACGGTATTTACGATAGCCGCGATGGCCGTTCCAATGCGAGCCATCGTGGCGCGAAAACCTGCGGCTTTTGTGGTTGTGACGCTTCACCCACCGATTATTATCAACTTTCTGCACATCAATCGAAACGGACGGGGCTTGCGGAAAGAATACCTGAGCTGCGTCCGCAGGCACTGCTGTGATGGCCGCGAACGACACCGAAAACGCGGCCGCCAGCAAACCCGACATGATCTTGTTCATGATTTCTCCGTCATCGAAAGTTGAGACTCAGTTCCCTAAAGCGAATGTTGCAGGTCACCGTACTATTTCGTCCCAATTTTTCAAAGACAAAAACCGCGAAAATAGCTTAACCTTGATAAAGTGGGGAGTATGGTCAATCGCGATTTAATCCACTTTACTATAGCCTCGTAATGCACGACCTCTCGTCCGGCACTACAGCCGCCACGCGATAGGCTAGCGCGCCGACAGGACATGTCGATCTGCGGCTACTGCGGACAGGAGCGGCGAATTTCCGCGATCACCTCACCAATCCGGCGAACTTCTTTTTAGCGGCCAGTTCCATGCCGCTTTGCCGGCGCCAGCCTGGGCAACCCACTTCCCCGCCCCCTGTGGCGCCGGCCTCTTTCGCTGGGTACCTCGGTCAGGCCGACAGGCCTCCGCGGCCGGCTTTCGGTGCCGTCATCCAGGGCATAGCTGCAGAGACGTCCTCGAAGATCCTGGCCGATCTGGCGAAGCCGGCGAAAGCTTCGCGCGCAACTGAAATGGGAACTTGGCCATCATAGGCGCGCTGACAAGCTCGCAACGCCGTGTCAAAGATTGGCCCTCTGCGATTCCTAGGCCATTCCTCCAGAAACTCGAAAGCATCAGCCAAGCATCCGATTTCCTCCACCATAAACTCGCCATTTCTGACGAAAACAGGCCGGTCGAAAGTCCTGCCGTTCATTAGAACCTCCATTCAACTGAACGAGTGTTTGAGCTTTTATGAGAGCCGTGAGCGACGGCTGCGGGAAATATGTGAAGAGCACTTTTTGCTGTCAAGGAAGACGGTCAATTCGGGAACGAAGCGCGACTTTCGAAGACCACCCGTCGGCACCATTCGTGGCGTGCCCGACAACGGCAGAAAGCCCGCGCCCTCCGGGAGAGGACGCGGGCTGATCGGCGCCACCGATCTTGCAGCATCTGTATGAGGGGACAATACCATGCTGCTCGCGTTAAACTTTTGTCGCAGGACAGTGTTCCATCCTGAGGGGAAAAAATCGCGGCCTCAGGTTCGAGATTGGCCACGATAAATTCCCCTCAACCAGGAAACGTGCACCCTGCCCCGCCCGGTCAATTCACCTGGAACTAAATTTCCTGGAGGTGGTTTCCCTTCTGAAGGGACAGACTTTTCGAAGGAGATATCTCGTGAAAAAAGTTCTGATCACCAGTATGCTGGCCATCGGCGTTGGCTGTGGAGCAGCACTCGCTCAGGAACAGCAGCCGGCCGAAAGCCAATCGGGCGCCGGCACCAGTTGCGCACCAGGCTCAGCCGATTGTGCTAGCGGTTCGTCAATGGGTAAACAGACCCAGGGCGAGACCGGTACTGCGACCGAGGAGCAGGCTCAAGGCAAGGCGAAGATGCGGACCGATGAGCAAGCGCAGGGCGAGGCTGGCGCCACCACCGACCAGCAGGCTCAGGACAAGGCAAAGGTCCAGACCGAGCAGCAGACCCAGGGCGAGACTGGCGCCACAACCGAGCAACAGGCTCAGGACAAGGCAAAGGTCCAGACCGAGCAGCAGACCCAGGGCGAGACTGGCGCCACAACCGAGCAGCAGGCCCAGGACAAGGCGAAGAGCCGGACTGAGCAGCAGACCCAAGGCGAGGCCGGCACCACCACCGAGCAGCAGACCCAGGGCAAGACCTCCACTCAGCAGGATGAAACTTCGACCGGCTCGATCGAGAACGTGACCGTTGAACAGAAAACGGAAATCACTCAGATCCTGAAGGAGGAGAAGGTCGAACCGGTTTCCGACGTTGATTTTGACATCTCGGTGGGCATCGAAGTCCCGCGTGAAAAGGTCAGATTGCGTCGTCTGCCACCGCGAATCGTCAAGATCGTTCCGGCTTACGAGTCCTACGAGTATTTCATGCTGGCTGATGGCCGCATCGTGATCGTCGACCCGGATACGCTCAAGATTGTCCTTATTCTGACCTAACGCGCTCGTTCGGCGCGAGGGGTCCGCCGCCGTGCGGACCCCTTTAACATTCATCGATCAAAGTTGGAGAGCAGTTCCCATTCATCGAACGGCGACGGCCATTTACGTCGCCAGCACGCCGATGTTTCGAGCCGGCGGGGCTTCTAGTGTGTGAGGACCGCCCTTCATGTCCCAAAATGCCCGAGAATAGGACTTCGGTCTGCTCGCTGGCCGACCATGGGCTGGCGCAGGCAGTGCTTTGGTCCGGAATTGCTGTCGCAAAAGCCTGAGGTGGAGGTTTTTCCAGGAACCGACTTCCCGCAGGCGCCGTTGCGGTGCCAACCTCCGTAACAGGAGGCTGCAATGGGACCCAGCATTCACCAGGCACGTTGGCTGCTTGTTCCGGTATTGGCTTGATGTTCGGGGTCGCAGCCATCGGACTTGTTATCGGCTGATGGAGCCGATCAATGAAGGCAACACACTTGCGCAGTAATGAGTCCCTTCCTGCGCTAGCGAGACCCACCAGTTTCTCCCCTGAGACTGGTGGGTCTTGACACAGCCTGCTGATGACGGAAGCGTGATAAACGGTGCAAGGCACAAAAGATTGGCTTGGGATTGGCTCGGGCGAATCGAAACAGCAGGGCATAACGCCGTCCAAGCCGTAACGGTTAGAGGATATTCTAACGTGCTATTGGCAAGCTCATCGATCACAGACGCGACACGGTCGCAACAGACATGGCCGCAACAGACATGGCTGCAACGCTTGAGGCTTCGTGAGACAAGAGTTCCCGCCAGGTCGCCACGACGGCTTCGCATCGCCATATGCCTCGCTGCATCGACCTTGATTCTCGTCGTGAGCCCCTACCGCCTGGCGCTAAACGGCCTGTCGCCGACGCTCAGTCTGCACGCCGCCTTCGCAAAGAATGGTGGCAACGGGAATTCCGGAAGCTCTGGAAACGGCGGGAATTCTGGAAACTCGGGGAATTCTGGAAACGATGGTAATTCTGGAAATGCTGGGAATTCCGGGAAATCCAACTCCGGTGGTAACGCGGGCAAGGGCAAATCAAAATCGCCGAAGGACAATTCCCCAAAAAATGCGGCTACCGCCCCCGAAAACGCGGTCACTGCGGTAAACCCCGGCAGCAAGCCAAAACTGTATATCAACGCGGCCACTGGAGATCGGATCGAGGTGCATGGGCCAAGCGTTGGTGTGGTGCATTCCAACGGGCTCAGCGAGCGCATCGACGGTAGCCATTATGAAATGCGGGATGCCAGGGGCCGCACCATCATCCGGCGCCAGGCAACGAACTCCGATCGGGCAAGGCTGCTCGCCATGATCGAGTGACGACCAGTTCACAAGCCACAGGGCCTTGCTTCATGCAGAATGGCGGACCGGCGAATGCTGACGCTCGGTCGCATCGCGCAATGTCATCGCAGCTTCGGTCCGGTTGCTCACGTTGAGCTTGGAGAGAATGCGCGTCATGTGATGCTTTATGGTTTTCTCGTGCAGGTTCAGCTGAAGACCAATTCGCTTGTTGCTCAATCCTGCGGCCACGAGCGTCAGGATCTCTCTTTCGCGACTGGTAAGTTCGGCTAGCACGTCAGCTTTGGCGGTCGGAATTGATTGGGTAGACAGGTCGACCAGCACGCGCGCCGACAATTGCGGGCAAACATATCTTTCACCTAGCGCCACAGTGCGCAGTATCGCGGCCAGGGTTCTCGATCCGACGCCTTTCAGGACATAGCCTCGTGCCCCGCTCTGCAAGGCAGTCACGACATCCTGGTTCTCCTCCGAAACTGTCAGCATCACAATTTTCAGATCCGGGTGTCGCTGCAGAGCCGGCTCGATCGCGCTCAGGCCCCCTCCAGGCACCGAGATGTCCATCAAGAGAATATCGAGCTGCTGGTCTTCCGATATCCGCAAGGCATCATCTCTGCTGCTGCCTTGCGCAACGATCTCGAAGCCGCCGATCTGCTCGAGAGTGCGCACGACGCCTTCCCTGAACAGCGGGTGGTCGTCGATGACGGCGAGTTTTATGGCTGCTGGCATCACGCCTGTCCCATTTCGACTGTATTGAGAACCATTTTCACCATCGTGCCATTTTGTGAAGATGTTACGGCAAACTGGCCGCCGAGGCTTTCTACCCGCTCACGCAACCCGACGAGCCCCAGCCCTTCAGGGTGGACGATCTTCTGGTCGAAACCGGGGCCGGTATCGGAAACCTCGATAAAAACGCGCTCCCCGTCGAAATGTTTCGCGACCGATTGGCCGGCACCTCCGGCGTGGCGGAAGCCGTTGTTCAGCGCCTCCTGGATGAAACGAAAGATGCAGATCTTGGCCGCTGGCGACAAGGATGTGTGCCCCCCGGTCATGGACAGCATCACTTTGACGCCGGTCCGCTCTTCGTGCGCTCGCACGGCAAGCTCAAGGATTTCGGTCAGCTCGGCATTCTCGACATGCGGCAGCACAAGGCCCTTGCTGACGTTTCTGATTTCTCGCATCGCGTCGTCCAAATTGGCTTTGACGGCTTGCAATTCGCGTGCACGCGCCGCAGCCGGCGTGGCAGGATCGGAAAGCACGGGGCTATCGATCCCCAACGCAGCCAGGGCAACCAGTTGCGCCGGCCCGTCATGCAGGTCCGCTCCGATCCGCCTGAGGTAACGTTCGTTAAGCGCCGTGGCACGCTGCGAAGCACGCTGCACCCGCAATCTCAGCATTCTGTTTTGAGCAAGCAGATCGGAAAGCTCGGCAATGCGCTGCTTCAAGGAGCGACTCTGGGACCGAATCGTGCGGCTGCCGCGAAAAACGATCGCCGAAAGCCCGAGGAAAAAAATCGCGGTGACGGCTGCGACATCGAGCCAGGTCCGAACGAGTGCCTGCCGAAGGTCCTTTTCAAAATCGTTGGCGACCTCGTAGAATTCCAAAACAGCGACGACTTCGCCCGACCATGGCTGAAGCAGTGGATTGTAGATTTCAAGAAGATGCAAGCCGCTGTCCCGCTCAGCCTGGCTATCCGCGTCATCGAGCCTGTCGAATTCAGCGACCATATCGCCTGCAAATGCGGCCCGGAGATTGTCGCTGGGTGGAAAACGCTTCCCTACCAAATCTTTGTTGGTCGAATAGAGGATGGTTCCGTCGCGGCGCCAGAGCTTGAAGGATTGGAGCCTTTTGCCGAGCGCGCCCTGCCCCAGCGTCTCATCCAGCGCATGGGCAACGCTCTCCTCCAGCACTTCGCTCCTCCGCATATCGGGGAGCAGCGGCGCGATGACGCTGTCGACGTAAAGGGCGGTGGCGGAAGCCGAGTTCCGGGTGACTGCGGCTTCGATCTGGCTTGTCACGGAAATTCCCACCACGATCATCGCCGACAGCGAGAATAGTCCGCCCGCGAGTAGGAACTGAGTGGCCAGCGACAGTGCGTTCCATCGATCGATCAGCCTTGTCGCTCTGTATGGCGCCATATCCTCAACGGCCTGGTCGGCGGCACGTCGCGCCAGCGGCGCGATTCGAGAGAACCGGCCAATCTGTTGTCGAACGACGCTAAGCGACGCCATCTTTGATCTGCATTTGATCAATCCCTAGGGAACTTAGGGCTTTACGGATTGGACGGAAACCGTGCCCGGCGGTTTTTTCGCATAAGCCCCACTACCCTCGGTGAGCGAGGCAGCAAAACCATGAAGCGTCAGCTCCGATGCTCTCTCCCCGGGACAGATGGTACAACGCCTGATCGACAATCGCGGCGGAAGGTGCGGTGTATTTTTACTTCTGGTCGCGCAACGCTCTCACCGCTTGAGTAAGGGTCATCCGATCGTTACCGTTCTTTTTGATCAGCCTACTGACCTGGCTGGGCGAAACGCCATTTTCTCGCGCGAAATGTTCCACCTCGTAGTACTCGTCGACCGACAGGCGCCTCCGGTCGAGGAAGTCTTGGTTGCTTTTCTCGTCGGCCATTTCCTTTCTCCTGGCGAGTTTAACATTGGCGTGAATGTCGATCAGAAGCAGGCTTGCCGAATGAGGGTATCGGACACCGCTTTCCATGAGATCCTCCCGTAAATTTGCGGCGGAACGAGTCGGGGCTGTCGCGGTTCCGGACCGGTCGGCATCCGGCCCCATTGCGCGCGGCAGGTCAGACTTAAGTCCAACGGCAAGACCTCTCGGATCGGACCGAAGCCCAGCCAAGGAACGTTTGCAGCGGTCTCATGGTTGAGTGGGCCTAGCGCGAAGAATGACGCCAATAGAGCTCACACAAGGAGGCAATCATGAAAATGCGTCTTTCCACTGCAGCCGCGGGATTTCTGCTCTTGGCAGGTATCGGCGCCGCTGCCGCTCAGGACGTGATCATCGCGCCTGAACAGGAGACCGTCATCAGGGAATATGTGGAAAAACAGCCACTCGCATCGGTGGAACTCCCTGGGGTAGAGCTCAATATCGGCTCAACGGTGCCCGAGACGGTCGAGCTTCATGAAGTTCCGGACGTCGAATACCGGTACGTTGTCGTAGACAATCGGACCGTTGTCGTTGATCCAGGCACACGCAAGATCGTCAAAATCATTCAGTGATCTGAACGAGAGGGAGGAGACGCCCGCCGCTTCGAAACGAGCGGCGGGCGATGTGCTATGGGCAGTGTCAAATGCGAACAATCAGCAGACTTTTCGATTCCCACGATGAAGCGGCGCGTGCCGTTGCCGCGCTTCAGGCGGCAGGAATTTCTCACGAACAGATCAGCGTCATCGGACCTTACGATGACGAAATCGGCGCCGTTATGCGCGGTCCGGGCGGTGCCGCCCTGGGCGCGGCAGTTGGTCTGTTAGTCGGCCTGGGTGCTTTTGGAGCCACGGGCATCGACCCTGTCGGAGCGGTGGCTGGCACAGTCCTGGTCGGTGGGGCCTGCGGCGGCTTTGCCGGCGGGCTTCTCCAGGCATTCGCCGATCCTGCCAAAAAGCCGGGTGAGCCGCACGTCATACAAGGCGTCATTTTCGTGATGGCGCATGTCGATGAAGAGCAGGCCAATAAGGCGCAGGCGGCGCTCGGAAATGCCGTTCCCGTAGAGCAACTCGTGGCCACAGCCGGTTGAGAGGCGCTGAGTTGACGCGCAGACGACGAAGCGCGTTCAAATCGGCATTTCTCGCTGAACCTTCAGTTTCCTCCGACGGTTCAGCGCGGGGCAAGCGTCTGCTCGACCAGATTGACGTAGTACCGCATCACGGTCGGGACGATTTGGTCGTTGAAGACATAGCGATCGCCGTGCAGACCTTCGCCGGGGCCGACATCGCCGGCGCCGATCCATACGTAGCAGCCGCCTGCCTCGCGGATCATGAAGGCGAAATCCTCGCAGCCGAGGCTCGGGCTGAACTCGGTCAGGACGTTCTCCGTCCCGACGGTGGCGGCGGCGGCCTCGACGGTGCGGGCTGTCGCGTCAGCCGTGTTGACGAGCGGCGGATAGCCCTTCCTGTAGTCAAGCGTGGCGTTGAGCGAATGGGCCGCAGCAATGCCTCGGGCGATCTCGCCGATCAGCTTCTCGCAATGATCGGAATGACCGGGCTCGAAAAAGCGGCAGGTGCCTTGCAGCCAGACCTTGCTAGGCACGATGTTGCCGACATTGCCGCCATGGATCTGTGTGAGGCTGACGACCAGCGCGCTTTGAGGGTCGACCGAACGGCTGACGATGCGCTGGACGGCCTGGACGAAGGCGGCCGCGGCCAGGATCGGGTCGTCGCCGCGCTGCGGCATGGCGGCATGCGCGCCAAGACCCTCGAAGGTCAGCTCGAAATTGTCGACGGCCGCCATCTGTGCTCCGGCGCGAGCGGCGATCGTGCCGGACTTGAGGCCCGGCCAGTTATGGACGGCAAACATCGCTTCGACGGGGAAACGCTCGAACAGGCCGTCCTCGATCATGCGCATGCTGCCGCCTTCGTTTTCTTCAGCCGGCTGAAAGATGAAGTACACAATGCCGTCGAAGACGCGGGATTGGCTGAGCAGCCTGGCGGCGCCGAGCAGCATAGCGGTGTGGCCGTCATGACCGCAGGCGTGCATTATGCCCTCATTCCTGGAGGCATAGGGCAAGCCGGTCTTCTCCACGACCGGAAGCGCGTCCAGCTCGGCGCGAAGACCGATGGCGCGCGTGCCCGTGCCGCCGCGCAGGACGCCAACAACCCCGGTGCCGCCGATCCCCTCATGAACCTCGTCGAAGCGAAAGGCGCGCAGTTTCTCGGCAACGAAACGCGCCGTTTCGTTTTCATCGAATCCGAGTTCGGGATTGGAATGGATATGATGGCGCCAGGCAATCACCTCTGGCGTCAGGGCGGCGATGGGGTCATTGTGCAGCACGATGCTCTCCTTCCGCGTCGGCAAAGGGGCGGTTTGATCCGGGATCATGATTACAGGGCCACACAAGGGCGTCTTGAACCAGATTGACCGCAGCAGGGACAAAAGCCATGCACGCCACAGAGACCAGGAAGTACTGGCGCCATCCCTGCTTCCCTGATCTTGCCCTGTTCAAGGCGCGCTTCACCCAGCACCGCTACGAACTGCACACGCACCCTACCTATGTGATCGCGCTGATTACGTCTGGCTGCGAACGCATCCGCATCGGCCGCCAAAGCGTTGTCGCTCCGGCAGGCACCATTGCCGTTGTCAATCCCGAGGAGTGGCATGACGGCGAGCAGGGTGCGGATGAAGGCTGGGCCTATCGGACCTTTTATCCCTCGGTGCCGCTGATGACGGCGGTCGCCCGTGAGTTGGGCGGGAATGGCGCTCCGGTCTTCACACGCGCGATCATCGAAGACAGCCATCTCGCAGCAGCGTTGGCGGCGGCGCATGAAGGCTCGACGTCCCAGGACGCAACGCAAGCCGAGGCGTCCCTGTTCGTCGCATTGAGGCGTCTTATCCTCCGGCATGGCGATTGGAGCGGGCGAACCGAGGAGGTCGAAAACTCGGGATCGCGACAAAGGTTCTCGCTCTACCAGGACCTTGTCGAAAGCGAACTTGGCTCGCAGCTCGGCCTGCAGCGGCTTGCTGGCGCCGCGTGTGTCACCCGGTTCCAGGTCATCCGGGATTTCAAGAAGGCGATTGGCCTGACGCCCGCGGCCTATATCCGCGACCGGAGATTGCGCCGCGCCAGCTCCTTGATCGAACAGGGGCTCGGCCTCGCCGATGCAGCCATTGCTGCGGGTTTCGCCGACCAGAGCCATCTTTCCCGCACGTTCCGGGCGACGCGCGGCATGACGCCAGGCATGTTCAGGAGAGGTGGCGAGGCGCTCCTGAACAGCCAAGCTTGCGTGCGAATGCTCGCCGCGCAATGCTGACGCAACTCGGGGGGAATCATGCAAAAAATCTTGGCATCTGCGCTGCTGCTAACGGCAGCCCTGTCCGCAACCGCCGCGCACGCGCTGGACGCCAGCGGCACCCCGGTTGTTGTGACCCCGCTTGCCTCGCGTACCGAGACGGCGTCCGGCCAGCCGATCACGCTGCCGCAGAAGAACGTTCAGGTGCTGGTTTCGTCCTATGAGATCGCGCCGGGTGCGACGTTACCGGTCCACAAGCACCCGTTCCCCCGCTATGCCTATGTCGAGGATGGAACGCTTCAGGTCACCAATGTCGAGACCGGCAAGAGCACCACGTACAAGTCAGGCGATTTCATCATCGAAATGATCGGGCAGTGGCATCAGGCTACGAATGTCGGTGCAGATCCGGTCAAGCTGCTGGTCATCGATCAGGTCGAAGAAGGCACCAAGAACACGGTGTTGCGCCAATAGCTGGCAACAGTGGTGGCTACCAGCCGGCTGCTCAATTCGCCGCCGCATTCACCCGGTCCGCAGCGCTGGCCAGAACGGCGCGGTCCCCTTCTTCGTACAGGCGGCGGATGGAGATGGCGCTGACGCGCCAGCCTTCTGGTGTGCGCACCAGCCGGTGGAGATAGCTGGCGCCGACCGTCCAGAACCGGGTGTCGATCCAGTGGGTCGCGCGAACATGGCTGCGCGCGACCGCATCGTTACCCGCGCCTTCGACAACGATGTTGGTGATGAGGTGCTGCGTAGCGTCGAACCCCGGCAGCAGACCCTGCCACTGAGCGATCAGCGCGTCGCGGTCGCTGGTCGCGGCCTCGCCGCCGAAAAGGCTGGTATAGTCGGTTGTCACGCGGGCCGCAAAATAGGATCTGACCCGGTTCCATTCGCCCAAATCGGCATAGAGGCCGATCCCCGCCACGGCCTCGGCGATGGCGGTCCTGTCTTCGACCGTCAGCGCAGCCGTGGGCTGCGACGCGCTCAAAGCGGGTGAACCGGCAAGCGTCGCGGCGAAGACTGCCGAGGCCAAGACGACGTGCCGGCGGCTGACGCAGTTCATTGTCCCGCCTCCCCCACATTGTCCAGCCCCGCATCGCTCAGCGTGGCGCGGAAGTGCGCAGCGACGGCGTCGCTCGCGGCCTTCACCGGCGCGGCGCCGTCGTAGAAATCGAACTGGCTGACATTGTCGAGCCACAGCTCATGCTTGGAGCTGGTCAGCCGCGCGTAGAATTTGTGCGCACCCTGCGGGATGGCAGCCGCCTCGCTATGGACCATCAGAAAGGGCTGGCGCAGGCGCGGAGCAGCCTGGATCGCGTCGAACGCCAGCCAGCCGCGCCAGAAGGCCGGATCGGCCTCGTTGCGCCAGGCCGGGATCATGCCGCGACCGGGCTCGGTGTAATAAGGTACCTTGAACATGATCGCCCGCTCATCGGTCAGGCTCGCGGCGGGCAGGAATGCCTGCTTGCCGGTGCTGCGATACGCAGCCTCGGCCGCATCGCCGACCGCTTTGAGCTGCGCGACGCCGTTCTTGCCGCCATAGGTCTGTTCGACCACATCGGCGTCGTGCAGCCAGGGTGCGACGAGAGCGACCGAGTTGATCGCCGTATTTTTAGCGGCGGCAGTGACCATGTAGCCGGAGCTGGCGCAAATGCCGAGCCCGCCGATGCGGTCCTTGTCGGTCTCGGGCCGGGTCGCGAGATAGGCGACCGCCGCCTCGATATCGGCGATCTTGGCGCTAGGATCCTCATATTGGCGACGTGCGCCGCCGCTTTCGCCCCATCCGCGAAAATCGAAGGTCAAGGCGACGAAGCCGCGGTCGGCCATCTCGCGGGCGTAGCGGGCCGGCATCTGTTCCTTCACCGTCATCCAGGCGCCGGTCACCACCAGCGCGGGCCGAGGTTTCGCCGCATCGATATCCTCTGGCAGATAGAGGTCGCCGACGATCTGCTCACCGCGCGAGGCGAAAGTGACGCGCTCGACGGCGGCGAATGCATTGGAAGCAACCGCGACGGCGGTTGCTGCGGCTAGCGTCAGGGTTTTCAGCATCGCAAGTCTCCTTTGGCTTGGAGCGAGAAGCGCGGCGCGACGGAAGGCAGCCGTCTCAGCGGTCATCCGCCAGTCGGCCGGGCAGTGGCTTCAGCGGGTAGTGCGCCCAGTAGAAGGCGTCCGACTGGTGCATGTCGGTCAAAAAATTCTGTGCTTCAGTGATCTTACCGTCCCTGATGCGAAACATCAGGGCGTAGAGCTGATCGATCTCGGGACCTGAGCCGACGTTCGACCAGCCGCGGTGGATGTCGACGACGAGATCGCCCTGCGCCTGGAAGAAGATCGGCTCGGCCTTGAACTTGCCGTCGGCCAGGCCGCGGAAAAAGGCGACCACCTCCTCCGGCCCCCGCTTGTCGCCGGCGAGCGGATGATGGCCGGGAATGCGCCAGACGATGTCGGGCGCGAGGAAGGGCCGCACGGCCTCCGGGTTCCCGGTCGCATAAGCCGCGTAATAGTCCTTGATCAGCTGGATGTTGCGGTCTTCCTGCGGACCGCTATTGGCGGGGACGGCGGACACCGCCAGGAAAACGCCGGCGGCGAGCGAAGCGAGCCTGGTCATCGGTCCTTGTCTCCTTACCTGTTCGAGCTGTCGCAACAGCGAAGCCCACTGGTCGAACCACCATGACGCTTTTTGTTCACCGGAAAAACCCGTATAGTTCGACAAGGCTATTTGGAATATCCTCACAATGCGCCTCGACCAGTTCAGCGGCATCGTCGCCTTCGTGAAGGTCGCGCAGGTCAAGAGCTTCACCCGCGCCGCCGCCGAACTCGGCGTCGCTCCGGCCTCGTTGAGCGAGGCCGTCAAGGGGCTCGAGGAGCGTCTGGGGATACGGCTCCTCAACCGCACGACCCGCAGCGTCGGCTTGACCGAAGCCGGTGCCCACTACCTCGACCACGTGCGCCCGGCGGCCGAAGAGATCTGGGCGGCAGGCGCGGCGCTGCGCGAGACCCGCGATCGCCCCGCCGGCACGCTGCGCCTGAGTCTACCGTGGATCGCCGCGCCGCTGCTGATCGAGCCGCTGATGGGACCGTTCATGGACGCCTACCCGGACGTGCGGCTTAGCCTGATCTTCGACGACAATTTCGTCGATATCGCCGCTCAGGGTTTCGATGCCGGCCTGCGGATCGGCGAGCTTCTCGAGAAGGATATGATCGGTGCGCGTCTGGGTGGGCCGCTGCAGACGGTCGTGCTGGGCAGCCCGGATTATCTGGCGCGCAACGGCACGCCCACGCGGCCCACCGACCTCGCCGCCCACCACTGCATCGCCTTTGCCTTCACCCGCACCCGCGCAATCTCGCCCTGGGAGTTCGTCGTCGATGGACGCCAGGTCGAGTTCACGCCCGACGCACGTCTGATCGTGAACACGCTTCCGCTCTGCATCACAGCCGCCGCGCAAGGGCTTGGCCTTGCCTTCGCCGTCGAAGGCCTGGCTGCGCCGCTTCTCGCCTCAGGCGCCCTGGTCAAAGTGCTGGAGCCTTTCTGTCCCACCTACGAACCGCTCCACCTCTATTATCCCAGTCGCCGCCTCGTCCCGCCGAAGCTGCGGGCCTTCATCGACTTCGTGCGCGCGAACGCTCACAATTTGCGGATCTGATGCGCGGCCGCGGCCAAGTAGCGGCTGAGCCGGCAATTCCAGCTTTCGCGGCAGTAGACCCAATGCTAGGGCAGGATCAGCCGAATTGCCCAATGGATGCCCTGTGACCCACATCGACCGCCCTCGCCTGCCGCTGATCGAAATCTGCGTCGAAGGCATAGACGGCCTGCTCGCCGCCCAGGCCGCCGGCGCCGACCGGGTCGAGCTCTGCGCCAGCCTGATCGAAGGTGGCATCACGCCAAGCTTCGGCACCGTGCGCGCCGCCCTCGAACTTGCGACGATCCCGTTCCACGTCATCGTGCGGCCGCGCGGCGGCGATTTTCTCTACAGCGAGGCTGAATACAGCTCGATGCTCGCCGATGTCAGCGCGCTGCGCGAGCTTGGCGTGGCCGGCGTCGTCGTCGGCTGCCTGAACGCCGACGGCACTATCGACGAAAAGCGCATGAGCGAATTGGTGCAGGCGGCAGGACCCTTGAACGTCACCTGCCACCGCGCCTTCGACATGGCGCGCGATCCGGCCGAGGCTTTGGAAGCGCTGATCCGCAGCAAGATCGGCCGCGTGCTGACCAGCGGCCAGCGCGACACCGCATTGGAAGGCGTGACCCTGCTGGCGGACCTCGTCCGGCAGGCCGGGAAGCGCATCATCATTCTCGGCTGCGGCGGGCTCGATTCTGGGAATATCGCTGAAGTGCGGGAAAGAGCCGGGCTGAGCGAAATGCATTTCGCCGCGCTTAAGGACGTGCCGAGCGCCATGCGCTACCGCAACCCGCATGTGGGCATGGGCGGCGCCGACCTCGACCGCGAGTACCGCAACACGGTGACCGACGAAGCGCTGGTGGCGGCGACGATTGCGGCAGCGAGAACATGATCATCGACACACCCTCGCAGATCGACCGGGTCTCACCGCAGGATGAGCCGGCCGTCCTCGCCCTCAACAACGAGCACGCGGCCGAGTTGTCGTGGCTTGAGCCGGAACGCTTGTCCTTCCTGCTCGGCGAAGCGTTTTATGCGCGCCGCATCGGTGCGCTCGAAGCCTTCATCATGACGTTCGACCAGGACGCAAGCTACGACAGCCCTAACTTCCTCTGGTTCCGCGAGCGCTATCCGCGCTTCGTCTATGTCGACCGCGTCGTTGTGGCAGGTCACGCGCGTGGCCGTGGCCATGCCCGCAGGCTCTATGAGGATCTGTTCGACCATGCATTGCATGCCGGCCAGACCATCGTCACTTGCGAGGTGAATGCCGATCCGCCCAATCCGGCCTCGGATGCCTTTCACGCAGCGCTCGGCTTCATCGAGGTCGGCGACGCGGTGATCCACGGCGGCAAGAAAGCAGTGCGCTACTATACCAGGCAGATCACCGGGTAAGACGACGGCGCCAGCCTACCAGTTGCGGTTCAGCCAGGTGCGGGCCGGCTTTTCAACGATGTAATAGCTGCACAAGGCGCAAGCGAACGCGCCGGCCAGCATCAGCAGCGGCGCGCTGCCCTGCGCATAGACGAATTTGTAGAATGGCTGCTGCCACAGATAGAGCGAATACGACCACAGCCCCAGCGTCGCCATCGGCCAGGAGGACAGGAATCCGGTCAGGTACCGAGTGCTGAAATCGAGCGAATTGACGGCGAGCGCCAACAGCGGCACCGCAATCAGATAGTGGATTGGCGTCGGCACCGTATCCATGAACAGAAGGACCGCGCCGACGGACGCCGCAAAGGCGACATGCGGCCCTTTGAACAAGGCCGGCAGCCCGTCGTCGGCCTTGAGCAGGCATATGACCGCCGACAGCAGGATCGAGGCGATGTGCACGTCGGTCCGCCAATAGGTGGTTTCGTAGTCCATTCCGAAGACCCAGTACGAAATCGCGCCGTTCGCCATAGCCAGCACCGACAGCGCGCTGAGCAGCATGACGACGCGGGCACGTCCCGAAACGACAAAGCTGATCAGCGCCAGGATGACATAGGCGTGTTCTTCGACGCACAGCGACCAGATATGGTCGAGCGCGCCGGCGCGGGTGACGAGAATCCCGGCATAATTGTAGGTGAAGGTCAGCGCCGTCAGCGCCGCCTTCCACTTGAAGGCGAGAAATGTACCGGCCAAGGCAACCATCGAAGCGATGACGAAAACCAGCAGCGCCGGATAGATGCGAGAGAACCGGCGCTTGAAGAACGCCTTGAGCGGATAGTGTTCGACAAAGAGTATCTCGGCCATCAGCCGGCCGCTGAGCACGAAGAAGAACTCGACGCCCATGACGCCGAGGTTGATTCCGGGAACGGGAAAGAAATGGCCGATCAGCACCAGTGCGATCGACAGGCCGCGCCATCCGTCGAGATAGGCCAGCCTTGTTCTCGACGATGTGTCGGCGGCGGGCCGAGACACGACAAGCTGCGTCGCGGAGATATCCGTCATGCCGGTCCCTTCGCATTGAACGATGCGAAAGGGCTGCAGGCTATGACTGTGCGCTCCGAGCCCCGGCTCGCATTTCCTCCAGGCATATTGCAGTGCAATGCAGCGTTGTGCAAGTGCGAGATGGCAACACTCCGGCATGTCCTGCCGTCAGGTCCGAGGGCAACGAAAAAGGGGCCGCGAAGGCCCCTTCCAATAGCTGGCAATCCCAAGACCCGGCAATCGGTCTCTTCAGGCGTTGGCGGCAGCCACGGCGCGCTTGGCCATTACCACGATCAGATTGGCGCGATAATCGGCCGAGGCGTGGATGTCGCTCATCAGATTATTCGCGGGCACTTTCACACCGCTGAGAGCAGCGGCGTCGAAGTTCGAGGCAAGCGCCGCCTCGATTTCCTTGGAACGGAACACGCCGTCGTCGCCGGCCCCGGTGACGGCGACACAGACCCCGTCCGCTCCCTTGGCCACGAACACACCGACGATCGCGTAGCGAGATGCCGGATTGCGGAATTTTTCATAGGCCGCCTTGGATGGCGCAGTGAAGGTCACCGCGGTGACGATCTCGCCGTCCTCCAGCGCCGTCTCGAACAGGCCCTTGAAGAATGTGGCAGCGGCGATCTCGCGCTTGTTGGTGATGATTTTGGCGTCGAGTGCAAGAAGTGCCGCCGGATAATCGGCCGCCGGGTCGTTGTTGGCGATCGAGCCGCCGATCGTGCCTCTATAGCGCACCGCCGGATCGCCGATCAGAGAAGCCATGTGGGCCAAAGCCGGACAGGCGCTCTTCAGTTTCTCGTCGCGGGCGACTTCGTAATGCGTGGTGCCGGCGCGAATGGTGATCGTGCTGCCCGACACCTCGATGCCTTTCAATTCCCCGATATGCGAAAGGTCGACGAGGTCGGACGGTGCGGCAAGCCGCGTCTTCATCGCCGGGATCAGCGTCATGCCGCCCGACAGCAGCTTCGCATCGCCGCTCTCGAGCAGCTTGACGGCATCGGCGACCGAGGCGGCGCGGTGATAGTTGACTGCGTACATTGTCTTTCTCCCTTCGGGGAAAGGAGCGAATAGGGAGTAGCAAGTAGCGAATAGGGCCCACCCCGACGCACCGCTCTATCTTCCCTATTCGCTACTCCCTATTCGCTATTTGCTTATCAGTGTTTCGTCGCCCGGATCGCTGCCCAGACCGTGGACGGCGATGCCGGCATGGCGATGTCGGTTATACCGATGGCGTCGGTGATGGCGTTGATCACCGCCGGCGGTGAGCCGATGGCGCCGGCCTCACCGCAACCCTTGATGCCGAGCGGATTGCCCGGGCATGGCGTGTTCGAGGTCGAGACCACGAACGACGGGAGATCGTCGGCGCGCGGCATGCTGTAATCCATATAGCTGGCCGTCAGCAGCTGGCCGCTGGCGTCGTAGTTAGCGCCTTCCAGCAAGGCCTGGCCGATGCCTTGCGCGATGCCGCCATGCACCTGACCTTCGACGATCATCGGGTTGATGATGTTGCCGAAATCGTCGGCGGCGACGAACTGGACGATCTCGGTCACGCCGGTCTCCGGATCGATCTCGACCTCGCAGACGTAGCAACCGGCCGGGAAAGTGAAGTTCGACGGGTCGTAGAATGAGGTCTCCTTCAGCCCCGGCTCCATACCGCCGGGCAAATTATGCGCGGTGTAGGCGGCAAGCGCCATCTGGAACCATGGCACGCTTTTGTCGGTGCCGGTGACCTTCAGGGCACCGTCTTCGATGACGATGTCGCCCTCGTCGGCTTCGAGCAGATGCGCGGCGATCTTCTTGGCCTTGGCCTCGACCTTGTCGAGCGCCTTGGCGACGGCCGACATGCCGACGGCGCCCGAGCGCGAACCATAGGTGCCCATGCCCATCTGCACCTTGTCGGTATCGCCATGGACGATCGAGACGCTGTCTATCGGCACGCCGAAGCGCTGGTTGACCAGCTGCGCGAAAGTGGTCTCATGGCCCTGGCCGTGGCTGTGCGAGCCGGTCAGCACCTCGATGGTGCCGGCGGCATTGACGCGCACCTCGGCACTTTCCCAAAGGCCGACACCCGCTCCAAGACTGCCCACTGCCGCCGACGGCGCCAGGCCGCAGGCCTCGATGTAATTGCTCAAGCCGATGCCGCGCAGCTTGCCTCTCTTGGCGGCGTCGGCCTTGCGCTGGGGAAAACCGGCATAATCGGCAGCCGCCATCGCCGCGTCGAGCGAAGCGGCGTAATCGCCGGCGTCATAGTTCATGATGACCGGCGTCTGGTGCGGGAACGATGTGATGAAGTTCTTTCGGCGAAGCTCCGCCGGCGATACGCCCAATTCGCGTGCGGCGGTCTCGATCGTGCGCTCGAGCAGATAAGTGGCCTCCGGCCGCCCTGCCCCGCGATAGGCGTCGACCGGTGCGGTGTTGGTATAGACGGCGCGCACATTGGCGTGGATCGCTGGAATATCGTACTGGCCCGACAACAGCGTCGCGTAGAGATAGGTCGGCACGCACGATGAAAATAGCGACATGTAGGCGCCGAGATTGGCGATGGTGTCGACCTTCAGCCCGGTGATCCTGTTGTTTTTGTCGAAGGCCATCTCCACCGTCGAGACATGGTCGCGGCCATGGGCATCGGTGAGAAAGCTCTCGGTGCGGTCGGCGACCCATTTGATCGGCACGCCGGTCTTCTTCGAGGCCCACAGACAGATGATTTCTTCCGGATAGATGTAGATCTTCGAGCCGAAGCCGCCGCCGACATCCGGCGCGATGACGCGTAGCTTGTTTTCGGGCGCGACATTGTAGAAGGCGCTCATCACCAGACGCGCGAGATGCGGGTTCTGCGAGGTCGTCCAGCAGGTATAATGGTCCTCGGCCTTGTCGTAATAGCCAAGAGCCGCGCGCGGCTCCATGGCGTTGGGCACCAGCCGGTTGTTGACGATCTTCATGCGGGTGATGTGGGCAGCGGCCTTGATAGCCGCGTTGGTCGCCGTGCTGTCGCCGAGCTCCCAGTCGAAAATCAGATTGCCGTCGGCTTCCGGATGGATCTGTGGCGCACTCCTTTCGAGCGCCTTCGGAGCATCGACGACTGCCTTCAGCTCCTCGTAGGCGATGTCGACCGCTTCGGCCGCGTCGCGCGCCTGGCCCTTGGTTTCGGCAATCACGACGACCACCGCGTCGCCGACATAGCGGACCCTGTCGAAGGCCAGCGGCGACCACGCCCCCATCTTCATCGGCGAACCGTCCTTGGAATGGATCATCCAGCCGCAGATGAGATTGCCGATGCCGTCTGCCTTGAGTTCCTTGCCAGTCAGCACGCCGATGACGCCCGGCATGGCCTGCGCCTTGCTAACGTCGATGGTCTTGATCTGCGCATGCGCATGCGGGCTGCGCACGAATGCCGCATGCTTCATGCCGGGAACCACCATGTCGTCGACATAGCGCCCAGCGCCGGTAATGAACCGCTTGTCTTCCTTGCGCGCCACGCGAGCGCCAACACCTTCAATGCCCATCGCAGAAATTCCTCCCGAATTTTTGAAGCGAATAGCGAATAGTGACTAGCGAATAGGAAAGAGAGGGATTGCAAACCCGCAAACGCGAGCCGGGTTTCTACCCTATTCGCTATTCGCCACTCCCTATTCGCCTCTTCCCTACGCCGCTTGCCTGGCCCCGCCCTTGGACATCGTCTCCGATGCGGCGAGGATCGCTTTCACGATGTTGTGGTAGCCGGTGCAGCGGCAGATATTGCCTTCGAGCTCGGCCCGCACGGTGGCCTCGTCTAGGCCTTCGGGGTGACGGTTGACCATGTCGGTCGCCGCCATGATCATGCCCGGCGTGCAGAAACCGCATTGCAGCCCATGATGCTCCCTGAACGCTGCCTGCATCGGATGCAGGTCGGCGCCATCAGCCAAGCCTTCGATCGTCATCACGGTCGACCCGGAGGCCTGCACCGCAAGCATCGTGCAGGATTTGACCGCCTTGCCGTCGACATGGACCACACAGGCGCCGCATTGCGAGGTGTCGCAGCCGACATGCGTGCCGGTGAGGCCGAGATTTTCCCTCAAGAAATGAACCAGAAGCGTACGGTCTTCGGCAGCGCCGCTGACCCGCTTTCCGTTCACCGTCAACGATATTTCCGACATGAAACCTCCCTGGGTGCTACCTTGGTCGTTCTGGCGTCGGTGGTGCCCGAGCCCTCCATCTGTCCGCTATTCTTATACCGCATAAAGCAAGGGAAAAAGTGCCGCGGAATGCCGAGATTGCGAGAATGCAGTTCGTCCCAGAATCCGCATATTGTACTTTCGGTCACGCAAAGGCAGGCAAACGGCGCAACCAAGCGAAAACTTCGATCGCTGTGCGCTGCCGCTTCCGAGCCATGGGCGGCTGGTTTTGGCCACGCCAATTTCAGCCGATGCCGTGCTTTCTGAGAACCTCCCGCTCGTCGCCTGATATCCACCCGAATACTTTAGGCTCGCCGTCCAGCTGCTGCACGAGGTAGTGGACGTCGAAATCTATCGTGACGTCCGGCCGGGCTTTGCGGGCATAGACCGACGTCCAGGCGACATGGGCAACGCAATGATGCTCGTCTATCGGCGAAATGCGAACGTCCCGTATCCGCATCTCCTTCGTGCCGATCGCTCTATAGTGAGCATAGCCTTGTTCCATAACCTGCTTGAGCTGGTCGTCGTTCTTCCCGATCATGACGCCGGCAGGCGACGCCGCAATGAAGGCGGAGGCATAGACCGATACGACCTCATCCATGTCGGCATCGCCGGCGAGGGATTTCCGGAAAAGCTGCTCGTACCTTTCAAACAGCTTCCTGACCTGGGCTTCCATGGATCACGCTCCCTTCAGTGTAGTTCTGGCCTGTGTAGTTCTGGCCAGTGTGGTTTTGGATTTGACGTTTCTGGGTGCTGATGCCGCCAGAAATAGCAGAAACTTCAAATCCGTCATGTTGGCTCATTGCCAAAGCGGCACTTGAAGACAACAATGACTTCGACGCCGGCGCGCTAGACGCGCACAAAAAGAGCGTCGGAGGAAAGTTAGGAGGAAGCCGCTGGCCAGTTCACGGACGCGCTATGCATGCGGCCTGTCGGCGCTCACCACGGATGAGCCCGACGCCAATGCGTTCACCCAGGCAATCGCGGCCGAAGCCGCAGCCATCGATGCCGGCTTCGCCCTGCTCTTTTTCTCCCAGAGCCTGGTCGATGCGGCGGCCCTGTCGGACGCGCTGAAGGTCAACGCGCCGGGATTAGCCTATGCCGGCTGCTCCACCGCCGGCGAAATCACGCCGCGCGGTCTGGAGGAAGGCCAGGTTCTCGCCCTGCTGCTTCCGTCGGCATCGTTTTCGGTCGCAAGCACCATGGTCGACAGTCTCGCTTCGTCGAGCATGGACAGGATCACCGATGAAGTCGGGTCGCTGCGGCGCTCGCTGCAGAGCCGTGTCGGCTACGAACGGACCAACACCACCTTCGCACTCTGCTTCATCGACGGACTGTCCTATGCCGAGGAAGCGGTGACCTCCGCCATTCACTGGGGCCTCGACGATATTCCGCTGATCGGCGGTTCGGCGGGCGACGATCTGAAATTCGAGACGACGCGGCTGATCTCGAACGGCAAGGTTGCCTCCGACAGCGCCATTATCGTGCTGATCACCACTGAAATTCCTTTCCACGTGTTCAAGACCGACAATTTCGTCCCCACCGACGAGAAGCTGGTGGTGACGGCATCCGATCCGGACCACCGCACCGTGCGCGAATTCAATGCCACCAATGCCGCCGAGGAATATGCCGCCTCGGTCGGCGTCATCCCGCAGATGCTGACGCCACTGAGTTTCGCCTCGCACCCGGTGGTGGTGAAAGTGGGCGGCGAATTTTATTGCCGCTCGATTCAGAAGATGCACGCGGACGGTTCGCTGTCGTTCTTCTGCGCCATCGACGATGGCGTCGTCCTTTCCATCGCCCAGCCCAAGAACATGGTAGAATCGACACGTGCCGCCCTTAGGGATGTCGAGGAAAGGCTTGGCAGCATCGACATGATCCTCGGTTTCGACTGTGTGCTGCGCAGGCTCGACGCGCGCAACCGGCAGGTCTTTCGTGAGATTTCGGAACTCTACAAGGTAAACAACGTCATCGGCTTCGGCACCTATGGCGAACAATACCGGTCGATGCATCTGAACCAGACTTTCACCGGCATCGCCTTCGGAGAGCGGCAGGCGGCGGAGTAGGAGGGTTTATGCCGCTCAGGGACATCAACGACCTGGAGAAGCTGAAGAAGATCAACGCAGCCCTTGTCAGCCGTGTCGAGCGGTCGATGGAACAGCAGGGCAACGCGTTCTCGCTGTTCCAGACCGCGATTTCGCTCGAAAATCGAGTGCGCACGCGCACCGAGGAACTGCATTCGACCTTGCGCCGGCTCGAACAGTCGAACATCGATCTGAGCGCGGCCAAGGAAAACGCCGAACTGGCGAACCTGTCCAAGACCAGGTTCCTGGCAGCCGCCAGCCATGACGTGCTGCAGCCGCTAAACGCCGCGCATCTCTCCGTCTCGGCGCTGGCCGAGGTGCAGACCAGCGACGAAGGCAAGAAACTGGTCCGGCAGGTGGAGCGGTCGCTGGAGACGATGGAGGATCTGCTCCGCACCCTGCTCGACATCTCCAAGCTCGACGCCGGCGTCGTGCAGCCCGATATCGGCGACGTCAGCCTGGAGACGCTGTTTTCGTCGCTGCGCTCGGACTTCCAGCCGATCGCGAAGATGAAGGGCCTGACGCTGAAATTCCGGCATGTCAACGCCGTCGTGCGCTCGGACCGCACCTTGCTGCGCCGCATCCTGCAGAACATTCTTTCCAACGCGCTGCGCTATACCCGCTCCGGCGGCGTGCTGGTCGGCACCAGGCATCGCGGCGATACGATCCGCATCGATGTCGCCGACACCGGCTGCGGCATCCCCGACGACCAGCGCGAGGCGGTGTTCGAGGAGTTCCACCGCGGCACAATCCCGACCGATGCCGGGCTTGCCGGCGGCGGGCTGGGATTAGGCCTGGCCATCGTACGCCGTATCGCCGCCGCACTCGGCCATCCCGTGACGTTTTCGTCAAAGGTCGGTCACGGCACGATCTTCCATATCGACGTTCCGGTCGGGATCGGCGCCACAGCCGATGCAATTGCCAGCACCGCCGAGATGGAGCGGCCGCGCGGCTATGGGCTGTTCGGCACAAAGGTGCTGCTGGTCGAGAACGACGTCGAGGTGCTGCAGGCGATGACATCCCTGCTCGAGCGCTGGCAATGCCTGGTGCGCCCCGCCACCTCGACCGATGCTGCACTCGAGATGCTTGGCGATACGGACTGGGTGCCGGACATCGTCATTGCCGATCAGCATCTCGATGGCGGCGATCTCGGCACCACGACGATTGCCGAGGTCCGCGATTATCTCAGCCGCGCCGTGCCGGCGCTGATCGTCACCGCCGACGGTTCGGAGACCGTCGCCAAAGCCGCCCGCGCCGCCGGCATCGAGCTGATGCGCAAGCCGCTGAAACCTGCACAACTGCGCGCCCTGCTGGCGCATTTGCTGGCTTGATCCCCCAAAGACACGGTAGAAGATCGCGAGCGCCAGGAAAAATGGCGTACTGTCACCGTAATACGAAAGTTCACATGTATGAGGTTTTCAGAGTCTCAGCCGCGCCATGTGCTCTGCCTCTTGGGGCCGCAAGGAAGATTTTTTGAGCTTTGTCGCTTGATTCAGTCGGCAATCGACGACTTCGCCCCCGGATTTGAGATTGACACAAAGTTTTCGCAGGACGCGCCGGATGATCGCATGTCAGTGTCCTTTGGTGTGTCTTGGGATCGTGTGCATGAGGGTGCACGGACTGAAGAGGACCAAGAGGCGGTACTTGAACATGGCTGCGTGATTTATGTGCTTGGTCCCCATATGGACACAGAAAATGCCGTTGAGACGTCCGCGAGTGCTCTTCGCCTAATCGTCCATGCATTGGATAATGGCGCTACCGCCGCGAAGGGAGAGAGTGCTGGCGTTGCGCACGGTGCCGCCCGGTGGAAGCAGCTTGGTCGAGATGCCGAACACCATATGGAAAGCGTAGCTTTGGCTCGCCTCTGCCGCCTTGCCTTCAGCAAGCGGCCGGTAAGTGATGGAGAGTTCCTCTGCAGCGTCGGCTTCCATCTTATCGGGCTGCCCGAGGTTTTCGTGCCAAGGAGCCTCTCGGATGATGAACTGGTGCTCAGCTCTATAATTGACAGCATTGCCGAGGAGATATTCACTGAGGGCGTCGAGATGGTTTTAGCCCGCCACGGTGCGATGTTGCTACCAGTCGACGAGTATGACGAAGACGACTTCAAATATAATCCCTACGGTGCCATCTACTTGAGCCCTGGCATCAAATTGGATTCCCAAATCAATTGAGGCATGAAGGAGAATAACTCTGATGCACACCGAGGTGGTGTCATGAGTGACCGAGGGCTATCTGCTCTCAAAACCCCGCCTGGCCGCGAAACAGCTCGGCACTGTCGAGCTTCGAAACCTCGATGACGGCTTGCGTGCGGCTGTAGACGTTGAGCTTGCGCAGGATCTCGGAGACATGCGCCTTGACGGTGGTCTCGCCGACCTGTAGCTCGTAGGCGATCTGCTTGTTGAGCAAGCCCTGGCGCAGCATCTGCAGCACTCGCAATTGCTGCGGCGTCAGTTTGGCGAGGCGCTGCACCATCTCGGCGCGGTCGGTGCTGTCGGCGTCCGGCGGCTGGCCTTCATAGGTTTCGGGCACGTAGATCGCGCCTTCCATCACCGAGCGGATGGCGGCGGCCAGATCGCTCTTGCGCGCCGATTTCGGGATGAAACCGGCCGCGCCATAGGACAGCGCCTCGGAAATGATCTTGGGCTCCTCATGCCCCGAAACGATGACCACCGGCAGGCGCGGATAGCGGGTCCGAAGTTGCAGCAGCCCGTCGAAGCCATGCACATCAGGCATGCTGAGGTCGAGCAGCGCGAGATCGAATGGTTTCGCGTCAGCCAGAAGCTCAAATGCCTCTGTGATCGAACGCGCCTCGACAGTGTCGACGTCCGGATAGGCCATTTGCACGGCGCTATGCAGCGCCTCGCGAAACAGCGGGTGGTCGTCGATGATCAGAAACCGGGCGCGATCGTTGACTGCGGTCATGGCATTCGTTTCACTTCAGGCAGGATAGAATAGCCTAGTGACCATGGCCAGATTATTGACAAATAGTACATCGCCATTCCTAGCCGAAAGGCGGAGAGACTGTTTCGAAATTCGCTCTGGCGAGTCATATGATGGTGGTTTCGAGAACCGGAGCGCAGCGGACATCTGGTCCGTGAGCACCGGAAGCGCAGAAAACGCCATCAGATGGCCGCCAGAGTAGAATTTCCAAACGGTCTCTGAGATGGCAATTTTCGGACCACCATGCCTTGCCCGGTCGGCCAAATCGGCCGAATGTGCAGGAATGAGCGACCTCGTCCTTCATAATTACTACCGCTCCTCCACCTCTTACCGGGTGCGGATCGCGCTGGAGATGAAGGGCTTGACCTACCAATATGTGCCGCATCATCTGCGCCACGGCGAGCATCTGGAGCCCGCCTATCTCTCGGTCAATCCGCAAAGGCTGGTGCCGGCGCTGATCCTGGGCGACGGCACGCTGCTGACGCAATCGCTGGCAATCATCGAATTTCTCGACGAGACAAGGCCCGAACCGCCGCTTTTGCCGCAGGAGGCGCTTGGCCGGGCCCGCGTCAGGATGCTGGCGCAGATGATCGCCTGCGACATCCATCCGGTGAACAATCTGCGCGTGCTGACCTCGCTGCGCACGCTGTTTGGCGCCGGCGACGAGGACGTCGTCAACTGGTTCCGGCACTGGGTGAACGAAGGCTTCCAGCCACTTGAAAAGATTCTGTCTTCCTCACCCGAAACCGGGACGTTTTGCCATCGCGACACGCCGGGGCTGGCCGACATCTGCCTGGTCGCGCAGGTCACCAGCAACGCGCGTTTCGGCGTCGACCTGACGCCCTACCCGACGATCACGCGGATCCACGCCGCCTGCATGGCGCTGCCGGCCTTCCAAAGGGCGGCTCCGGGGAACCAGATCGATGCCGAATAGAGCAAGTTGGATTGAAGCATGAGGAACTACCGATGAAAGCCGTCATCTTCGAAAAATTCGGCGAAACGCCGACGATCCAGACCGTTCCCGATCCGGAGCCGGCACTGGACGGCGTCGTCATCAAGGTCGAGGCGACCGGGCTCTGCCGCAGCGACTGGCATGGCTGGATGGGCCATGACGACGGCATCAGCCTGCCGCACGTGCCCGGCCACGAGCTTGCCGGCGTCGTCGTGGCGGCCGGCAGCCAGGTGACCCGCTGGAAGGCCGGCGAGCGCGTCACCGTGCCGTTCGCAGTCGGCTGCGGCCACTGCTTCGAATGCAGTTCGGGCAACCATCAGGTCTGCGAGCACCAGTCCCAGCCTGGCTTCACTGCCTGGGGCTCATTCGCCGAATATGTCGCCATCGACCATGCCGACACCAATCTGGTCCGCCTGCCGGACGAGATGGAATTCGCCACCGCCGCCAGCCTCGGCTGCCGTTTCGTCACCTCGTTCCGCGCCATCGTCGATCAGGGCCGGGTGACCCCAGGCGAATGGGTGGCCGTGCATGGCTGCGGCGGCGTCGGCCTGTCGGCGATCATGATCGCCAGCGCCATGGGCGCCAACGTCATTGCCATCGACCTGACCGACGAGAAGCTGGACTTCGCCAGCAAGATCGGCGCGGTGGCGACGATCAACGCCTCAAAGACGCCGAATGTGGTCAAGGCGGTAAAGCAGATCACCAATGGCGGCGCGCATATGTCGATGGACGCGCTCGGCCACTCCAGTACCTCGTTCAACTCGATCGCGAACCTGCGCCGGCGCGGCCGCCATGTGCAGGTCGGCCTGATGCTCGGCGAACACGCCAGACCGCAGATCCCGATGGACAAGGTGATCGCCTTCGAGCTCGAAATCCGCGGCAGCCACGGCATGCAGGCCTACCGCTACCAGGCGATGATGGAGATGATCCGCACCGGCAAGCTGAAGCCTGAACTGCTTGTCGGCAAGCGGATCAGCCTCGACGAAGCGCCCGCGGCCTTGATGGCGATGGGCGGCTTCGAAGGCATCGGCATCGGCGTGGTGACGAAGTTCTAGCCGTGCGGCTCTTCCTTCTCCCCTTGTTGTGGGAGAAGGAAGAAGGGCCGGAGCTTATCTCGCATATCTCTTCGCGCCGACCACGCAAAGCACGACGGCGGCAGTAACGGCGATCATGGCGGGACTGACCTGCTCGTGCAGCAGCATTGCCGCCAGCCCGAGGCCGAAGAACGGCTGGAGAAGCTGCAACTGCCCGACCGCAGCGATGCCGCCTTGCGCCAGTCCGCGATACCAGAACACAAAACCGATCAGCATGCTGAACAGCGAGACATAGGCCAGTCCGATCCAGGCGGCCTTGCCGACGCTTTCGAGCGACGGCGGCATGGTGATGAGCGTCAGAGCCAGCATGACCGGCAGCGACAACACCAGCGCCCATGAGATCACCTGCCAGCCGCCAAGTTTGCGCGACAGCGTGGCTCCTTCCGCATAACCCAGTCCGCACAGGATGATTGCGCCCAGCATCAGCATGTCACCAACCGGCGAAGCCGAAACGCCTTGCGTCGCCGCAAATCCGGCAACAAGGGCGCTCCCAAGGCACGAAAACAGCCAAAAAGCCGGTTTGGGGCGATCGCCCCCGCGGATGACGCCGAAGATCGCGGTCGCCAGCGGCAACAGGCCGACGAAGATGATGGAATGGGCCGAGGTGACGTGCTTGAGCGCCAACGCCGTCAGCAAGGGAAAGCCGACCACGACGCCGAGCGCCACGATGGCCAGCGACAACAAATCCTGCCGCTCCGGACGCTTCTGGCGGAAAATGAGCAGAAGCGCGAGGCCGAGTATGCCCGCCGTGGCAGCACGGGCGACGGTTAGGAAGGTCGGATCGAAATCCATCACCGCAACACGCGTTGCCGGAAGCGATCCGCTGAAAATCAGCACCCCTACGAATCCGTTGATCCAGCCACCCGCCGCCTTGTCCATCGCATGCTCCCTGATGTTCTCGCCCTCTATCGGGCCGGATGTATGGCGCCACCAGAGACAATGAGGTACAGTTTGGCGAAACTGTAATGGCAGATTGAGCAGTACGGATGGACGAACAGGCAACAGCAAGTCAGGGCAGCGGGACGCTTGTCGAAAGCGTCATGGCGACGATCAGGCACAGGATCGCTGCGCGCAGCCTGACACCGGGTACACGATTGCCGTCGATCCGGGCTTTCGCGAAAACTATGCAGGTTTCCAAATCCACCGTGGTCGAAGCCTATGAGCGTCTTGCGGCGGAGGGCACCATCCGCTCGCGTCCGGGTTCGGGTTTTTATGCCGCCGGACCGCTGGCTCCCTTGTCGCTCGCCGAGATCGGCCCCAGGCTTGATCGGGCTGTCGATCCGCTCTGGGTTTCGCGCCAGTCGCTGGAAGCCGGCGACGATGTGCTCAAACCCGGCTGCGGCTGGTTGCCTGCCTCGTGGATGCCGGAGGCTGGATTGCGCCGGGCACTGCGGACTATGGCACGCGGCGATGACGTCACGCTGACCGATTACGGCACCCCGCTCGGGCTGCCGCCGCTGCGTCATCTGCTCGCACGGCGCATGGCGGAGCATGGCATCGAGGCATCTACCGACCAGATCATGCTGACGGAATCCGGCACCCAGGCCATCGACCTCCTGTGCCGGTTTCTGCTCGAGCCCGGCGATACGGTGCTGGTGGACGATCCCTGCTATTTCAACTTCCATGCGCTGTTGCGCGCCCACCGGGCCAAGGTGGTCGGCGTTCCCTATACGCCATCGGGGCCGGATATCGAGCTGTTTGCGCAGGCGCTGATCGAGCACAGGCCGCGCCTCTACATCACCAATTCCGCGCTTCACAATCCAACGGGTGCAATTCTGTCGCCGGTCGTCGCCCATCGATTACTCAAGCTCGCCGATCAATCGGACCTGACGGTCATCGAAGACGATATCTTTGCCGATTTCGAACACACGCCCGCACCCAGGCTGGCGGCGTTCGACGGTCTTGGTCGCGTCGTTCATATCGGCAGCTTCTCCAAGACGCTTTCGGCGTCGGTGCGCTGCGGATTCATCGCTGCGCCGCGCGACTGGATGGACAGGCTGACCGGCCTCAAGATCGCTACGTCCTTCGGCAGCGGCAGGCTTGCCTCCGAACTGGTGCTGACACTGCTGAAGGACGGCCTCTATCGCAAGCACGTCGATTTGCTGCGTACGCGGCTTTCACGCGCCATGGCTGAGACAAGCACACGGCTGAAGGCGATCGGCATCACGCCTTGGATCGACCAGCCGGCCGGCATGTTTTTGTGGTGCAGCCTGCCGGACGGCGTGGATGCAGCTGAAATAGCCCGCCACGCTTTGGCGGACAATATCGTGCTGGCGCCCGGCAACGCGTTCAGCCTGTCCCAGACAGCCAGCCGTTTCCTGCGCTTCAACGTTGCGCAGTCGGCAGACGAGAGAATTTTCAAGGTGCTCGAAGAGGCGATGTCGCGTTGACCTGAATTGTTTCAGGCTCCTGCCCGCCTCCGGCGCTCATAGAGCATGACGAGCGTTTCGGCTGTCAGCGCCGGCTTCTGCTCACCTTCGATCTCGACGACATTGGCGGCCTTCATCAGATACTGGCCGGGGCCTTTGTCCTCCATCGATAAAAGCGTGACGCGCAGCCTGATGCGAGCGCCGGCCCTGACCGGCGCCAGGAACCGCACCTTGTCGAAGCCGTAGTTGAAGGCAGCTTGCGTATTTTCGGGGACGATGCCCATGTCGAGCGCCAGCGCGCCGATGATCGACAGCGTCAGATAGCCATGCGCGATGGTGGTGCGGAATGGGCTTTGCCGCCTCGCCCGCTCTGGATCGACGTGAATCCATTGCCGGTCGCCCGTGCATTCGGCGAACTGGTCGATGCGGCTCTGGTCGACCGTCGTCCAGTCCGACACGCCAAGCTCCTGCCCTGTCATCGTCCTGAGCTGCTCGTAGGTCGGCGGCGTCCTCAGCCGTGTTTGCGTCATTCCTGCTTTCCCGATCGCCTGCTTTCCCGATCACTTGCCCTGCCTCCGGACCACGAACCGGCCGCCTCTGTCAATTCGCTCCGTGCGTTCCGCTGCGGTATCTCGGCCGTATCGCGTCAATGCCTGTGTCCAGCGCCGAACAAACTATCAGGACCAAGAGAAACTTTGTGCGCCTCGGCCGAATAGAGAATCGACCATACGACTTTCAGGAGCCGGACAACGGTAGAAAAGTCCGTTTTGGCTTGGGAGCAGCCTACTTCTTATCGTAGCCGGCGCGGATTTCCTCCATCGCTTCCTTGATGCGGTCGCGCAGGATCTCGACCGATTCGGTGCCGGATTTCCTGGCCAATTCGGCCACTTCGCCGGCATTCTTCAACGCGGTCTCGAAGGATTTCCTGGCGAACGCCGCTTGCTTGGCCATCAATTCCCTGGGATCGCCCGGCGCCCTGTAGCTCTGCGCCATGTCGGCGATTTCGTGCAGCGTGTCCTGCAGCATCTCGCGTTGTCTGGAAAACAGCGACGACGCTCCCGCGGCACCGGCCCTGGCTGATTTTTCCAGTGCCTCGAGGTTCTTGCGATGATGGTTGAGGATCGCCTCGACATCGACGTTCGGCAGCTTCAGGTCGCGGCCGAACCGGCCGAACATGTCGATGAAAGAGCCGGAATCCGGTTGCTTTGCCATTGTGGTTCTCTCCCCTGTTGCTGCGAGGGCGGCACCCGCGGAGAAGAATAGGGCACTGGCGCTTCGCGGTCCATTCTGAGGCGCAATAGATCGCCCTCAGCCAACGAGGAACAGCAATTCCACCGTATAGAGCACGAGGCCGGCAAGGCCCCCGATGACCATGCCGTTGAAGCGGATATATTGCAGGTCCCTGCCGATGTTCATTTCGATCAGCCTGGTGAGCTGGGCAAGGTCCCAGCGCTTGACCTGATCGGCGATGAATTTCGAGACGCCGCTCTTCTGGCTTTCGACGAAGGAAGACAGCGCCACGACGAAACCCTGGTTCATGTCGGCCCTGATCTGCGCGTCGCCGGCAAGATGGCGGCCGACCTCGACGAACATGTTGGCGAGATGCGCGCGGATCATCGAGTTCGGCGCCTTGGCGTCCTGCTCGATGAACAGGCTGAGGCTTTCCCACATGTCGCCGGCCAGCGCCTTCAGCTCCGGCCTGGCGAGGAAATCGCGCTTCAGTTTCTCGGCGCGCTTGGCGTATTGCTTGGACGTCCTCAGCCGCTCGACGAAGGCCTGGACGAAACTGTCGAATTCGGCGCGCATCGGGTGTTCGGGATCGGCCCTCACCTCGTCGAGCAGGGAACCGGCGGAGGCGACGATCTTCTTCAGCAGATAGGCGTCGGCGCGAAACAGATTGAACAGCGACGGCAGTTCCTCGCGGATCTTCTCGCGCATCGTCGTCAGCGCCTGCTCGTCGCTCAGGAAGCGGCCGACGACCTTGGTGAATTCGTCGAACAGCCTTTGGTGGCGGCGGTCGTCGGTCAGGGCCGACAGCAGCTCGGCGGCGAGCGGCGCCAGCGGCACCTTTTCGATCTGCTCCAGCATGCGGCTGGTGACGAAGCCGCGCAGGCCGGATTGCTCGACCGCCGCCAGCGTCTGCGGCACCAGCCGGCCGACGAAATGCGACAGATCGGCGGCGCGGTTGGGGTCGGCCAGCCAATCCGCAACGAGCGCGGAAAAGTCGACCTCGGCAAGCTTTTCGCGCACCGGCTCCGGCGCCAGGAAATTGACCTCGATGAAGCGGCCGAGATTGTCGGCGATGCGGTTCTGATTCTCAGGAATGATGGCGGTGTGCGGGATCGGCAGGCCGAGCGGCCGTCTGAACAGCGCCACCACCGCATACCAGTCGGCCAGCCCGCCGATCGTCGCTGCCTCGGCGAAAGCGGCGACGAATCCCAGCCACGGATAGCGGCCCTCGAACGACTTGGCCAGGGCAAAGATGAGGACGCAGAGAGCGAGCGCTGCGGCGGCGACGAACTTGGTGCGCCGAAGCGCCGAAAGCTTGGCGTCCGCGTCGGCATCGATCCGGGCGGATGCCAAAGCCGGTGCTGATTGTGACATGGATGAGCTGCTCCTGGTCGATCTCGCGGACCTTAATTTAGGTATCCGCCCAGCCGAATGCCTGCCAAAGCAAGGCTATGGTTTGCACAACGTGCACGCAAACTTGACAAAGAAAATCATCTATTATGCAGTGCTTGTCTGGAATTATTCCAAGGTATAGGCCATATTGGGCTCGAGCTACTGCTTCGCGAGGACAAAATGCGGCTGACACGCCAGACCAACTACGCCATGCGCATCCTGATGTATTGCGCCGCGAATACCGATCGGCTGAGCCGGATCCCGGAAATCGCGGCCGCCTACTCGGTGTCCGAGCTTTTTCTCTTCAAGATCCTGCAGCCTTTGGTCGAGCATGGTCTGGTCGAGACGGTGCGCGGCAGGAACGGCGGCGTCAGGCTCGGCCGCGCGGCCGAAACCATCACCCTGTTCGACGTCGTGCGCGTGACCGAAGAGAGTTTCGCCATGGCCGAATGCTTCGAGAACGACGCCGCCGAATGTCCGCTGGTCGACAGTTGCGCGCTGAATTCGGCGCTGCGCGAGGCACTCAACGCCTTCTTCGCCGTGCTTGAGCGCTATACGATCGCCGACATGGTGGCGGCACGCCCGAATGTGCGGCATCTGCTCGGCATCGACATGCTGGTGCAGAGGGCGCCGGCAGCCTGATTCCGGTCATCGCGGTGGATAAGTCTGTTGAAATTCAGGTCAGGCGGAGCCGGAGTCGAAGACGGGCGCGAAGCGACCAAACAGGTGGGTTCCGAGAACCGGAACGGAGCGTACGTTTGGGTACGTGAGTACCGGAAGCGCAGGAAACCGCCTTTTGCAGGCCGGCATCACCTGAATATCAATAGACCGACTGCGGCAGCACGAACGGCACGTCTCCTGCCGGCAGCACGCCGACCCTCAGCCGGCAATCGAACACTTTTTCGATCAGATCGTCGCTCAGCACGTCCTGCGGCGAGCCGGTGGCGGCAAGCCTGCCGCGGTGCATGACGAAAATCCGGTCGGCATACATGGCCGTCAAATTGAGGTCGTGCAGGATGGCGACTACGCCGCCGCCTCGTCTGGCGAAATCGCGGGCGATGTTCATGATGATCAATTGGTGCTTGATGTCGAGGCTGGAAACCGGCTCGTCGAGAAACAGATAGCGCGGTTTGCCGTCGAGCACCGGCGCCCAGACCTGGCAGAGCACGCGGGCCAACTGCACGCGCTGCTGTTCGCCGCCCGAAAGCTCCTGGTAGAATCGGCCGGCAAAGCCTTCGAGATCGACCCGCGCCAGCGCCCGTTCGGGCAGGCGCTCGTCCTCGCCGGGCAGCGCGCCCGAACGCCCGCCGAGCAGGCCGAGCCGAACGATTTCGCGCACCGTGAACGGAAAGGACAATGTCGTCGCCTGCGGCAGCACGGCGCGCAGCATGGCTGCCTCGACCGGCTTCATCGCCGACAGGTCGCGGCCATTGATGGTGACCTTTCCCGAATAGGCAAGATCGCCGGACAACGCCTTGAGGAAGGTCGTCTTGCCTGAACCGTTGGGGCCGACGATGGCCGCGATTTCGCCGGGCCGCATGTCGAAATCGACATTGGTGACGATACGCGTGCCGCCGATTGCCACCGAGACATCCCGCGCTTCGATCATGAAAACCCCTCGTACAGACCGTTTCGAAATTCGCTCTGGCGAGTCATATGGTGGTGGTTTCGAGAACCGGAGCGCAGCGGACATTAGAGCGCCGCGCGTCCATTGGACGCGCAAAGGACGCTCTAACACTTTGGTTGGCGCATGATCCTTTCCGGAAACCGATTTCGGTTTCCGGGGTCATGGGCTGGGTCCGTGAGCACCGGAAGCGCAGAAAACGCCATCAGATGGCCGCCAGAGTAGAGTTTCCAAATGGTCTCTCACAGGTCAATGACGCCACGCTTACGCAGCAGGATCCAGAGAAAGAACGGCGCGCCGGCGATCGCGGTGACGATGCCGATCGGCAGCTCGGCCGGCGCTACGATGGTGCGGGCCACGGCATCGGCCAGCAGCAGCAGGCAAGCGCCGAGCAGAGCCGAGGCCGGCAGCAGGTAATGATTGTCCGGCCCGATAGCCAGGCGCAGCAGATGCGGCACGACGATGCCGACAAAGCCGATGCCGCCGCTGACGGCGACAGATGCCCCGACCGCCGCCGAAACGCCGATGATTGCAGTGTATTTCAGCCGCTGCACCGGGATGCCGAGATGGCCGGCGGTGGCTTCGCCCAGCGCCAGCGCGTTGAGGCCGCGCGCCAGGAACGGCATTGCCGCCAGCGCCACCACGATGATCGGCCCGACGGAGCCGATCTTCTGCCAGGTCGCGCCGGCAAGCGAGCCGAGTTGCCAGAAGGTAAGGTCGCGCAACTGCCGGTCGTCGGCCATGAAGATCAGGATGCCGGTGAGCGCCATGGCGAGGGCCGCCAGCGCGATGCCGGCAAGCAGCATGGTGGCGACCGAGGTTTGGCCTTGCCTGGTGGCGACCTGGTAGAGCACCAATGTAGTCGCCAGTCCGCCGCAGAACGCCGCCAGCGGCAGAGCGAGCGTGCCCAGCACCGAGGTTATCGGCGCCAGCACCGTGGCGCCAAGCACGATGACGGCGACCGCGCCGAGGCTCGATCCAGCCGAAACGCCGATGAGGCCGGGGTCTGCCAGCGGGTTGCGGAACAGCCCTTGCATGACCGCGCCGGAGACGGCAAGTGCGGCACCAATCAGCACACCGAGGATGACCCGCGGCAGGCGGATATCGTAGACGATCAGGCGGTCGCGCGCGCTCAGCACCTCATTGCCGGGTGCTGCACCCAACAGCCAGTCGCCGACGACGCTGACGGCCGAGGCATCGGACGCGCCTGATGTCAGCGAGAACAGGACGGCAACGGCAAGTCCCAGGCATAAAAGCAGGATGACGATGCGCGCCCGCCCCGAACGGTCGCCGTCGGATGCTGTCGCCATAGTGCCCGCACCAGCGATCGATTGATCCACCATTGGAGCCCGCTCAGTCCCCGGCCTGCCCGTCATAAAGCGAGGCGGCAAGGTCGTGGATAACGTCGGCCGTGCGCGGGCCGAAGCCGAGCAGATAGCCGCCATCCATGCGGATCACCTTACGCGCCGCACCCGCCGGCGTCGACAAAATGGAAGGGTGCGCAAACAATTCGTCATCCGATGCGGCAGGACCGGCATTCCTCATCATCAGGATCACGTCCGGCTTGGCGGTGATGAGCGCCTCATCGGACAATTGCTTGTAGCCGGAGAAGCCATCGACCGCGTTGATCCCGCCCGAAAGCTTGATGATACCGTCGGCGGCGGTCTCGCTGCCGGAAGCGAGGATCTTGCCGCCCTGCATCGACAGCACGAACAGGACGCGCTTGCGCTCCTTGATCGAGGCGGTCTGCTTTTCGGCGGCCTTCAGCTTGGCATCGATCTCGGCTGCCAGCGCGTCGGCCTTGGCGTCCACGCCGAGCGCCTTGCCGACGATGTGGACCTTCTCGAGAATGCCTTCATGGTCGTAGCGCTCGGGCACCTCGATGAACGGGATGCTCGTTTTCTTCAGCACGTCGACAGCTTCCTTTGGCCCGCTGCCGTGCAGCGCCAGGATGCCCGACGGATTGACCGACAGGACGCCTTCCGGCGACAGCTGGCGCATGTAGCCGACGTCAGGCAGCTTGAGCGCCGCCTCGGGATAACGGCTGGTTGAATCGCGGGCGACCAACCGATCCTGCTCGCCTAGCGCAAAGACGATCTCGGTGATCGAACCGCCGATGGCGGCTATCTTCGACGGGTCGGCGAACACCTCTGTGCCTTCGGCGGCACGGGCCGGCAGCAGCGCGGCGAAGGCCAGGGAAAGGCCGATCGTGGCCCCAAGCACCCGTTTGAAAAGGGGTGCCATTTTGAAAACACGCGCCCGCATTAGCAAAGGAGCCATTGTCGTCGTCCTCAGGCTGCGGTCGGGCTTGGGATGCGCGGCAGGTTCTCTGCCAGAAACCGCCAGTCCTCGCGCTCGCTTTCACCTTCATGGCGCTTGCCGAAGAACTGGATGATCATCTTGCCGTCGGCGCCATAGGCTTCGAGAGACGTGACATGACCGTCCTTGGTCGGCTTGCGCACGGCCCAGACCTCTTGGATGTGGTCGGTCCGCAGATGCAGGTGGAAGGTCTCGTCCAGCACGTTGATCCATGGCCCCATCGGCTTGATCGACTTGATCGGGCCCGAATGGATCTGGATGCAGCCGCGATTGCCGACAAAGCACATGATCGGCATCTCGCCCTCGGCGGCATGATGGAACATGGCGCTGACGGCATCGTTGTCGAGCAGCCAGGCACAATCCTGGCCGACCATGCGCATTGCCTGGCGGCGCTCGAGCTTCAGCGTCTTCAGCATGCCGAAGAATTGATGCACGTCGGTCAGCCGGCTCCAGCGGTCGCGTAGATCGTCGACATCGGTGGAAACATCGGAAGTCTCGGCTTCGTCGGCAAATCCGCCCTCCGAAACCGCAACCGTCGGCTCCTGGTTCGGCGATTCGAGTTCGCCCACCAGCTTCTGATAGGCATAGAGGCTGGATGCCGGCCGCAGATGCACCTTGTGCACCGCCTCGCCTGCTGCATCGAAGAACTGCAGGCTGCGCCTGATATCATCGCCGTCGCGCTTTTCGACGGCAAAGCCGTGCGTCCAGACTTTCGGGAAGATGCGCAGGTCGATGTTCTCGCCAAGCACCATGGCATTGTGGTTGCCGGTGACGACCTTGTCGTAGACGCCGATCTTCTCGTGCACAGCGCTTTCGTTACGGGTCAGCGCCATGACTTCACCGACGGCTTCGAGGCCGGTCAAAAGGTCGTTGACGCGCGGCTCGACGCGGACGACGCCGTCGCCGCAATGCGCGGCGACCAGCTCGGCCTCCGAAATCCCAAGCTGGGCGGCGAGATCGCGCTCGCGCGTCTTCGGATTGTCTTCCCGCGCCCGCCGGATCTCGTGCGGAGCGGGTTTTACGCGCTGGTCCATCTCTAAAATACCTACTCTTGCCTACTTGTTGAGGATGAGCTTGCCCTGGCGGGTGATCTTCAGCCGGTAGAGGGCTCCGTGATGCTCGATGCCGATCTCGTGCTCGCCCTGGAACAGCGTATTGCTGGACAAGGTTCTCACGGTCAACGGAACCCGATCGAAACGAGCCGAATTGTCGTCGGAACGGCGGACGCGATAGCGAAAGTCACTGGGATTGTGCGTGTTCATCTGGTTCGATCCCTTTCCTGTGCCGGGCGTCTGGCTAGGCGTTGCGTAGATGCCGATTCATTTCTTGACTTGAATAATCATGTTTATTAGTCAGTGCAATACCGGACTAGGTGAGTCAAGATTTAAGACGCCGGACGAGATGAAAAATGCCAGCAAGCTCCAAGCCAGCCAGCATCGAACCAGGACTTTTGGAGTTGGGGCATGGGGTTGGCGAATTGGGGACGGCTGGGTCTGGCGAATAGCAGCCCAGGTCCGGTGTATCGAGATCCGGCGTATCGGCCGGTGGCAAAGGGAATAGCCGCTTTGCTGGCGGGTGCTGCAGCGATTGCGCTGCTGACGCCGCCGGCCACTGCTCAACAGGCCGCCCAGCCGACAACAGACCAGCAGCAGGCCGAACAGGCGCAGGCGCCTGAAGAGGCCGGGCCGGCTCCCGCAGGCGCAACGCTGCTCGACCAGATCCTGGTCGTCAGCCGCACCGGCGAGACGGCGATCGAATCCCTGTCTTCGACCAGTCATGTCGACCAGGAGCAGCTGGATCGGCGCATGGCAACGACGCCTAACGAAATGCTGTTCGGTGTGCCTGGAATAACGGTCCAGGCGGACGCAAGGCGCGCCAGTTCCTCCATCAATATCCGTGGCCTTCAGGACTTCGGCCGCGTCGCTGTGATCGTCGACGGTGCGCGGCAGAACTTCCAGCGCTCCGATCACGGCACGCAATCGACCTTCTATATCGACCCGGAGCTCATCAAATCCGTCGACGTCACCCGCGGCCCGGTTGCCAATACTTACGGCTCGGGCGCCATTGGCGGTGTCGTCTTGTTCGAGACCAAGGACGCGGAGGACTTTCTGCGCGACGGCGAGACGTGGGCGGCGTCCGCGACCGGGCGCTACGAGACCAACGGCGAAGGCTGGACCACCAGCGCCGCCGGTGCCTATCGTTTCAATGAAAACTGGGATGTCCTCGGCAACATCGTTTATCGCGACTACGACGACTACAAGGATGGCGGCGGCGATACGGTGAACGGCACCGGCTTCGACGTGTTGAGCGGCCTTCTCAAGACGACCATCCGCCCCACTGAAAACAGCGAGCTGAAACTGGGCTGGAATGGCACGAGGGACGGGTGGAACGAGGTCAGCGGCGGCACGCCGGTGAATGACGTCGACCTGAAAGCGAACACCTTCACCGGTCGCTACAACATCACCGACGAAGACAAGAGTTGGCTCGATCTCCACATCAACGCCTCCTACAACAAGACCAACCTGGACATGACGAGCCTTGTTCCGCAAAATCGGTTTGATCCGGTCACCGGTCTTCCCATCGTCCTGCCGGCGGGTTCGATGTCGACCTTCGATATCGGCACTTCGGGCATCGACATCTGGAACACCTCGCGGTTCGAGACCGCCGGCGTTGCGCACGAGCTGACCTACGGTGGCGACTGGGTTGGCGATGACGTCGAGACGGGGGGCGCCGCAGGCGGCGACAGTTTCTATACCCCTTCGGGCAAGCGAAACGTTTCCGGCGCATACATCCAGGACAAGCTCACCTGGGATTGGCTCGAGGTCATCGCCGGCCTGCGTTACGACAGCTACAAGCTCGAAAGCGATGTCGGCGAAACCTCCGGCGACCGGCTGTCGCCGCGCATCACGGTCGGCGTCTCGCCGTTTGAAACCGCCAGCCTTTCGGGACTGCAACTCTACGGTACCTATGCGGAGGGATATCGCTCCCCGTCGCTGTCGGAAACCCTCATCAGCGGCAATCATCCGGCTGGCGTCAGCTTTCCGTTTCTCCCCAATCCCAACCTGAAGCCTGAAATCGGCAAAACCGTCGAATTCGGTGTCAACTACAAGCATGACGACATCCTCGAAGCCGGCGACGCGTTTCGTTTCAAGGCGGCCTACTTCAACAACGATGTCGAAGACTACATCGATGGCGTCACCCTATCGGCCTTCGATCCGACCAGCGGTTGCCCGTTCGGCCCCGGCATCCCGATCTGCTTCCAGTACCAGAACTTCGCAGAAGCCAAGATCCGCGGCTTTGAAATGGAAGCTGTCTATGACGCCAGCTGGGGTTTCGCCGGGCTGTCGGCCTCGATTATCGATGGCCACACCATCTCCTATGATGGCGAGCGGGCAGACCTCGTCACCGTCCCTTCGTCCCAAGTCACCGCCCAACTCGGCTTGCGCTTTCTGGAGGATAAGCTGACCGTCGGCGGCGAGGTCCAGTACAATGGCAAGCCGAAGGGCAACGAAGTGGCCCGGGACTACACGCTGGTCAATGCCTTCGCCAGCTACCAGGCGACCGACAACTTCAAGGTCGATTTCCGCGCCGACAATCTGTTCGACGAAAAATACACCAATCCGTTGAACGGATCGGCCACGAGTGTAATTTACGAGCCCGGCGTCACGTTGAAGCTGGCGGCGACAATGCGATTTGGAGGCTGACGACAATGGCAAGCTTGACGGCATCGCTTCGCCTGCTGACCTCGGTGCTGGCAATGCCGCTTGTGATGGGTCCGGCGTGGGCGCAAGAGTCCGCGCCGGTCCCTGCTCTCACGCTTGAACTCAACGGTGCACAACCCTCCGACAAGGGCTGCCGTTTGACGTTCGTGGTCAACAACACGCTCGGCGCCGATCTCTCGAAAGCGGCGTTCGAAATCGCGCTGTTCAACGAGGCCGGCGTCGTCGACCGGCTGACCGTGCTCGACTTCAAGGACCTGCCGGCGGGCAAGACCAAGGTCACGCGTTTCGATCTTGCCGGCGCGGACTGCGCCAAGGTCAGCCGCGTGCTGATCAACAGCGCGACCGAATGCGCCGGCACCGGCATCGAGCCGGACGCTTGCATGCGCAAATTGAAGACCGAAACCAAGACCGGCATCGCTTTCGGCGTCTGAAAAGATAGTGGGACTGGAGCCTGCCGTCGGACGGAACACCGTGGCATGGCCTTTGGCCGGTCTGTTGCCGCTGGGGGCAAATGATCTTGATTTGACAAGTCCGCACCGGTCGAGGCAGGTCTCGTCGCGAGCCATGCAGGAAATCAGTCCCCTCCCCGACGCTAATGGCGAACTGGCGATTGCGCCGACCGAACCGCTTGCGCCGGCCCGGCCGTCAGCCATGAGCCGCAAATGGACGGCGGCTATCATCGCCTCCTGCCTGTTCCATGCCGCGGTGGCGGCTGCTTTTCTCGTCACACCTGCCGGCACATTCGATTCCAAGGACGCTATCCAGATGGAAGGCACCGATCAAACCGGTGCCAACGTGGTCGGCAGCGCCTTGGGTGGTCAGGTCCCGGGCGCGATGAACGTTACCTTGGTGCCCGACCCGCAGCCGGCCAAGCCTGAGGTCAAGCCCGAGCAGCCTGCCGACCGGCCCTCCAGGGAAATGGGCGCGCAGTCCTCCGCGCCCTTGCCGCAGGTCGCCAAACAACCCACCCCCACCCCAGGCATATTGATGGCCGACACCCCACGGCTGGACGAACCGGACGCGGCTCCGAAGACTGAAGCGCCGGCGGAGCCGGCTGCTCCGGCCGAAAGCACCGAGGCGCCTCCTACCGATTTCGGACAGCCGCCGATCCCGACCGCGAGGCCAACCACGACAGCAGGTCTTGGCGTAGCGGACGAAACGAACGATGCCCGCGGTGCGCCGGATGGCGAGGAACGCGACGCGGTGACTTCCAGCAAGGGCAAGAAGCAGGAAGCGGCAGGCAATGCGATAGAATCCCGCTACAGCGGTGAAGTTCAAAAGAAGCTTGCCCGCGCCAACCGTCGTGTTTCGAAATCGATACAAGCCAGCGCTCGCAACAATGCGAGGGTCGTTTTCGTTGTCATGGCCGACGGCAGCATCAGCGACATACAGCTTGCCGAAAGCTCAGGTTCTCAGGAGCTTGATCAATTCGCTTTGACGCTGGTGCGCAAGCAAGCACCGTTCCCTCCCATTCCAACCGAAACCGGCAAGTCAAGTTGGGTGTTTAAAGCGCGGATCGGTCCCTTCTAACAGCCTGCGCCTCAGCGTTTCAGGCAATCCACCAAGCATCATAATCCGCAATCCCGAAAGGAACCACCAATGTACATCGCCATGAACCGCTTCAAGGTCCAGAACGGGTCTGAGACCGCCTTCGAGGACGTCTGGAAGAACCGTGATTCCAGCCTGTCCGAAATGAAAGGTTTTAAGGAATTTCATCTGCTGCGCGGTCCGGCCAACGAGGCCGAAGGCTACACGCTGTTCGCCTCGCACACTGTGTGGGCGAGCCATGAGGATTTCGTCGCCTGGACCAAATCCGAGAACTTTCGCGCCGCGCACCGCAATACCGGCACCACCAAGGTGCACTATCTCGGTCACCCGCAATTCGAGGGCTTTTCGGTCGTCGAGGGCGCGTAAGCAGGCGCTGTCGGCGAAGCTGCCGATCTCCTGCCCGCGATGAACGAGCCCCGGCCGACCATTACGCCGCCGCCAGCAGACTGGCATTGCCGCCTGCCGCCGTGGTGTCTACACAGACGGCGCGCTCATGCGCGTAGGCGGCCGGGTTGAGCACTTCGCTGACCAGCGGCACGATCGGGCCGGCACGGTCGGCGATGACTTTGCGCACGATGCGCGCGGCCTCGAGCGTGCCGGAAAATGCGACGACATCGACACGCAGCGCGCGTGCCTCGACCGGGTCGGGACGGCCGTCGATGGCCGCCAGCGGCAGCCCTTTGCCGGTCAGTGACGACAGTGCAGCCGGCGCACCCGGCGCGACGGCCAGCACCGCATTGCCGGCCGCGAGCGCCTGGATCGTCTGGGCAAGCAGCGTGTCGGCGTCCGGTCCCAGGCAGAGCACACGGCCACGCGGCGACAGCGACAGCGTGTTGGCCTCGCCGGTCGGTCCGGGCAGATCGACCTGGCCGAAATCGATGCCGGCGGCGGCGCCGATCGCCGCAGCACCCTTGCCGCGCAGATGCTTCCTGAGCACGGCAACGCGGTCCGCCCGCGTCGACCAACCGCCAAGCGCTGCGTCTGGCAGATTGTCGGCAAGCTCTGTCGCCGTCACCTTGCGGCCGTCAAGAACAGGCGTGCCCGCCTGCGGCCCCTTGCGGAACCGCCTGAGATAATGCGGCCCGCCGGCCTTCGGGCCGGTGCCGGAAAGCCCTTCGCCGCCGAACGGCTGCGAGCCGACCACGGCGCCGATCTGGTTGCGGTTGACATAGATATTGCCGGCATGGATGCCGTCGACGAAATGTTGGGCGCGGCCTTCGATGCGGGTGTGCAGGCCGAAGGTCAGCCCATAACCTTTGCGGTTGATCGCGGCGATCACCGCATCGATCTCGTCGGCGTCGAAGCTGGCGACGTGCAGCACCGGCCCGAACACCTCGCTCTCCATCTCCTCGATGCCCTTGACCCGGAAGACATGCGGCGCCACGAAGCGGCCATCCTTCGGCGCTTCGAGCTTGGCGATCAGCCGGCCCTGCAGACCCATTTTGGTGCAATAGTCACGGATCGATTTTTGCGCCTCGTCGTCGATGACCGGGCCGACATCGGTGGAGATCTGCCAAGGATCGCCGACGCTGAGCGCCTCCATCGCGCCCTTCAGCATCTCCAGCATCTTCTTCTCGACGTCCTTCTGCACATAGAGCACGCGCAGCGCCGAGCAGCGCTGGCCGGCACTCTGGAAGGCCGAGGCAAGGATGTCGCGCACCGCTTGTTCGGGAAGTGCGGTGGAATCGACGATCATCGCGTTCAACCCGCCGGTCTCGGCGATGAGCATCGCGTCGGGCGCGGCGGTCTCGGCCAGTTGCTTTTCGATCAGCTTGGCGACCTCGGTCGAGCCGGTGAAGCAGACGCCGGCAATACGCGGATCTGATGTCAGCGGGCCGCCGACGGAGGGGCCGTCGCCGGGCAGAAGCTGGATGACGTCTTCCGGCACGCCGGCCTCGCGCAGCAATTCGACGGCGCGGAACGCGATCAGCGGCGTCTGCTCGGCCGGCTTGGCGATCACCGAATTGCCGGTGACGAGTGCTGCCGCGATCTGGCCGGTGAAGATGGCGAGCGGAAAATTCCACGGCGAGATGCAGGCGATCGCGCCGCGCGCTTCCGTGCCTGGTTCGGCATTGGCCGCTTCGGCGGCGTAATAGCGCAGGAAATCGATTGCTTCGCGCACTTCGGCGACGCCGTCGGCCAGCGATTTGCCGGCTTCGCGGCTGGCCAGCGCGAAGAATTCGACGGCGTTGGCCTCATAGAGATCGGCGGCGCGGTTGAGGATGGCGGCACGCTCGGCAACGGCACGTCTTGCCCATGCCGGCTGCGCCTCCACCGCGATGCGCACGGCGGTCGCGACCTGCTTTGCGTTAGCCTCGCTGACCGTGCCGACCACCTCGTCGGGTTTTGCCGGATTGACCACCGGGCGCTGCTTGCCATAGCCGGCGGCCCGCGTGATCGGCTTGGCGTGCCAGCGGTTCGGGCCGGCAAATTCGGTCTTCGCCTTGTCGATGGCGGCCAGCGTCACTGGATCGGTGATGTCGAATCCCTTGGAGTTCCGTCGGGCAGCACCGAAAATCACGGACGGTCGGGGGATCGCCGGATTGGCGGCCGGACCCTGTTTCTCAACGGTTTCAAGCGGGTCGCGAGCAATATCCTTCGGCTCGACCTCCTCATCGGTGAGTTGGTGCACGAACGAGGAGTTGGCGCCGTTCTCCAGCAGCCGGCGGACCAGATAGGCAAGCAGGTCGGAATGGGCGCCGACCGGCGCATAGATGCGGCAGCGCGTGCCCTCGGCCCGGCGCACCGTCTCATGCAGCGCCTCGCCCATGCCATGCAGCCGCTGGAATTCGAAGGAGTCACGATCGCCGGCCATCGACAGGATGGCGGCGACGGTGTGGGCGTTATGAGTGGCGAATTGCGGATAGATGCGGTCGGTCATCGACAAAAGCTTCTTCGCGCAGGCCAGGTAGGACACGTCGGTATTGGGCTTGCGGGTGAAGACGGGATAACCGTCGAGCCCAAGCGTCTGCGCCCGTTTGATCTCGGTGTCCCAATAGGCGCCCTTGACCAGCCGCACCATGATGGTGCGATCGTATTTCTTCGCCAGCGCATGGAGCCAGTCGATGACGAAGGCCGCGCGCGGCCCATAGGCCTGGACGACGACACCAAAACCGTTCCAGCCGGCAAGCTCCGGCTCGGCCAGCACCCGTTCGATGACGTCTAGCGACAGGTCGAGGCGATCGGCCTCCTCGGCATCGATGTTGAGGCCCATGCGCGAATGGCGCGCCGACAGCGCCAGCAACAACAGCCGCTCGGCCATGACGGGCAGCATCTTTTCCTTTTGCGTCACTTCATAGCGCGGATGCAGCGCCGAAAGCTTGACCGAGATGCCGTGGTTCTGGCGGATATCGGGGCCGTTGGCGCCGGCATCGAGCGACGAGATGGCGTCGGCATAGGCCTTGTGGTAGCGCAAGGCGTCGGCCTCGGTGCGGGCCGCCTCGCCCAGCATGTCGAAGGAATAGAGATAGCCCTTCTGGGTCATCGGCCGGCCGCGCTTGACGGCCTCGGCAATGGTGCGGCCGAGCACGAACTGCTCGCCCATTTCGCGCATGGCGGCAGCGACCGCCTTGCGGATAACCGGCTCGCCCAGCCGGCGCACCATGGCGCGCAGCGTGCCTTCGATGCCGCCCTCGCCTTCGTCAAGCACCCGGCCGGTCAGCATAAGCGCCCATGTCGACGCATTGATGAAGATCGAGCTCGAGTCCCCCGAATGCGCCGACCAGTCATGCGGCGCGATCTTGTCGGCGATGAGGTCGTCCATCGTCTCGGTGTCGGGCACCCGTAGCAGTGCTTCGGCCAGGCACATCAGCGCCACGCCCTCCTTGGTGGAAAGGCCGTAGGCGGACAGGAAGACCTCCATCAGCCGCGGATCGGACGAGCCGCGCACCGCCCGCACCAGATCGGCGGCGCGGACCGAGATCGCCTTCCGTTCATTCGTCGAAAGCCCTGTTGCCTCGGCCAGCCGCTTCACGGCCTCGTCTTCGTCAGGCAAGTAGTTGGCACGGATCTGCTGGCGGATAGCATCGAGCGCTGGCATGGCGGTCCTGTAGAGCGAGCATCAGGGAGCGGGCCGGCGGTGACCGGACCGAATGGCGCAAGCTAGCACAAAGACCGATTTCAGTCGGTCCAAAGAAATCGACAGTCCAGGCCGTTTGATCTATCGTTCCAGCCAATTCTCACCGATTGGACCAGAATTCTCATGGCAGAAGATCAATTGGACCGCATCGACAGGAACATTCTGTCGGCACTGGGCAGTAATGGCCGGCTTTCCATGTCGGAACTCGCTGCAAAGGTCGGGCTGTCGAAGACGCCGGTGCAGGCGCGGGTCAGGCGGCTGGAAAAGGACGGCTTTATCAGGGGCTACCAGGCGATCATCGACCGTGAGCGCATGGGCGAAGGCCATGTCGCCTTCGTCCAGGTGAAACTATCGGACACCCGCTCGGCCGCGCTCGACGCCTTCAACCGCGCCGTGCAGGCGGTGCCGGAGATCGAGCAGTGCCATATGATGGCGTCGAGTTTCGACTATCTGCTGAAGGTCCGCACCACCGACATCGCCGCCTATCGCCGCGTGCTCGGCGAGCGCATCTCCGCCCTCCCCCACGTTGCCCAGACCTCGACGTTCGTGGCAATGGAGACGGTGAAGGATCGGTAGGCGTTCAATGGCCCGAGCGCGACTTCGGCTTCCCCGGTTCGAAGCTGATACGGAGCTTCGATCCCGTTGCCTTGGCGAAACGCTGCAGGGTGCGGGTCGAGGGCATGTTTCGACCACTCTCCAGGCGAGCAATCACGGCTTGTGTCGTCCCCATGGCGGTTGCGACCTCTTCCTGCGTCATGTCCGCTTCGCCACGGGCTTTGATCAAAGCTTCCGCGATTGCGAACTCCTCTTCCAAAGCGTCGTATTCGGCAACAAACGCCGGATCCTTGAACCATTCCTTGGCGGCTTCCTCGACGAGAATTGTTTTCCGGCTCATAGGACCTCCTTTGCTCGCTTCAGAGCCAACTCAATCTCGCTTCGCGGAGTCTTCTGGGTTTTCTTGGTAAAGACCCGCACGATAACCACACGGCGCTCAGCCGCTGTCACATAGACCGCGCGAGCAATGCCGTCACGGCCCTTCATCCGCATCTCCCAGAGCCGACCTTCCAAATGCTTACGGCTCGTGCACTTTCTGCAGGCCGTGCGCTTCGATCAAACGCGATATCCGCAGAAAGCTGGCGAGGACGTCTTTCGGCTGGGCTTCGAGCTCCCGTCTCACCTCGATATTGAGAAACTCGACCGACCAGCTCATCGAATGGCAATATACCTTTTTTGCAATACTCTTCAACTGTCCTTATCGTCAGTATGCGAGCCGTCACTCCGCCAGCGTCTTCAGGAACGCCACCAGCGCAGCGCGTTCGCGGTCCGAAAGCTGCAGCGGGTGGACCTCGGATATGCCCTCGACACTCGCCGGCGCCTTCGAATAATGCGCCACTACCTCGTCGAGCGAGGAAAACTGCCCGGCATGCATGTAGGGCGGACGGGTCGCGGCACCGCGCAGCGACGGCGTCTTGTAGGCGCGGACGAGTTCCGGTCCGGCCTTGACCATGAAGCGCAGCTCGCCACAGGTGCTGGCGTCGCCATCGCGAAACGCGCCGAAACAGTTGAACGGATCGGCCTCGACCTGGCGTACCGCATCTATGCGGCCGCGATCCGGCGGCAAATTCGCAACCGGCGGCACGCCGGTGTTGTGAAAACTACCGTCGGTGAAGCGCGGACCGGTGTGGCAGGTCACGCAATTGGCCTTGCCGATGAACAGTTTCAGCCCGAGGATTTCCTCGGGCGAAAAGGCATCGGTGCCTTGCGGCTGTATACCGGTAGCCAAGGCGGCGGCGAACCGGTCGAAGCGCGTCTGCGGTGGCGAGATCGACCGCTCGAAGGCGGCGATCGCCTTGCCGATGTTGGCGAAGACGCGGTTGACACCCTCGGCCTGCGCTTCGGTCATCGTGCCCCACGCCGCTTTTTCGGCATTATTGCCAAGCGGGCTGGCATTGGCCGGCACGGTCGAAAGGTCGGGCAACGGCCCGAAGATGCGTTCATAGCGCTCGCCGAAGCGCGCCTTGATGTAATGCGCATAGGCGGCGCGATTGCCCGCCTGCTCCAGCGGATTCTCCAGTGGCGCCAGCGCCTGCGCCCAAAGGCTGTCGCGCCGCCCGTCCCAGAAGAACCATGGATCATGCGCGACGCCGGCCAGCGGCATGGTGCGCCGGTTGGTGCGGCCGAAGCCGACCGCTTGCGGCAGGTCGTCCTGGAACTGCCGGTCGATCTTATGGCAAGTCGAGCAGGAAACCTTGCCGTCGCCGCTCATCCCGACGTCGAAGAACAGCGTCGAACCAAGCGCGGCGGCAGCCGGCACATCGGCGAAGCGGTTGGTGCTGTCGGTTTTCAGCGGCGGCAGCGCCGCCAGCGCCAGCGAGGCGATGGTCTTCTTTTCGGCATCGGAAAACTCAGGCTTGCCGCAGCCGGCAAGCATGGCCGTCGCCAGCAGCGCGAAAAGGCGCAAGGGGCGGCCCCAGTTCACAGCAGCACATCGAACACGACCGTGTCGGAACCGGCCGCGGCAGAAATGGCGAAATGCAATTGCCACAATCCGCTCATCGTGAATTTCACCCCGTCGATGCGGTAGCACCCCTCGCCCAGATAGTCGGTCGCCTGCGGGCTGGTCGGCAGGCCATGCCTGTGCTGCGGCATGCCACCGGAAATCGTGATCGCGGCGCCCTCCACCGGGGCGCCCGCATTTGTCTTGAGGGTCAGCAGCCACGATTGCAGCTCGCCTTGCCTGATAACACCGCGCTCCGGCCCGAAACTGGCCACGAACAACCCGTGTGCCGTCTTCTTCGAACGGGCAATCTCGGAGACCGCACGTTGCGGCGCTTGCGGCGCGGTCAGGTAGACGGCGGCAAGAATGCCAGCCAGCAAGGCAGCCAGACCAAGACCTGCCAGAACATAACGCCATAACGATGCCAAACCGGTTCCTCTTCCAGAGATAACGTCTCGCTGGGCAGATCGCGTCCCGCCGCGCCGTTGAGAAACGAACCTGGCGCAAAATCTGCTGCCGCCAAGCATGGCGCTGCCGGCCGCAAAAAGCTACAGCACCGGGTCTTTGGTTTTGTGCATGTCGTTGTCCCAAAACCGCTGCGCACCCTGGGGTCAGGCCAAGGGCAAGCTTTTGGGCGACATGCACTAGGAGGAGGATTTATGACAGGAAACGGCGTCGCCTCGATCGGTGAATGCATGCTCGAACTTTCAGGCCAGACGGGGTCGAACTGGCGCATGGGCTTTGCCGGAGACACGTTCAACACGTTGTGGGCGCTGCATGCGTTGAGCGGCGAGCGGCCGGCGACCTATGTTTCGGCCTTCGGCGACGATCCGTTCTCGCGCGACCAGATCGATTTCTTCGCGCAAAACGGCATCGGCATCGGCGCCAGCCCGGTCATAGCAGGCGCACGGCCCGGCCTTTATGCGATCACGCTGACCGGCGCCGAACGCTCCTTCACCTACTGGCGCGGCGATGCGGCCGCAAGGCAGCTTGCCTCCGATGCGGCCGCCTTGGCGAAAAGCCTTGAAAACCAAGCGCTTGTCTACTTTTCCGGAATCACTTTGGCAATTCTCGACGAAGCCGCGCGCAAGACGTTGCTGGCGGCTGTGGCCAAGGCGCGCGCCGCCGGCTCGCTCGTCGCCTTCGACCCCAACTACCGGCCGCGCTTGTGGCACCAGCGTGAAGAAGCGCAGGCCGCGATCCTCGACGCACTCGCAGTCACCGACATCGCGCTGCCAACCTTCCCCGACGAGCAGATGCTGTTCGGCGACGCAGCGCCGCAGGCAACCGCCGAGCGGCTGGGAAAGCTGGTCGGCGAAGTCGTCGTCAAGAATGGCGAGGAGCCGGCGCTGATCGCCGCCAACGGAACGCTACGGCCCGTTCCGGCCGTGCATGTCGCCGCGCCCGTCGATACGACCGGTGCCGGCGATTCCTTCAATGGCGCCTATCTCGCCGCCCGGCTTGCCGGCCATGCCCCGACCGAGGCCGTGCTGCGCGCGCATCGCGTCGCAGCAAGCGTCGTGCAGGTGCGCGGCGCGCTGGCGCCGTTCCAGACGCTAAGGGCGGCGTTCGAAGATTAGCAACAAAATACAATCACGATGGCTGCCGCCAACGGACGGCACCTTGCAGCCCAAGGCAGTGGTTATGCGCGCTTTTGGATGACGCCATAAAGCACGTTGCGATTCTCGCCAAAAAACACCTGCGCCTCGACGGTGTTGCGGTCGACGCTGGCATTGATGATGTTCCACATATCGGCTTCCGACCGCAGCAGCAGTACCCAGTTCATGAACGTCTCCCGGTAGCCGGCGTCGGGGTTGCCCTCTGCATAATTCGCGAACAGGAATGTCCCGTTCGGCTTCAACATCTGCAGGCAGGTTTTGGTGAGCTTCACGGCGACGTTGTGCGCAAGGTAGTCGTAAAGGCCGGAGGCATAGATGAAGTCGAATTTGCCAAGCTTGTGGCCTCTCGTAAGCACGGTCCGTACCGAGCCGTCGATGGCCTCGACCGCGGTGCCCTGGAAGTCTCGCGTGATCAATCCAACGCTCTGAGGATCCTGATCGAGCGCAACCCAGCGCTTGAGACGGCCCTCCCGCAAGGCGACGGAACGATTGGCCTCCCTTAAATGGCCCGCCGCAATCGCCAGGACCTCGGTCTGCGGTCCATTCTTGATCGCAATCTCATCGACATACCGGGTCAAAAGATCGCGCCGTTCCCGTGCCGCGACGCACGACGGTACATCCTTGGTGTGGCTGTAGAGTGCCTTGCCGATCTCCGAGGCGCTGGCCACGCTCTCGGCCACGTGCGGATCACAATAGATGTAGTCGAGCAACTGCGCGTCGCCAGAATAACCTCTGGGCTTGTCATGGGACCACCGCGTGAGCGGATCCTCGAGAAAGTACTCCAATATCGGGTGGTTCTGCACGACCGGTATCAATGCTTGCCAAACGTCCGGATGAACCTTGGAACGCGTTGCGTCGAGGTACGACATCAGACGACGAATGACCTCCGCGGGATCTTTTCGTTGTTCGACTTGCTGGTGTGTCGAGTGGAGAACGAGCGCAAGCTCCGCTCGGGCGGTTTCGAACGCTTTGCGATGGAGCTCGAGCTTTCCTCGAGGGAGACTGGCGGCGATCGTCTCGGCAGTGATCAGACTTTTGCCATCGAGGATGGTTGCCACCGCAGACTCCATAATTACAATTAGCTAGATATTAGCTAGATATTGCGTAAAATTTTATCTTTGCCAAGACACACACACTCGGCATTTTAACGGTGTCGTTAATTCTTCGCCAACCATCCCAGTTCTTTGGACGCCTTGCGGGTCGAATTCCCGATACGAGTTAACGAAAGCCTATTTGCGCGACTGCATATTGTGTGCGAGGCGCCGCAATCGCTGTCGCGCCTGAGGAGTCGGCCGGCGTGGGGGCAGAAGCCAGAAATGAGTTTGGAATACAAAGCCCCGTTCAAACGGGATTTGTCGTGACGAACGAACGCGCGTCACCTGCATTGGCGGACATTGCCGATGCGGAACCGTTCGAGCTGCACTACGAACCGCGGTCCGACGAGCTTCGCAACCTCTACCGAAAGGAAGGCCAGGCGAAGCGAAGAATGGACGCCAGGCCGGGGCTTTGGATCGCCGTTGCCATCTATCTGATGTTTTCGGCAACGGATCTGCTGCTGATTCCGGATGTGGCGATCTATACGATCACGGCACGCTTCGCGGTCGGAATGACTGCGCTCCTGATCTTGGAGGCGCAACTTCGCCGGGGAGTCGCAACGGAATGGATCGACGTGACTTGCGCCGGAGCCATCATCTTTGGCTATGTTGGCTGGCTTTGCCCAGCGGTTATGGGCGCGGACAAGGAAAGTGTCTCCTACTACATGGTATTCGGCACCATATTCATGATGAGTGCTAATCTATTTTTCACATTTAAATTCAGTGTTTCTATTCTAACTTCAGCGATAATACTGGTAATTTTATATATCGTAAATTATCTTGTGCCCTCCACACTGACGTACAAAATGGTATTTGGAACCTTCTACATATCATGCTTCACCTTTACATCTTACGTAAACTGGAAGCTGAACGAGGAGCGCTACAACGTCTTCCTGAATGCCCTCGAAGCCAAAATCCAGCACAAGGAAGCCACCGAACGCGGACAGGCACTGTTGAGTCTGTCGAGAACCGATCCGCTTACGGGCCTGGAGAATCGGCGGGCGATCGACGAGAAGCTGCGGGACTACTGGAGCGACTGGCAAAAATTTGGCAGCAGTTTTGTTGCGATCCTCATCGACGTGGACTTTTTCAAAAGGTTCAACGACTTTTATGGGCATCAAGAGGGCGACCGCTGCCTGGTTCTTGTCGCCAATGCCCTTGCCGATATGGTCAAGCAGCACAATGGCTCGATCGGCCGATACGGCGGTGAAGAATTCATTGTCCTGGCCCGCATGGAAAAAAGAGAACAGGTCGCAGATATTACGGAGGCCATTCGAAGCACGGTGCAGAACCTGGCGCTTCCCCACGAGCACCGGAGAGATGGAACCTCGGTGGTGACGGTGAGCGTTGGGGCTGCGTTCACCAGGGTGCAGACTGGCGCCAAGCTGGAGAAGATCATCTACGAGGCCGATCGCGCGCTCTATCTGGCAAAAGCGGGCGGCCGCAATTGTACTTGGCTGTTCGATCCCAACGATCCCCAGAGCAGCGATGAGAGCGAGAACGTTGCGGCTTTGCTGAAGATCGCGATCGGCCAGGATCTCGTTTCACTCGTCTACCAACCTATCCAGAATGTCGCGTCGGGCCGAGTTGAAGCTGTCGAGGCGCTGATGCGGCTCAAGATGCTGGACGGCACATTGGTTCCCCCGGGCCTGTTCATTCCCGTCGCGGAACGAACAGGCGCGGTCCTGGAACTCGGGCGCTGGGCCATAAAGACAGTGTGCGCTGAACTCCTGGTCGACGATCACATCCGTGTCGTGAGTGTCAACGTCTCTCCAATTCAGCTCAAGACGCCCGGCTTCGCAACGTCTGTTGCAGCCATTTTGAGCGAGACCGGCGTAGCCGGCAGCAGGCTTGCCTTCGAAATCACCGAAGGGCTGGAGATGGAGATGCACTCCGACATTCTTCGCTGCATCAGCGACCTGAAGCTGCTTGGCATCAGGATATGGCTTGACGATTTCGGCACCGGCTTCGCCGGCCTCTCATGGCTTCGTCTTATCGACTTCGATACAGTGAAGATTGACCGCTCGTTTCTTCATGACTGCGGCACCCCAAGGGGCAAGGCGATGCTGCAAGACATCATCGCCCTGGTCCGAAACCGCGGCCATAAAATCTTGGTCGAAGGCGTGGAAACAGACAAGCAGATGGCTCTAATCCGCGAATTCGACATAGATGAAATCCAGGGTTTTTATGTCGGCCGTCCGGCTCCCGCCGCGAGGTTCCGGGCGAGACCGGTTACCCACAAGCGCCCATTTTTGGTCGTCAAATCCGCGTGAGTAGCGGCGGAGCACCCTGAGCAACTGCAAGCCGTCGTCGCCGCAGAAGCGTGATGAGAGCGCGCGCAAGGTCCGTCCGGTGTTCGCAAGACCGGGACCGTATAACTCACTACCAAACGCGATCAGGAGCGGGCGGCGGATCGATGGCCCTCAGACCAACCGTCGCCGTCCGCCCGATTCACCGGAACAGGCCTTACTCACGCCTTCGTGCTGGCCTCCCGGAACGCCGCCTCTCCGGCCTCCGACACCTCGGCCCACTTCTTGTCGGCTGCTGGATCCGCGGCGTAGCTGTCGTGCCAGTTCCACCACTTGTAGGCCGGGGTCTGGGGATAGCCTTCGGGCGAGTCCTCCCAGGCCTCCTGCCGGCCCAGGGGCGTGATGTCGAGGTAGTTCCAGGTGCCGCCCATCTGCTCGTCGCCGCGGTTGTCGATGAAGTAGGTGCGGAACACGCGGTCGCCGTCGCGGATGAACACGTTGTGACCATGCCACTGGTCCACGCCGAAGTCGGCGTCGAAGCTGTCGGTGAGCGTGAACCACGGCATCTCCCACCCCATCCGCGCCTTCAGCCGCGCGATATCGGCCTGTGGCGCACGCGAGACGAAGACAAGGGTGGTGTCACGGGCGTTCAGGTGAGCGACATGGGCGACCTGGTCGGCCACAAGGGAGCAGCCCCGGCAGGCATGGTCGGGCCAGCCGAACACGCCGGGCTCGAAGAAGGCGCGGTAGACGATCAGCTGACGCCGACCGTCGAACAGGTCGAGCAGGCTGGCCTTTCCGTCAGGCCCCTCGAACGCATAATTCTTCTCCACCGCCATCCACGGCATCCGCCGCCGCTCGGCGGCCAGCGCGTCGCGGGCGCGGGTCTGGGCCTTTTCCTTCACGAGCAGTTGCTCGCGGGCCGCCTCCCACGCCTGTGGCGACACGACCGGTGGTGTATGCATGGCGGGCTGTCCGCTTGTCCGACCGTTCTTGGCTGATGCAGTCATGGCTTTGATACCTCCTGATTTGGGCGAATTCCGGCGCCGGTGACTGAAGCGCCTTTGCATTCGCTGCCCATCGCGCGTTGTGGTGTGGAGATAGTTTGGCACCGGAAAGCGGAGGGTGGGAGTAACAAGTGTGGCGGCATTCCGAGGGAACCGCCGATTACAGGCGTCGCACGTTCGCCCGAAGCGGATGATCCCCTTCTGCGCTCGACGCGCGACAGTACTCTCCGCTCGCGCTTCGTGGCTGCTTTGCGCCTCCGGGGGTATCGACCCTCAAGCGGCGGCCAAGGTTCTGCCTCTCGCTTCTTTGGCATCCCGCACAGGCGTCCGGCCGAACAGACGACCATATTCCCGGGTGAACTGCGACACGCTTTCGTAGCCGACCGCGAATGCCGCGCTACTCGCAGTCTTTCCCTCCGATAGCATCAGCCGCCTCGCCTCAATCAGGCGCAATTGTTTCTGGAATTGCAGGGGAGAGAGCGAGGTTATGGCTCGAAAGTGCTGGTGGAATGAGGACGTACTCATCCCGGCCAAAGCCGCCAGGCGCTCGACCGGCAAAGGCTGCGCGAACTCTGCCCGAAGCACTGCGACCGCGCGCGCCACGCGCTGCACGTGACCGTCTGGCCACCCCAGATGTCGGATCGCCGACCCGTGCCGTCCGGCCAGCAGCCAATAGTGCATCTCGCGCACAAGCTGGGCCTGCAGCACCGGGACCGATGCAGGGCGATCGAGCAGCCGCATCAAACGCAGGGCCGCATCGGCGACCTCAGCGTCAGTCGGGTCAACCCGCACGGGCGCGTGGTCGGCCACATGCTGAGCGCCTATTTGCACACTCAGCTCCGCGATGACCGCCGGGTCGAGTTCCAGAACCAGCGAATAGTAAGGGGTTGCGATGCTGGCGCGGGTGATCTGGCTCACCGTTGGCACGTCTGCCGTGATCAGCAGCGAATCCCCGGCGGAGAAAGCGACGCCCTGAGTACCTATCGTGACGTGCTTGCTCCCCTGGACCACCAGACAGGCAAGCGGTCGGGAGATGTCGTAGACCAGATCGCTGGGTGCCGTCGCCCGCACCGTGTTGAGACCCGGTATCGGGGTGTGCGCCATGCCGTCTGGGTCGGCATTGGCGTCTGCATAGCGGCGGACGGCATTGAGGAGCGCGGTCATGGACCGAAACTATTCCTTTGCTGCCCGACACGCAAAGAGTTTTGGAGGATTAGGCAAAAACAACCGAGCTTCCGGCAACAAAAGCCTGCCCACCGGGCCGATATCAGCCCGGCCACAGCAGTGGTGCAAACAAAGGAGCAGGCCATGACCAAGATCACACTCGTTACTGGCGCCAGCCGCGGACTCGGGCGCAACACCGCACTCGGCATCGCACGCCGCGGCGGTGACGTTGTCCTCACCTACCATAGCCGGAGCGAGGACGCTCGGGCCGTCGTCGCAGAGATTCAGGCAACCGGCCGCAGAGCGGCCGCCCTGCAACTCGACACCGGCGACGTCGCCACCTTCGCTTCTTTCACTGAGCGCCTGCAGGCAGTATTGCGCGAAACCTGGCAGCGCGAGACGTTCGATCATCTGGTGAACAATGCCGGCCATGGCGACATGGCTATGATCGCAGAGACGACCGAGGCGCAGTTCGACCGGCTGGTTGATGTCCACTTCAAGGGCGTGTTCTTCCTCACCCAGAAGCTGCTGCCGCTGATCGCGGACGGCGGACGTATCGTAAACCTCTCCTCGGGCCTCACCAGGATGTCGTACCCGGGTTTCGCCGCCTATTCCGCGGTAAAGGGCGCGGTCGAGGTGCTTAGCGTTTATATGGCGAAGGAGTTGGGCGCCCGCGGCATCGCGGTCAACACGGTGGCGCCGGGCGCGATCGAAACCGATTTCCTTGGCGGCGCTGTCCGCGACATGCCTGATCTCAACAAGGTGTTCGCGGAAATGACTGCGCTCGGCCGCGTCGGCATGCCGGACGATATCGGGCCGATGATCGCCAGCTTGTTATCCGAGGATAATCGCTGGGTGAATGCCCAGCGGATCGAAGTGTCCGGCGGCCAAGCCATTTGACGAAGCAGGTACCACAGCGTTGATGGGCTTCAGGTTCGCTTGGGAGCGTATGCTCCTTAGAGCGGACCTGCTGTCTCGGCCAGGGCATCTGTCTGCCTGGACGGCGGACATGATCGCTTTCCGAACCGAAGGTAGCACCGTAAAATCCGGTACCGGCTTCCAGCTCATGCGTAAGGCAGCCTGAACCGGTATTCCGTCACATGATGGTAGATCTGGCCCGGCCATAGCGTCGCCTGTGGGAAATACGGCCGGTTCGGCGCGTCCGGCCAGACCTGCGGTTCCAGGCAGAAGCCCGAAAAGGCCTTGTAATGACGTCCCCCTAGTCCCGGCGAAGGCGGCGCCAGATACTGGCCGGTATAGAGCTGGACGCCCGGCTCCGTGGTCCAGAGTTCCATCTCGACGCCGGAATTTGCCCCTTGTGCCCATGACGCCTGCCTGAGCGGTCCGCGCGTCGCGGCAAGGCAGAAATTATGGTCGTAGGCAAGCTGCTTGCCCTCGCTCTCCATGCGCAGCAGCCGCGCCTGGCGGAAATCGAACGGCGTGTCGTCGACCGGTTTCACGACGCCGGTCGGGATCAGGTCGCCATCGACCGGAAGATAGGCGCCGGCGTTCAGCATCAGCCGATGGTCGAGGATGTCGCCGGCGCCGCCATCATCCAGGTTGAAATAGGAATGCTGGGTGAGGTTGCACAGCGTCGGCTCCTCGCAGGTGGCGGTCATCTCGACGCTGAGCGTGCCGGGGATCTTCAGCCTGTAGGTGCAGGTCACGTCAAGCGCGCCGGGAAAGCCCATCGTGCCGTCGGGATCATGCAGGGTCAGGGTGACAAAATCCCTGCCATGCAGCGAAACTTCCCATGGCCGGTGGGAAAAACCTTGCGAGCCGCCATGCAGCGTGTGCTTGTCGAGGAAATTGCGCTCGGTCTGGTAGCGCTGGCCGGCGATCGTGAAGCGGCCGTCGCGGATGCGGTTGGCATAGCGTCCGACGACGGTTCCGAAGAAAGCCGTGTCCGTCTCGTAGGGCTCGAAACTGTCATAGCCGAGCACCAGCGGCGCATCGTGCCCGGTCAGGCGCAGATCCTGGATAATCGCACCCAGCCCTATGATGTTGGCGGTGAGGCCGCCGCCGCGGATGGTGAAGCGGCGGACGGCCTCACCCGCTTGCGTCATGCCGAAGACCTCGCCGTCCTTCATCGCCATGCCCGAAACGCCAGTTGGTCGATCGATTCCCGCCTGGCCTCTCGGGCCGGCTTGGGTCTGTCGATAGTCAACAGACCCCACTCAATCAGAGAGCGGCCCCAATCAAAGGCCGAGGCCGCCGATGCAGACATATTTGGTGTCGAGATAATCCTCGATGCCCTGATGTCCGCCTTCCTTGCCGAGGCCCGATTCCTTGACGCCGCCGAACGGCGCCTCAGGCGTGGTGATCAAGCCTTCATTGACGCCGACCATGCCGTATTTCAGCCCTTCCATGACCCGGAAGGCGCGGCCGAGATCGCCGGTGTAGAAATAGCAGGCGAGGCCGAATTCGGTGTCGTTGGCGAGTGCGATCGCTTCCTCTTCGGTCTCGAACTTGAACACCGGCGCTACCGGGCCAAAGATCTCCTCCTTCATGAAGCGCATCTTCGGCGTTGCATCCGCGATCACCGTCGGCTGGAAGAACGAGCCGCCCAGCGCATGGCGCTTGCCGCCGGCCACGACCTTTCCGCCCTTGGCGGTGGCGTCGGCGATCAGTTCCTCGACCTTCTCGACTGCCTTCTCGTCGATCAGTGGCCCCTGCTGCACGCCGTCCTCGAGGCCGGAACCGACTTTCAGGCCGTTGCTGGCGGCGGCGAGCTTTTCAACGAACTTGTCATAGACGCCAGCCTGAACCAGGAAGCGGTTGGTGCACACGCAGGTCTGGCCCGAATTGCGATATTTCGCAGTGATCGCACCGGTGACGGCACGCTCGATGTCGGCGTCGTCGAAGACGAGGAACGGCGCATTTCCCCCAAGCTCCATCGACACTTTCTTCACGGTCGTCGACGACTTCTGGATCAGGATCTTGCCGACCTCGGTCGAGCCGGTGAAGGTGATCTTCTTGACCAGCGGGTTGGCGCAGATCTCGTCGCCGATCTCGCCGGCGGCGCCGGTCAGGATGTTGATGACGCCCTTGGGGAAGCCGACTTCTTCGGCGAGCGCGCCCCAGGCAAGGCCTGAATAAGGCGTCTGCGACGCCGGTTTGACGACAGCGGTGCAGCCGGCGGCAAGCGCCGGGCCGAGCTTGCGGGCCAGCATCGAGGACGGGAAATTCCATGGCGTGATGGCGGCGATGACGCCGACCGGCTCCTTGGTCACCAGGATGCGGCGGTCCGCCCAGGGCGACGGCACGACATCGCCATAGGTGCGGCGGCCTTCTTCGGCGAACCACAGGATGTAGGATGCGGCCGAACCGATCTCGCCCTTCGATTCGAACAGTGACTTGCCCTGCTCGATGGTCAGCAGCTCGGCCAGCACATCCTGATTGTCCATCATCGCGTCATGCAGCTTGCGCAACAGCTTCGAACGCTCGAGCGCGGTGGTCTTGCGCCAGGTCTTGAAAGCTTCGTCGGCGGCTTCGATGGCGCGACGTGTCTCGGCCTTGCCGGACTTCGGCACGGTGCCGATCTTGAGGCCGGTGGCCGGATTGTTGACGTCGACCGTCTGGCCGCTGTCGGCCTGCACCCACTCGCCATTGATGAGATTGGCCTGGCGCATGAAATGGCTGGTTTTCTGAAGCATGGTCTAGCCTCCGTTCGGCGCACTGACGGGCCGGTATCTGGATTTCTTTGACGGGCGTGCGCAATGGCATCGATGCCGGCACGCCTGGAGCCATTGCTCTTTACCTAGGGCAAGCCCCGCAATCAATCGCAAGATGGCATATAGGGTTTGGGCCAGCGTTAGGCGAGGCCCGGTTTTGCGCTTGGCCCCTCCCTCCGTCATCCCAGGGCGGAGCGACGCGAAGCGGAGCGCAGACCCTGGGATCCATGCCGTTACATTAGCCGAAGAATGCAGCGGTTCGGAGGTAAAGCTGCTCTGTAGCGATCCTTCGCGCCCCAGCTGTCCGTCCGGCATCAAAGGCTTTGCACCGCTGCAACGCTCTTATGCGACGGCATGGATCCCAGGGTCTGCGCCGCGTCGCTTCGCTCCTTGCTCCGCCCTGGGATGACGAAGGGAGGGATGTCTCAGCCAATCCTAGAGGCTTGCGATTGCCACCAAAATTGCCGACCGGCATCCAACCTGTCAAAATCACCGTGTCGCGGAACTATCCAAACACGTGGACGGCCACCGTCAGCCAGAACGCCGTAGTGATGACCGCGCAGGCAGTAGCGATGGTCATCTGGTTCGATGCCAATGCCTGGCCGGTGTTGAACTGCGTGGCAATCAGGTAGGAATTGACCCCGGATGGCAGCGCGGCCGCCACCACCGCCACCTTCGCCGACAGCGGCGGCAAGCCAAGCAGCCAGACCAGGCCGAGCGCGACGGCCGGCATCAGCAGCAGCTTCAGCGCCGACAGCGCCAGCGCCGGCCGCACGTTGCCGGAAATGCCGAAACGGCATAGGCCAAGCCCCATGGCAAACAAGGCGACCGGTCCGGCGATGTTGGCCAACGCGTCGACCAGCCGGACAGCCAGCGCCGGCAATGGCAGGTCGGTGAAACGCCACACCCATCCGGCCAGGATGCCGATGATCAGCGGATTGGAAAACACTTTATGAAGGAAGCGCCGGATGATGCGCAGCGGATGCACGTGCTCGTCACCGCGGCCAAAAATCTCAAACAGGATGATCGACGCCATGATCATCGTCGGCAGATGCACGGAAATCAGCAGCGACAGCACTTCGAACCCATCTGGCCCGAATGTGCCGAGCACGAACGGGATGCCGAGCAGGACGAGATTGGAAAAAGCCGACGACACGCCGCCGACGACTCCCGCACGCGCGTCGCGCCCGAACACCCGTGTGGTGACCAGATGGCCGGCGGCCCATGTGATTGCTGCCGCCGCAAAATACGCTCCCCAGAACGACCAGGGCGCTGCGCCATGGAAATCGGCGTTGACCATGGTGCGGAACAGAAGCAGCGGCATCGCCACCCCGACGGCGAATTCGGCGATGGCCGCGCCCGCCTCGGCCTTCAAATAGCCGGTGAGCCCGGCCAGATAGCCGAGCGCGACAAGACCGAAGACAAAAAGGACGGTTTCGATGAGTGGAGACATTTTTCTCCTGATAGGCGAGCCGCGATTGCAGCGCAATCGCCCCGCCTTCCGAAGCGGCCTGTGCTGGCAAACAGCCGGGATCGGTCATGCCTTGTTTTTCAGCCGGCTTTGCCGTCCCTATATCAGGTCACCGCAACCCATCTGCGGTGGCCGGAAAAGGACGTCTGATGCTTCGATTTGTGCTGACTCTATTGCTGCTCGTCGTTCCCGCCGCGGCCCATGCGACTGAAGCCGGCTGGGCGCTGTTGCGCGACGGCGGGCATGTGGTGCTGCTCCGCCATGCCATGGTCACCGGCGCCACCGATCCGGCGAATTTCGACATCGAGAAATGTGCGACCCAGGTCAACCTCTCGGTGCGTGGCAAGCAGCAGGCGCGCAAGATCGGCGCGCTGTTCGCCGCCCGCGCCGCGCCCATCGAGCGCATGCTGTCGAGCCGCTATTGCCGCTGCCTCGACACCGCTAGCATCGCTTTCAGAGCAGAGCCGGAACCGTTCGCGCCGCTTGACCTGTTGAAGACCGACGCGAGCGAGAAAGCCGCCCAGCTCGAGGCGATCATGGCCGAGATCCGCAATTATTCCGGCTCCGACAATGTGGTCATGGTCACCCATCTGGAAAACATAATGGCCCTCACCGGCATCTCGCCGCGCGAAGGCGAAGCCGTGATCGTCGAGCCGCAAGACGACGGCCTGCGCGTGCTCGGCCGCGTCACCTTCTAATCCGCGCTGGAACCGGCGTTCATGTCAGGAAGTCATTATCTTGGAGAAAGGCCATCGAGCAGAAACCCGAGGCCTTTCCGGAAAGCACCATCCCAATCGTTGTCCAGCAGCAGACGAGAGCGTTCGATTGTCGGGTAGCGTTCGCTGGGACTTGTAAGGCGCTGCTGCGCTGCGGCCCTGTCCTCGTCCGAAAGGTCGAAGCTTGCCCGGGTGACGGTGGCGCCCATCACATAGTTCCAGAGCGACCATATCGCGACGTTCAGATCTGCGTCCGCAACACCGGCTCTGGACAAGGTCTTGCTCAGCAACTCTAAGCGGCTGAGGATGTTCTGGCCGAGCGCCCGGCGCGGCAACAGCGATGCCGACCAAGGATGGCGCAGCATGCTGGCGCGCCAGTCTTCGAGCATATGAACGACTTCTCCGCGCCAGTCTTCAGACTGAGCTATTTGCGATGGCCCGCGATATTCGAGCACCGAGTCGAGCGCCAGATCGAAGACATTCTCCTTGTTGTCGACGTGCCAATATAGGCTCATCACGCCCGAGCCGAGGGCATCGGCCAGCCGGCGCATCGTCAATCCGTCGGCCCCATGAGCGTCCAGCAGTTCTACCGCGGCCGCCACGATGCGTTCCCGAGAGAGAGGCGGTTCGCTGCGCGGCTCTCCCGCTGGCTGGAGCCACTCGCTTGTCCGTTGAGAGCGTTTGCTCCGGGCGCCGCTACGTTTGGCTGCCATCCTTCTTCCTCGCTGTTCGGATGTCGATTTTGACCGGCAACGCGATGAATGTCGATCTTGAACGATTGACTCGTACGGCGTACCATACGATTAAATCGTACCTCGTACGAGTCGTATGGGCGATACGCAAAATTCAATCATGCGACCGCGAGGATACGTTGCTCGCAGTTCCGCAGAGCCAAGAGAAAATCATGTCACGCGCAATCAAGCATCTGCTTATCGGAGGGTTAATCATCATGACCATGGGCATTCCCACTGCGACGACAGCGAATGAGAATGATCTCAAGCTGACCATCGTCAATCCGCAAAACCTCTACGACCCGTCGCCGAATGGCTACAGCACGGCAGTGATCACGCCCAGCAATACCCGAGTTGCTTACATCTCCGGACAGGGCGGACAAGACAGCACGGGAGCGTTGTCGCCCGACTTCGCTGTCCAGGTTGTGCAGGCCTACGCAAATTTGCGCACCGCCCTCGATGCGCTCGGTGCCAGGCCGGATCAGGTCGCCAAGCTCACGGTCTTCGTGGTCGATCACGATATGTCAAAGCTTGAGGTGCTGACCAAGAACGTCAAGGAGATGTTCGGCGACACGCTGCCGGCACAGACACTGGTTCCCGTTCCCAAGCTCGCAATTGATCCCATGCTGTTCGAGGTGGAAGCCGTGGTCGTGCTTGACTAACGAGGCGGTGCTGTTGGCCTGATCGCTTGAATTGAGACGGTGGGCGCGCCAACTGCGCGCTCACCACGCTGTCGACTGTTGCCGAAGCACGGTTCTGTGGCTGCGCTCAAGGGAGTTCGGTATTCCCTTCCCGCCGGTTTCGGCGCGATGGCTGTCCACCGCGCCAAGCTCCATTCCATAGATGCGCTGCAAATGGCCGGTCGTCTCCAGGTCGCCGCGAAGGTTTCGGCACATCGCCGGGCGGGTTGCCGGCGCCCCTCTTGCCTTGGCAGAACAGTCACCCCATCTGCGCCCGGCGTATCAGGCCTTTTCCTGCCCGGAAAAACCGATTAGACAGCGCGCAAACACATGCGGACAGATTCCGCCCGCAACCCGAAGGAAAAGCCCTTGTCCACCACGTTCGACAAAGTCGCCAAGATCATCGCCGACACCAGTGAGATCGATATCGACACGATCACCCCTGAAAGTCACACCATCGACGATCTCGGCATCGACAGCCTCGACTTCCTCGACATCGTCTTTGCCATCGACAAGGAATTCGGCATCAAGGTGCCGCTGGAAAAGTGGACGCAAGAGGTCAATGACGGCAAGGCCTCGACCGACGATTACTTCGTCATGAAAAACCTGTGCGCCAAGATCGACGCACTGGTCGCGGCCAAGAACGCCTGACGTCCAGTTGAGCGCGTGATCTTGACGCGCTCCGCCGCCTGACCCACAAAGCCGCTCATGAGCAGCCCCCACCACGTCGTCATATCTGGCATTGGCCTTGTCTCTTCGCTGGGAGAAGGTCCGGATGCGCATTGGCGCAAACTCGTCCAGCCGGGCCTGGAACCCGTGCTCGAACCCGCGCGCTTCTCGCCCTACACCGTCCACCCGCTGCCGGAGATCGACTGGAACCTGCAGATCGCCAAGCGCGGCGACCAGCGGCAGATGGAGACTTGGCAGAGGCTCGGCACCTACGCCGCCGGCATGGCGCTGGACGACGCCGGCATCAAGGGCAATGACGAACTCTGCACGACCATGGACATGGTGGTGGCTGCCGGCGGCGGCGAGCGCGACGAGGCGGTCGACGCCGACATTCTCGCCGCTTCGGAAAGCCGCAACGACCGCGACGTGCTGCTCAACGAGAAACTGACCACCGAATTGCGGCCGACGCTGTTTCTGGCACAGCTCTCAAACCTGCTCGCCGGCAACATCTCCATCGTTCACAAGGTGACGGGATCGTCGCGCACCTTCATGGGCGAGGAAGGTGCCGGCGTCGCCGCTGTCGAGACGGCCGCCGCACGCATCCGCTCCGGCCAGTCGACGCATATACTGGTCGGCGGCGCCTTCCAGACCGAGCATTCCGACATGCTGCTTGGCTACGAACTGGCCGGCTATCTGCATCGTGGCCCCTGGAAACCGGTCTGGCAGAGACAGGGCGCCGAAGGCGGCGGCGTGGTGACCGGATCCGGCGGCGCGTTTCTCGTCCTGGAACAGCGCGAGCACGCGATCAGCCGCGGGCGAAAGATCTATGCCGAGCTCGGCCCCGTCGTGTCGGGACGCGCCAAACGCCGGCAGGGCGAGCTCGATGGCGAGATTGCCGCGCTGCTCACGCAGGCAGCATTGCCGAACGGCGAGTTGCTGACGATTTCAGGCGCTTCGGGCGCCCATGCCGCTACTGCTGCCGAGAAATCCGCGCTCGACGCCCATCCGGCGATTGCCGCACGCGGCTTTTCGACGCTGACCGGCCACATGAAGGAAGCGCAGTTTCCCTTTGCCGTGGCGCTGGCGGCACTGGCCGTCGAGCGCAAGGCCGCCTACCCGGCTTTTGACACCGCCAACGAGAAGCCGTTCGACGGCATTCCCGCGACCGTCCTTGCAACGGCGATCGGCTATCACCAATTCGAGGGCATGGCGTTGGTCAACGCCGCCGAATAAAGGTCCAGGACAAGTCATGGCCAATCTGAACGACCACATGGGCAGGCCGATCGTCGCCGTCACCGGTATCGGCGTGGTGACGTCGCTGGGTGTCGGCAAGGCCGACAATTGGGCAGCGCTCACAGCGGGCAAGTCCGGCATCCATCCGATCACCCGCTTTCCGGTCGACCATCTGAACACCCGCATCTCCGGCACGGTCGATTTCCTGCCTTCGAGCTCCAAGGGCGCCAGCCTTCTTACCAACGATCTCGCCGAGATCGCCGCGCAGGAAGCCGTGGCCGAAGCCGGCCTTGATTCGGGCGATTTCGGCGGGCCGCTTTTCCTCGCTTCGCCGCCGGTCGAACTCGACTGGAGCGAGCGCTTTTCGCTCTACAATTCCGACAAGGACGACATCGGCGCCGAGAGGCTGCTTCGCGTGGCGCGGGGCTTGAAGGAACTCGATGTTTTCGAAACCACGCAGTTCGGTTCGATCGCCGACCGGCTCGCCGACCGTTTTGGGACACGCGGCCTGCCGATCACGCTGTCGACCGCCTGCGCCTCGGGCGCCACCTCGATCCAGCTCGGCGTCGAGGCGATCCGCCGCGGCGAATGCGACAGGGCGCTGTCGATCGGCGCCGACGGTTCGGCGACCGCCGAGGCGCTGATCCGTTTCTCGCTGCTTTCCGCGCTCTCCACCCACAACGACATTCCCGAAAAGGCATCCAAGCCATTCTCTAGGGATCGCGACGGTTTTGTCCTTGCTGAAGGCTCCGGCGCGCTGGTGCTGGAATCGCTGGAGGCCGCACTCGCCCGTGGCGCGACCATCCTCGGCATCCTGCGCGGCTGCGGCGAAAAGGCCGACGACTTCCATCGCACCCGCTCGAAGCCGGACGGTTCGCCGGCGATCGCGGCGGTTCGCGCCGCCCTTGCCGATGCAGGCCTGAGCGAAGACGAGATCGACTATGTCAACGCCCATGGCACCTCGACCCCGGAAAACGACAAGATGGAGCATCTGTCGCTGTCGACCGTGTTCGGCGAGCGGATCGGCTCGATGCCGATCTCGTCGAACAAATCGATGATCGGCCACACGCTGTCGGCCGCCGGCGCCGTCGAGGCCGCGTTTTCGCTGATGACCATGCGCGAAAGCGTCATCCCGCCGACCATCAATTACGACAATCCCGATCCGGCGATCGTGCTCGACGTGGTGCCGAACAAGAAGCGCAATGCCGAGGTCGGCACGGTGCTGTCGAACTCCTTCGGCTTCGGCGGCCAGAACACCTGCCTTGTCATGGCGCGGGAACCGGTCTAAGCGAGCCTTTTCCAGCTCAACAGAACCGACAGGCCTAATGCGCGCATTGCAACTTATCGAGGACCGCCGCCTTGAAACGGTGGACCTGCCGCCCCCGCCGCAGCCTGCGCTGGGTGAAGTGACGCTGCGCATCAAGGCCGTGGCGCTCAACCATATCGACGTCTGGGGCTGGCGCGGCATGGCCTTTGCCAAGCGCAAGCTGCCGCTGGTCGTCGGCGCCGAAGCCTCCGGCGAGGTCGAGGCGGTCGGCCCCGGCGTCTCCAGCCTTGTGCCCGGGCAGCTTGTGTCGATCTATGGCGCGCGAACCTGCGGGCTTTGCCGTGCCTGCCGCGAAGGCCGCGACAATCTTTGCGAACATGTCTCGGGCGTTCACGGCTTCCATCTCGACGGCTTTGCGCAAGAAAAGATAAACCTGCCGGCGCGCCTGCTGGTCCCTGCCCCGCCCGGCGTGACGGATATCGGGGCGGCCGTCGCACCCGTCACCTTCGGCACGGTCGAGCACATGCTGTTCGACAATGCCCAGCTGCAACCCGGCGAAACCATCCTCATCCATGCCGGCGGCTCGGGCATCGGCTCCGCCGCGATCCAACTGGCAAAGAAAATGGGCTGCACCGTGATCACCACGGTCGGCTCGAACGACAAGATCGACAAGGCGAAGGCGCTTGGCGCCGACCACGTCATCAACTATCGCGAGGACCGCTTCGAAGGCGTCGTGCGCAAGCTGACCAAGAAGAAGGGCGTCGACGTCGTCTTCGAGCATGTCGGCGCCGATACCTTTGCCGCCTCGATGCTGTGCCTGAAACGCGGCGGTCGCCTGGTGACCTGCGGCTCGACCTCTGGCGTCTCGACCCAGATCAATCTGATGCAATTGTTCCAGCAGCAGCTGAAGCTGCTCGGCTCCTTCGGCTGCCGCATGGGAAACATGGCCGACGCCATGCAGAAAATGGCGGCGGGACTGGTTTCTCCGGTTATCGACACCGAGGTCGGCTTCGACGGCATCGACGCTGCCCTGAAGCGCATGGAAGGCCGCGACGTGTTCGGCAAGATCATACTGCGCGTCGGTTAGTCCGTGATGTTGCTGTCTGAAAACATCATGGTCTAGGGGATGATCGGCGACGCCTTCAGGAAGCTCCGCAGGGACCTGGCGTTCCGCCACGGCAGGCGGCTGCGCCAGTTCAACTATTGGCTGCTTGCGCGTGCCGCGATGACGATGATCTGGGTACTGCGTCTGCTGCCGGTCGACAGCGCGCTCAATTTCGCCGACCGCGTCGCCCGCCGCGTTGGGCCTTGGGTGGGACGCCACAACGTCGCCGTCGCCAATCTGCGCAAGGCCTATCCGGAAAAGAGCGACAGCGAAATCCAGGCCATCGCTTCCGACATGTGGGGCAACATGGCCCGCCTCGCCGCGGAATACATCTTTCTCGATGCGCTCTTCGATTACGACCCGAAAGCGACGAAGCCGGGCCGCGTCGAGGTCCGCGGCGTCGATCATTTCGTCGAGATCGCCGGCGAGCAAAAACCGCATATCATCTTCACCGGGCATCTCGGCAATTTCGAGCTGCTTCCGGTAGCGGCAGCCACTTTCGGCATGAACATCACGGCGCTGTTTCGCCCGCCCAATAACCCTTACCTTGCCGATTATATCCTCTCGACGCGCCGCTCGACCATGGGGTCGCTGCTGCCCTCTTCGACCGGCGCTTCATTCGCGCTTGCCGCCATCCTGGAGAAAGGCGGCAATATCGGCGTGCTGGTCGACCAAAAATTCTCGGGCGGGCTCGCAACGACCTTCTTCGGCCGCCCATGCGAGAGCAACCGGGTCCTGGGCACTCTGGCGCGCCACTATGACTGCGATGTCTATCCGGCGCGCTGCATGCGCCTGCCGGGTAACCGCTTCCGGCTGGAGATCGAGGACAAGCTGACCTTGCCGCGCACCGCCGGCGGCAGCGTCGACGTCCACGGCACCACCCAGCTTCTCAACGACGTGGTCGAGCGCTGGGTGCGCGAGGATCCCGGCCAGTGGATGTGGTTCCACAGAAGATGGGAGATCAGCGGCCGGCGCAAAAAGCGTCGGTCGGCGAGACAGCGCGGTGAAGCCGCCTGAGCGGAAGCCGCAACATGCAGAAGCCGCAAGATGTGACATTTTCAACTTGACAGGTGACGGCAGCTATGCTAGGAATTTATTCATGGTGCTGATTTGCGCCAATGATCCGCCCGGCTTCCGAGGCGGGTTTTGTTTGGTCACCCACCGTTTGGCGGCCACCTGCCCCGGCAAGACCAATCCGACTTTCGAGAACTCACGCAGGCGTCGGAGCGAGACTGACAGCTTTCTTCTAGACTTTAGGGCCAACCGAAGGGGCGCCGCCATAGCGAAGCCCGTCCACCAGCAAGCCGACCATGCGTCGTGCTTGCTCGGGGCCTCCGCCATAGTGGTCTGGTGAACAGAGCCTGGCTATCGCGAACAATAGTTCTTTGGCATCAACGTCTGCGCGAACATCGCCCGCTTCGGTCGCGGCATCCAGCAAGGTCTGCAGCGCGGGCCGAAGTTTCTCGAGAAAATAGAGCGGCAACGACTCGTATGCCGGATCGCCTGAGGAGAAAGCCGCCGCGAGTCCACGCTTGGCAGCGATAAAGTCCACGTAACGCTGCATCCATCGGGCCAGCGCTTCGCCGGGTTCATATTCGGCCGCAATGACAGATGCAGCATTTGCGCAGGCATCCACTTCGTTACGGAAGACCGCCACGATCAGGTCTGAGCGCTGCGGAAAATGGCGATAGAGCGTACCCACGCCAACGCCGGCCTTATCGGCGATCTCTCGCACCGGAGCATCGACCCCCGACGTTGCAAAGACTGCCATTGCCGCTTCGAGCAGCGCCTTGGAGTTGCGTTGCGCGTCTGCACGCACGCGCCTATCCGTCGAGTTTACAGGCTCCAAGCCACCACCCCGCTCCTGCGATTTGTCGTCCATCATTTTCCACTTGATAAACGGAACAACGTTCCGTATAAAAACGGAATGAAGTTCCGCTTGGGGAAATTAGCACAGCATGGCTTCGTTGCCTACACGTCAATGCAAAAAGAGGAGATCACCATGCAGGACAAACCCGTCGCCCTGGTCACCGCGGCCAACAACGGAATCGGTCTCCAAATCGCCAAGGATCTGGCGACGCACGGCCTCACCGTGCTCGTGGGGTCGCGTAACTTCGAGCATGCGCAGACGGCTGCACAGAGCGTCGGAGCGGATGGCCGCGCCCTCCAGCTCGACATCGCGAATCAAGCCTCGATCGCCGCCGCGGCAGAGCGCATCCGCAATGAATTCGGCCGTCTCGACGTGCTGGTGAACAATGCAGGCATTTCCCAAACGGGAAAGCCGGGCATTTCCCATGCGGGAAAGCCGGGTCGCCCGAGCGTCGCGTCTCTCGACGAGGTACCCGCACTGTTCGAGACAAACGTGTTCGGCGTCATCGCCGTCACACAGGCGATGCTGCGGCTCCTTGAGGAGGCGCCGGCGGCACGTATCGTCAACGTAGACCCGTCCAATCCACGTCGCACATTGTTCGGCCCCGTCTACAGCCCCTCGAAGACTGGCCTCGATGCGACGACGCTCGCCTTCGCCATCGAATTTGAGGACGCTGGCATCGAGGCCAACGCCGCTTGCCTCGGCTTCACTTCGACGAACCTCAACAGCTTCGAGGGTACGAACGAACGGGCCGCGTGAGCCCGTTCGCTCGCGCTCTGATCGCCATCGCAGGCGCCGCCGCATGTGGCGGATGATCGCCGAATGCCCGGGGAGCCGGTTCTTCCCCGCTTCGCTCTGTCGGCATCGTGGTGGAAAGCTACAGGATAACTGGCAAACCAATCGGGCACGTCTACGTCAAGGTAGCGGTTAACAAACAAATCGCGCGTTTTCCCGCTTAGCCCAATCCGTGTTTAAGTACCGGCGGTCGCCGTCTCCTTCGCCTGTTTGCATCGCCATGTGGTTTTCTGATCTCGTTTATCGCCCTTTCGAGACGATTATCCGTCCGCTGGATATCCCACCGACGCCGTTGCCTGCGAGCGGGCCATTTGCGCTGCTCCTGCATTTCGCGCGGATGTTCCGCGGTACTCTTGCGGCCATTACCGTCTTGATGATGGCGGTCGAGGGGATCAACCTCGCGACGATCTGGGGAGCCTCGTTCATTGTCGACGGGGTGAGTGCCAAGGGCGCGGCGGTTTTCCTGCAGGAGGATTGGCTGACGCTAGCCGTTCTCGGCGTTCTGGTTTTCCCCGTACTGCCGCTGCTCATCTTCCTGGGTAATGCGCTGAACTCCCAGACGGTGGCCGTGTGCATGCCGGCGGCGATGCAATGGTAGGGCCACAAGGCGGTGGAACGCCAGGACCTTGCCTTCTTCCACGATCTCTTCGCAGGCCAGGTTGCGTCGCGCATTTCGCAAGTCGCATCCGCCGTGCAGCAGCAGATCGTCGTCGCCTTTTACAGAATACCGCTGTTTTTTGTGCAGCTCGTGGGTTCGCTCGTTCTGCTTGGCGCCTTGTCCTGGCCACTGGCGCTTCCCGTTTTCGTCTGGATCGCTGCCAACATTGCCATCGCGGTGGTGGCGGTACCCCAATATTCCGAACGATCGCGCCGGTCGGCGCGGGGCCGCAGCCTTGTTGTCGGCGCCATGACCGACCTCTACAGCAACATCCAGATGGTCAAGCTGTTTGCGGCGGAAGACAGTGAGGCGGGCGCGATGCGCGCCATCATGGAAAACGCCATCGGGACCCAGCAGCGCGAAAGGCGCATCTATCTGACAACCGACATTGGCGTCGTCCTGCTCAACGTTGTCCTCTTTCTCACCAACGTCGCCATAGGACTCTGGGGGTTTGTCGCCGGCTTCGTCACGATCGGCCAGTTCGCCGCCTCGATCGCCATCGTTCAGCGGCTCAATGCCAACTCCCGTGCCTTCCTGCAGATGGGTCAGCAGATATTCCAGGCGGTGGGCACGATCCGCGACGCGATGCCGGTCGTGACGACGCCGCCAACCATAAAAGATGCGCCGGATGCCAAGCCGCTTGCTGTTACGGCAGGCAAAGTCGAGTTCAAGAACATCCGGTTCGAATATCGAGAGGGTCAAAAGGTGATCAAAGACCTGTCGCTCACCGTGGGTGCCGGCGAGAAGGTCGGGCTCGTCGGCCTCTCCGGCGCCGGCAAGTCGACCCTTGTCAGCCTGCTCCTGCGGTTCTTCGACCTGAAGGGCGGCGCTATCCTGATCGATGGACAGGATGTTCGTGGCGTAACCCAGGCCAGCCTTCGGGAGAGCATCGGCGTCGTCACCCAGGATGTCTCGCTGCTGCATCGCTCCGTCGGCGACAACATTCGCTACGGCCGGCCCGATGCCCCGCAAGGGGAATTGGAGCACGCTGCGATGCTGGCCGAGGCGGACAGCTTTATCGCCGATCTCAGAGATAGCGAAGACCGCACCGGCTATGGAGCCTTCGTGGGCGACCGCGGAGTGAAGCTTTCCGGCGGACAGCGCCAGCGCGTCGCGATCGCCCGGGTGTTGCTCAAGGACGCGCCAATCCTGGTCCTTGATGAGGCGACATCAGCACTGGACAGCGAAGCCGAGGCGGCGGTCCAGGATAAGCTCGCGCTCCTGATGGAGGGCAAGACGGTGATCGCCATCGCTCATCGCCTGTCGACGATTGCCAGGATGGACCGGATCGTCGTTCTCGACAAAGGTCGAATCGTCGAGGAGGGAACGCCATCGGCGCTGCTCGAACGCGACGGGCTTTATGCCCGACTGTGGAAGCGGCAGACCGGCGGCTACATTGCCGACGCCGTCGAGGAGATATGAGCCGCCAGCCGCGAACCCTCTGCTTCTCGCTTCCTTCGCTTGCAGCCAACTACAGTTAGTTGGTCACCACGATCCGCGTGTTGCGAAAGCCGGCTTGCCGGACCATCGAATAGAAGGCGGCGGCATTGGCGGGGTGCAGCCGCACGCAGCCATGCGACGCCGGGCGCCCGAGAGACTTCACCGCTCCCGTGCCATGGATGGCGTAGCCGCCGCGGTAGAACACCGAATGAGGCATCGGCGACATGTCGTATTTGCGCGAATACCACATCCGTGCCGTTCGTTGCGGCCGGTAGCTGCCGCGCGGCGTGATATAACCTTGGCGCGCCGTGGACACGCGCCAGCGGTAAACCGCCTGACCGTATCTTACAGTCATCGTCTGCGATGACACGTCGATCCTTGCAACCAGCTTGGCTGCCCAGCCCTCGACCGAAGAACTGAACAGCATCGTTACCAGTAACGCTGCCATGAGAACGGTCTTTTTCATGCGATCAAACCCCTTTGATTGCCCTTGCCTGCCTGCCTTCACGCTATTCTTGATTTTTTAAATGGCAAGTGAGGTAACCACATACTCCTTGACGAATTCACCAATCCAAAGCAGCGAATTTGAACGATTTCCCGCGATAGTTGCCGCAACAGCACGCGGCGGGGTCCGCCAACAGGCTTGCCAAACCGCACCGTTGGCTGCTCAATTCGCCGAATGAACGAACTTCTCCTGAAAGCGGTCGATAATAGGGTCGACGACCTGGTCGCGCTGACCGCTGACCTGATCCGCTTTCCGACCGTCAATCCGCCCGGCGAAGCCTACCGGCCATGCGCCGAATACGTCGGAGCACGGCTGAAGAAGCGCGGTTTCGAAGTCGAATTCATCCGCGCCGAAGGCACGCCCGGCGACACCGATCTCTACCCGCGCGTCAATGTCGTGGCCCGCTTCGATGGCCGCACGCCCGGCGCCTGCGTGCATTTCAACTCGCATATCGACGTGGTCGAAGCCGGCGACGGCTGGAGCCTCGATCCCTTCGCCGGCATCGTCAGGGACGGCAAGGTCTACGGCCGCGGCGCCTGTGACATGAAGGGGGGCTTGGCCGCCTCGATCATCGCCGTCGAGGCCTTCATGGAGGTCTTCCCCGACTTTCCCGGCGCCATCGAAATTTCAGGCACGGTCGACGAGGAGTCCGGCGGCTTTGGCGGCGTCGCCCATCTGGCAAAGCTCGGCTATTTCTCCAGGCCTAAGGTCGACCATGTCATCATCCCCGAGCCGTTGAACAAGGACCGCATCTGCCTTGGCCATCGCGGCGTCTGGTGGGCGGAGATCGAGACCAAGGGCGAGATCGCCCACGGTTCGATGCCGTTCCTCGGTGACAATGCGGTGCACCACATGGGCGCCGTGCTGAGGGCTTTCGAGGACGAGCTGTTCCCGGCGCTCGACCGCAAGATCACACGCATGCCGGTCGTGCCCGACGGCGCAAAGCGCTCGACCATGAACATCAACTCGATCCATGGCGGCCAGACGGAGGATTTCCGGCCCGGCCTGCCCTCGCCCAATGTGCCCGATTCCTGCCGGCTGACCATCGACCGCCGCTTCCTGCTCGAAGAGGATTTGGGCACCGTCAAAAGCGAGGTGACCGATATCCTCGACCGGCTGAAGCGCGAGCGCAAGAAATTCGACTACGAGATCCGTGACCTCATGGAGGTGCTGCCGCTGATGACCGAGCGCGACGCGCCGGTGGTGAAGGCGGTGGCGCAAGGCATCATGGAGATATTCGACCGCGAGCCCGACTATGTGATTTCGCCCGGCACTTACGACCAGAAGCACATTGCCCGCATCGGCCACATCTACGACTGCATCGCCTACGGCCCGGGCATTCTCGACCTCGCCCACAGGCCCGACGAATGGGTCGGGATATCAGACATGGTCGAATCGGCAAAGGTGATGGCGATCGGGCTGAACATACTGCTCACCGGCGCGGGCGCACGGTAATCCGGTGGCGACGGGCAAGCTTCAATCGCCAGCGCTGGAGCAATTCCAGGAAAAGTGCGTAGCGGTTTTCCGTCCGGAATTGCGTAAAAACAAATACTTGAAGCGGCTCGGTGGTTCTACCAAAAGCTGAACCGCTCTAGCGGTTGACGGAAAAACATTCCTGCCGGCGCTGCCGGAAAGCACGAAACGCAATTTACTCCTCGGCGAAATCACGCTTCTATCCACCGGGTTCTGAGCATTTTTGAGCATATCGGGAGTTGCACGATGAAATTGTGGAAAACCATTCTCACCGCTGCAGGCCTGGTGCTGGCTGCCGAAACATCGGTATTTGCCGCGCGGACCGACCTGGTCATCGGCATCACGCTCGAACCTCCGCATCTCGATCCGACCGCGGGTGCTGCGGCGGCGATCGACGAAATTCTGTACGCCAACGTGTTCGAGGGGCTGACCCGCATCGGTCCGAACGGCGAGGTGCTGCCGGATCTGGCCGAAAGCTGGACCATTTCCGACGACGGCAAGGCCTACACCTTCAAGCTGCATACCGGCGTCAAATTCCATGACGGCACCGACTTCAATGCCGACGACGTGAAATTTTCGCTCGACCGCGCCCGCGCCGACAACTCCGTCAATGCACAAAAGGGCCTGTTCGCCGCCATCGATACGGTCGAGGTGGTCGATCCGGCGACGGTCAAGATTACGCTGAAGAACCCGCAGAGTTCCTTCCTCTACAATATGGGCTGGGGCGACGCGGTCATCGTCGCCCCTGAGACAGCCGACACCAACAAGGAAAAGCCTGTCGGCACCGGCCCGTTAAAATTCCAGAGCTGGGCCAAGGGCTCGTCGATCACGCTGATCAAGTCGGACACTTACTGGGGTGCTCCGGTTGCTCTCGACAAGGCTGAGTTCCGCATCGTTCCCGATGCGGCTGCCGCTGTGCCGGCATTGCTTTCCGGCGACGTCCAGGCCTTCCCCTTCTTCCCCGATCTCGACAGCGTCGCGCAGATCCAGGGCGACCCACGCTTCAAGGTGGTGATCGGCGCGACCGAGGGTGAGACCATCCTTTCGATGAACAACAAGAAACCGCCTTTCGACAAACCTGAGGTCAGACAGGCGATCTCCTTTGCGCTCGACCGCAAGGCGATCATCGACGGCGCTTCGGCCGGTCTCGGCGTGCCGATCGGCTCGCATATGTCGCCCGCGAGCAAAGCCTATGTCGACCTCACCGGCCTCTATCCGCACAATGTCGACAAGGCCAGGGAACTGCTGAAGGAAGCCGGGCTCGAGAACGGCTTCAAGGCGACGCTGAAACTGCCGCCGCCGCCCTATGCGCGGCTGGGCGGCGAGATCATCGCCTCGCAGCTTCGCGATGTCGGCATCGATCTGCAGATCGTACCCGTGGAATGGGCGCAATGGCTGGACCAGGTCTTCACCAAGAAGGACTACGACCTGACCATCGTCTCCCACACCGAGCCCAACGACATCGATATCTATTCGCGCAAGGATTATTACTTCAACTACGACAATCCGACCTTCGACAAGATCATCGCCGATCTGAACCTCACCTCGGACGAGGTCAAGCGCATGACGCTGCTCGGCGAGGCGCAGAAGATACTGGCCGACGATGCCGTGGTCGGTTTCCTCTACGAACTGCCGAAAGTCGGCGTCTGGGACGCCAAGCTCGAGGGTTTTTGGGAAAACGCACCGATCCAGGCCAACGATCTGACCAAGGTGAAGTGGACGGAGTGAGTTGCTGACAGAAAGGCGAAACTTTGCACTCCGTCGCGCCCCCCTCTGTCCTGCCGGACATCTCCCCCTCAAGGGGGGAGATTAAGCCCTCATTACTGCTTTCGCTAACCATCAGCGCTGCAAGGTTAGCGCCGACATGGAAACCGCCAATCTCCCCCCTTGAGGGGGAGATGTCCGGCAGGACAGAGGGGGCTTGGCGGGAACGCGACCTTCATCCAGTTGTCGCGCTGAGCGGACCTGCGGTCCTCCCTCCATGACCGCCTATCTCCTCAAACGTCTCGCCATCGCCATCGTTACCCTGGTTCTGGCCTCGATGGTGGTCTTCGCCGTGCTGGAGATCATTCCCGGCGACCCGGCGCGGCTGATGCTTGGCCTGAACGCCAGCGCTGAGCAGATCGAGTTGCTGCGCAACCAGATGGGCCTCAACGCGCCCCTTGCCGCGCGCTATCTGCACTGGGCCGGCGGCTTGCTGAGCCTCGATTTCGGCCGTTCCTACACCTATTCGGTGCCGGTCATCGACCTGGTCCGCGAGCGCGTCGTCGTCTCGCTGCCGCTGGCGCTGATCGCGCTGGCGCTGTCCACCCTCATTGCCATTCCGGTCGGGCTGTTTTCCGCCGGCCGGCACGGGCGGGCCGGAGACACGATCGCAATGGGCGCCGCACAGCTCGGCGTCGCCGTGCCGAATTTCTGGTTCGCGCTGATGCTGATCTACCTCTTCGCCGTCTGGCTGCGGTTGGTGCCGGCGGGCGGTTTTCCGGGCTGGAGCGCGGGCGTCTGGCCGGCGCTGAAATCGCTGTTCCTGCCGGCGGTCGCGCTCGCCCTGCCGCAAGCGGCGATCCTCGCCCGCGTCACCCGCTCGGCGCTGATCGAAGTGCTGAACGAGGACTATATCCGCACCGCCCGCGCCAAGGGGCTGCCCTATCGCGCCGTCCTGTGGCGGCATGCGTTGCGCAACGCCATGATCCCGGTGCTGACCATTCTCGGCCTGCAGTTCGCCTTCCTGCTCGCCGGCACCATCATCATTGAGAACGTTTTTTACCTGCCGGGCCTCGGCCGGCTGGTGTTCCAGGCGATCACGCAGCGCGACCTGATCGTCGTCGAAAGCGTCGTCATGCTGCTGGTCGCCGCCGTCATTGCCGTCAACCTGCTAGTCGATCTCTCCTATGCGGTCGTCGATCCGCGGCTGAGAAGCCGCCAATGACGCTGCGCTTCGACATCCCAGAAGAAAATTTTGCCGACATCCTCGTCAAGGCCTTCACCAACCGCTCGTTCCTCGCCGGCTTCGTCATCACGGCGCTGGTGGCGGTGGTCGCGATCGTCTCGTTCTTGTGGACGCCTTATGACGTCACCAAGCTGGTGATCGCCGACAAGACGCAAGCACCGTCGCTGGCACACTGGTTCGGCACCGATCATTTCGGTCGCGACATACTGTCGATGATCATGGTTGGCGCCCGCAACTCGATCGCCGTCGCATTGGTGGCGGTCGGCATAGGCATGGGCATCGGCGTGCCGCTCGGTGCCTTTGCCGCGGCGCGCGGCGGCATCCTCGACGAAGCAGTGATGCGGCTCAACGATCTGGTCTTCGCCTTCCCTGCCCTGCTCTCGGCGATCATGATCACCGCCATCTTCGGCCCTGGCGCGCTCAACGCCATCATCGCCATCGGCATCTTCAACATTCCGGTCTTCGCCCGCGTCGCCCGGGCCGGCGCGCTGGCGATATGGCCGCGCGAATTCATCCTTGCCGCGCGCGCCGCCGGCAAAGGCAAGACGCTGATCACGCTGGAACATGTGCTGCCCAACATCGTCACCTTGCTCCTGGTGCAAGGCACCATCCAGTTCGCGCTCGGCATCCTGGCCGAAGCCGGGCTTTCCTATGTCGGGCTCGGCACACAGCCGCCAATGCCGAGCTGGGGGCGGATGCTGTTCGATGCGCAGACCCGCATGGTGGCAGCGCCGTGGATGGCGATCTTTCCGGGCATGGCGATCGTCATCACCGTGCTTGGACTGAACCTGCTCGGCGACGGTATTGCCGACATCCTCGACCCCAAATCGCGGCGGCAGCGATGAGCCTGCTCGAAATCGAAAAATTGTCGCTGAGCATCGGCGACACACCGATCCTGAGGGATGTCGAGCTCTCCGTCGCCCCCGGCGAGGTGATGGGCCTGGTCGGCGAATCCGGCTCGGGCAAGTCGATAACGGCGCTCACGATAATGCAGCTTCTGCCTTGGGCGGCGCGCGCCACCGGGCGTCTCATCTTCGACGGCATCGACATTCTTGCGGCCAGCGAAGACCAGATGTGCGCGCTGCGCGGCGACGATATCGGCATGGTGTTCCAGGAACCGATGACGGCGCTGAACCCGGTCAAGACCATTGGCGAACAAGTCGCCGAAGGCATTCGCTGGCACACCAGGGCAAGCCGAGCCGACGCCGAGGACCGCGCGCGAAAAATGCTCGACCGGGTCGGCCTGCCGGCGGCGCAGTTTCCCTTGTCACGCTATCCGCACGAACTGTCCGGCGGTCAGCGCCAGCGCGTCGTCATCGCCATTGCCTGCGCGCTGAAGCCCAAGCTGCTGATCGCCGACGAGCCGACGACGGCGCTCGATGTGGTGCTGCAGGCGCAGATCCTCGACCTGTTGCGCGATCTGGTCGCGGAAAACCGCATCGGCCTGCTGCTGATCTCGCATGACCTCGCGGTGGTGACCGAGATGGCGGATCGCATCACCATCCTGCGCCACGGCGAAGTGATGGAGGCCGGCGATACGGCGCGCACCTTGTCCGAACAGCTCCATCCCTATACGCGACAACTGGCGCAGGCATCGATGCATGTGCCGGCCCGAGCCAGGACACATGAGGTCGGCCCGGACAACCCCGTGCTCCAGGGTGCCAAACCGCTGCTCCAGGTAGACAGCGTGACGCGGGACTATCCGGGACGTCGCACTTCGCTGTTGAAGCGCGCGCCTCCGATCCGCGCCGTCGACGATGTCTCATTTTCGATGGCACCGGGCCAGTCGGTGGCGCTGGTCGGTCGTTCCGGCTGCGGCAAGTCCACGCTTGCCCGCATGGTCCTGGCGCTGGACGAGCCGACATCGGGAACGATCCGGTTTCGTGGGCAAGACATCACCGGCAAGAGCGAGACTGAGCTCAAGCCGGCACGCCGCGACATGCAGGTGGTGTTCCAGGACCCTTACGGCTCCTTCGATCCGCGCCAGAAGGTCGAAAAGCTGGTCGCCGAGCCACTGCATGTCCTGGAGAAGAAGCCGGGAAATGCCGAGCGGCGCGAGATGGTGGCAAAAGCCTTGCACGAGGTCGGCCTCAGCCCACGCGACATGGACAAATATCCGCACGAGTTTTCAGGTGGTCAGCGCCAGCGCCTGTCGATCGCCCGCGCCATCATCACTCGCCCCAAACTGGTTGTCGCCGACGAGCCTGTCTCGGCGCTCGACGTCTCGATCCGCGCCCAGGTGCTCGATCTGTTCGCCGAGCTCAACCAGAAGCTCGGCATTGCCTACCTCTTCATCACCCACGATCTGACCGTCGCCCGCGCCATTTCAGACCAGGTGATGGTCATGGATGACGGCAGGATCGTCGAGCGCGGCAGGACGAGCGAGGTTCTCGACCACCCGCAATCCGAGGCAGCCAAGGCGCTGGTCACTGCTGCTCCGGACCTGCACCGGGCGATAACGCGCCGGCTACAGGAGCAAGGGTGAACGGCGGGCCGTTGGGGCTTACGTTTGCGGCCTCACCACATCGGCAGGCCTGATGTCGAGCAGGTCGAGCGTGCGGCGCAAGAGCTGCATCTCGGTCCCGGCAAGTTGCGAATCGGCCTTGGCGATCTCGGCCATATGGCGAACAAGCAGCTTGCGCCGCTCGACGTCGAGGTCACGGAACTGCGCGATGGCTTGCGAGCTGTTGGTCTCGTAGCCGAATTCGTTGAGATATTCGATGACGCTGTCGATGCTGGCTTCCGGAATGCCGAAGGCCTCCCGGCAGATGCGCCTGAAGGCGGCCATTTCGCTCTCGCTGACCGTGCCGTCGGCGAGGATCATGCGAAACAGCATGAGCAATTCCGCCGACAGCACAGGATCGTCCGCGACCTTGCGCACGCCGGGGTCGCCGTCGAAGATCGAGCGTATCTGGTCCAGCAAAGCGAATGCCATCAGCGTCCCTTTCCGATTCGTTGCGAATAGGTAGCGCGGAATCGGCCTTGCGCAAACGGGTGGTCGAACGCGCCGGACGTCTCTCTCCCCGCAACTATCCGATGTTCGATCTTGCCACCCAGACCCTCGTCATGCTCAAACCCGCTGCGCACGCTAATTGGTGTGTGGCGGCGTGACTGATAGTATGTGGCCGTACGAATCATGTTGGAGGAGCCACACATGAATCTCAGTGCGCCTACACAGCTTATTTTCATCATATCCCTTGTTATCGCCATTCTTGGCCTTCTCGCCGCTTTTGGCGTCCTTGCGTTCATTCCCATACCCGCGGTTTGGATTGCCCTCATCGCTTATATCGTGCTTGCCGGTGGCTGCTTGATGCGCGGCGCCTAAGCACTCAAATCTCAGGCAACTCGGAGCGTCCGGCCACAAGCCGGGCGCTTTTGATTCTGAGGGCAGGTCTGCTACTGTTCCCCAGCGGAAGGAAAATTCATGTCCGCCAAAGGCGAAGACGGCAGCAATCATCACAGCCCCGGCCTCGGCCGGTTCGAGATGGTGCGGCGTGCGCCCGGCCCTGAGCTTCACGGCGCGGTCACCGATATCTGCTTCTATCACGAAACGGCACCGGGCTATTTCCGCAACGTCGAATATGCATCGCTGACCGTGCCGCTGGTCATCAGTTTTGCCGAACCCTTCGCCATCGGTCTCGGCAAGAATCCCAGCGACAATGACCGCTTTGCCAGTTTCGCCGCCGGCCTCTACGCCGGTCCGGTGGTGATCGAATCCTACGGTGGCGCCTGCTGTGTCCAGGTCAATTTCACACCGCTCGGCGCCCGCCGCTTCTTCGGCCTTCCGATGAGCGAGCTGACCGACCGCATGGTCGGCCTCGACGATGTGCTCGGCCTCGAAGGCATCGCGCTGCGCGAAAGGCTTGGAAACGCGCGCGACTGGAGCGCACGCTTTGCCATCGTCGAGGCATTCGTCGCGACACGGCTGACTGAGGCCCGGGAAACGCAGGCCGAAATCGCTTGGGCCTATGAACGGATCATCACCTCGGGCGGCCGTATCCGCGTGTCGTCGCTTGCCGGCAGGCTGGGCTGGAGCCGCAAGCATCTCTTGGGGAAATTCTCCAACGCGATCGGCGTCGGGCCAAAGACATTGTCGCGCATCGTCCGCTTCAACCGGGCGCTCGGGCTGTCGAGGCAGGACAAATCCGATTGGGCCGATATCGCTGCCGACTGCGGCTATGCCGACCAGGCGCATCTGGTGCGCGAATTCCGCGAACTTGCCGGCGAAACGCCGACGACGCTTGCCGCCCAGGCATAGACGCGCAGGGTCCTTTCCAGGACGCTCAGGTAACATTTCTTCAAGACGCCACAACAACCTTCGCCCAGACTGGGTTATCACCAATCCAAACGAAGGAGGTCGTCATGCCGAATACCACCGAAGCGCCCAGGCTCTATCCCACCTTACGGTACCGCAATGCCGCGAAGATGATCGATTGGCTGGGTGAAGCCTTCGGCTTTGCCGTTCGTGCCCGCTACGGCGAAGGCGATATCGTCCAGCACGCTGAACTGACTTTCGGCTCCTCGATGATCATGTTGGGCACCGCACGCGACGACAAGTTTGGCCAGATGATCGGTGCACCGAGCCCAGGTGGTGGCAGATCGATCTACGTTGCCGTTGACGATGCCGATGCCGCCTATGCCAAAGCAAAAAAGGCCGGCGCCGAAATACTGGAAGAGCTCACCGACCGCGACTATGGCAGCCGCGAGTTCATCTGCCGCGATCCGGAAGGCAATGTCTGGTCGTTTGGCACCTACTGGCCGAAGGCCGCCGAGCCCGCCAGCTAACGGGCAAGGCCAAAGATGGCGTCGCAGTCGAGGTGGGTCTCCAACTCGGCTGCGACCTCGTCCAGCGCCCGTTCGACCTCGGCGCGATAATCGATGCCGCCGCCTTTGACGCCAAGGTTTTCCAGGAATTTCGCTCGAAAAGCGTCGGCGGAAAACAGCCCGTGCAGATAGCTGCCGGATACCTTGCCGTCGGTCGAGATGGCGCCGTCATCGACGCCGTTAATGACGGCGGACGGCCGCAGCGTGTCCGGTCCGGTGGTGCGGCCGAGATGGATCTCGTAGCCCTCAAGCGGCAGGTCGAATGGCACGGAATGCGCGCTGACATTGCGCACCGTCTTTTCCGGCTCCATCACCGTTTCGATATCGAGCAAGCCAAGGCCTTCCGCCTCGGTTACACTGCCCTCGATACCGTCGGGGTCGCGCACGATTTTGCCCAGCATCTGGAAGCCGCCGCAGATGCCGACAATGTAGCCGCCGCGCTTGCGATGCGCGAGAAGGTCGCGATCCCAGCCATTCTCGCGAAATTTCAGGAGATCGGCGATCGTCGACTTGGAGCCGGGAATGACCACCAGCCCGGCGTCCTCCGGGAGGTGCTGGCCAGGCGGCACGAAGACCACCTCGACTTCGCGTTCGGCCTTGAGCGGGTCGAGATCGTCGAAATTGGCGATGCGTGAAAGCATGGGCACCGCGACCTTCAACGCGCGCTTCTCGCCGGAAGCCAGGCGCTCAAGCACAACGGAATCTTCCGAGGGCAACCGCGCTGCCGCCTTCAGCCACGGCACGACGCCAAAACAGCGCCAGCCGGTGAACGTCTTGATCGCCTTGATGCCGTCATCGAACAGCGAGACATCGCCACGGAACTTGTTGATGAGATAGCCGACGATCATGCGCCGGTCCTCTTCCGGCAGGATCAGGTGTGTGCCGGCGAGCGAGGCGATGACGCCGCCGCGATCGATATCGCCGACGAGGATCACCGGCACGTTGGCGCGCGTGGCAAAGCCCATATTGGCAATGTCGCGGCTCCTGAGATTGATCTCGGCCGGCGAGCCGGCGCCCTCGACGATGACCAGATCGGCGCCCTCGCCGACCTTTGCCCAGGAGTCCAGCACCGCATCCATCAGTTGGCCCTTCAGCGTCTGATAGTCGCGCGCCCTCGCCTCGCCGAACACCTTGCCCTGCACCACCACTTGCGCGCCGATATCGGTCTGCGGCTTGAGCAGCACCGGGTTCATGTGGACGGAAGGCGTCACGCCACAAGCGATCGCCTGCAGCCATTGGGCGCGGCCGATCTCGCCACCGAGTTTGTCGCCGGGAATGTCGGCGACGGCGGCATTGTTCGACATGTTCTGCGGCTTGAACGGCCGCACCTTCAGCCCGCGTTTTTTCGCCGCGCGGCACAGACCCGCGACCAGCACCGTTTTGCCGACATCGGAGCCGGTGCCTTGCAGCATGATCGCCCTGGCCATCAGTCCTTGCCCTGTGCCGTCGTTCCTGTGATCGTCGATTTTGCCGCCAACGGCCCGTCGCGCCAGATGTAGAGCGCCAGCAGCGGCTCCTTGCCGGTGCGCATGGCGTGGCTGACATTGGAGGCATGGTGGATCACCTCACCCGCCTCGCGCCTGCGAAATTCGCCTTCGCCCATGCGCCACTGCGTGCCGCCGGTCAGCGGAATGTAGATTTCCTCGGCGACGTGATGATGGTCGGGATAGACGATATCTGGCCCGAGGATCAGGAGACCGGCCGCAACCTCGTCATTGACGAAATGGCCGCGCGTACCAAAGATCTCCAGCCAGCCGTATCTGGCCAGGAATTCCGCGCCGAAATCGGCGGCGCTGTAGGTCTGGCCCCAGCGCAGCTCATTGCGATGCGCCGTGAGGAACCGCGCCAGCGATCTGGCATCTGGCGGTGCAAGTTCCGCAGCGCGATCGAGATAGCGAAGGCAAGGCAGGCGATGCGGCTCGAGCGGACGGACCGGCATGTCCCAGCCGATCCGGGTCACCGCATCGCCCACCAGCGCATCATCGAAGGTTTCGAGATAGGTTCGGAAATGCTCAAGCAGTTCATTTGAATTCGTCGACACATCTGACTCCGATTCACGCACAGCCGTTCCGCGGAGGGTCAGCTTGCGCGGCGGCATCATTGGTCTAGATTGGTGCGCGCGCAAAGCCAAAAACGACAGGCCAGCAGGCCGGAAACATCAGGGAGCACGCCATGGACGCCGCTGTCGATGCGAGCACCAGCCAGTTCGAACTCAACGAGGACCAGCGCGCGATCCAGGAGATGGCCGAGGCCTTCGCCGCCGACCGCGTCGCGCCGAACGCGCTCGACTGGGACCGCAACAAGCATTTTCCGGCGGATGTGATCCGCGAGACCGGCCCGCTCGGCCTCGGCGGCATCTATGTCGGTGACGATGTCGGCGGCTCGGCGCTCGGCCGGCTCGACGCGGTGCTGATCTTCGAAGCGCTTTCGCGCGCCGATCCGGCCTTTTCCTCCTTCATCTCGATCCACAACATGGCGGCGTCGATGATCGACCGCTTCGGCAGCGACGAGCAGCGCCAGCACTTCCTGCCGAAGCTGACCTCGATGGAATGGCTGGCCAGCTATTGCCTGACCGAGCCGGGCTCGGGATCGGATGCGGCGGCGCTGAAGACGCGCGCGCTGAAAAGCGGCGGCGATTATGTGCTGAACGGCGTCAAGCAGTTCATCTCGGGCGCCGGCGACAGCGACATCTACATCGTCATGGCGCGCACCGGCGCCGACGGGCCGAAGGGCATTTCCACCTTCGTCGTGCCGAAGGATGCGCCCGGCCTGTCCTTCGGTTCCAACGAGCACAAGATGGGCTGGCACATGCAGTCGACCCGCCAGGTCGTCTTCGAGGACTGCAAGGTTCCGGCGCAAAACCTGCTCTCGGCCGAAGGCGCCGGCTTCGGCATCGCCATGGCCGGGCTTGACGGCGGCCGGCTCAACATCGCCGCCTGTTCGCTGGGGGGCGCGCAATCGGCGCTCGACAAGGCGCTGTCCTACACCGCCGAGCGCAAGGCCTTCGGTTCCAAGATCAACCAATTCCAGGCGCTGCAATTCAAGCTCGCAGACATGGAGACCGAGCTGCAGGCAGCACGGATATTCCTCTACGCCGCCGCCTCGAAGCTCGACCGCAAGGCACCGGATGCCTCGAAATGGTCGGCGATGGCCAAGCGCTTCGTCACCGACATCGGCTTCAACATCGCCAACGACGCCCTGCAACTGCATGGCGGCTACGGCTATTTGCACGATTACGGCATCGAGAAGCTGGTCCGGGACCTGCGTGTCCACCAGATTCTCGAAGGCACCAACGAGATCATGCGCGTCATCATCGCACGTGCCCTGATCGGCCGCTAAAGCATCTAGGCAGTAGGCAGTAGGTGAAAGATGGCCGGCAAGATCAATTCGTACAAGGATCTTATCGTGTGGCAGCAGGCGATGGATCTGGCCGTCACCACTTACTCGTTGACCAAGGCATGGCCAAAAGAGGAATTGTATGGGTTGACCAGCCAAATCCGCCGCTCAGCGACCTCTATCCCCGCGAATATCGCGGAAGGTTATGGCCGAGACAACAGAGGCTCTTATCAGCAATTTCTCAGGATAGCTCAAGGCTCGCTGAAGGAGTTCGAGACACACCTCCAGATCGCTGAACGCATTGGCCTTGCCACCCATGATCAAGCCTATCACATGCTGTTAGCAACCGAGGGCATCGGAAAAATGCTTCGCCAACTTATTATCAAGCTTGCGCCCGAATAGACCGCCTACTGCCTACTGCCTACTGCCTCACCCAAACACGGAGTGCCATTATGACCACCATTGCCTTCATCGGCCTCGGCAATATGGGCAACCCGATGGCCGCCAACCTCGTCAAGGCGGGATATGCCGTGCACGGCTTCGACCTGGTGCCGGAAAATCTCGTCATCGCCAGAGACCATGGCGTCGTCGTCATGGCCAATGCCCTTGCCGCGGTGAAGGCGGCCGATGTGGTCATCACCATGCTGCCGGCCGGCAAGCACGTCCTGTCGGTCTATGACGACATCGCGCCCAAGGCGAAACAAGGCGCGCTGTTCATTGATTCCTCGACCATCGACGTCGAATCGGCACGAAAAGCCCACGCCATTGCTGCCAAACATGGGCTGCTGTCGATCGACGCGCCGGTTTCCGGCGGCACTGGCGGCGCCACCGCCGGCACGCTGACCTTCATGGCCGGGGGCTCGAAGGATGCCTTCGCCAAAGCCGAGCCAATCCTCACGCCGATGGCCGGCCGCATCGTCCATTGCGGCGGCGATGGCGCCGGACAGGGGGCAAAGATCTGCAACAACATGATCCTAGGCATTTCGATGATCGGCGTCGCCGAAGCCTTCGTTCTGGCGGAAAAGCTTGGCCTGTCCCATCAGGCGCTGTTCGACGTCGCCTCGACCTCGTCGGGCCAGTGCTGGTCGCTGACCACCTACTGCCCGGTGCCCGGCCCGGTGCCGACGTCTCCGGCCAACAATGGCTACATGCCGGGGTTTGCCGCAGCACTGATGCTGAAGGACCTGAAACTGTCGCAGGAAGCCGCGCAAAGCGCCGGTGCGGTGACGCCGCTCGGCGCCGAGGCCGCCCAGCTTTACGCGCTGTTCAACGCCCAGGGACACGCCGGTGTCGATTTTTCAGGCATCATAAATTTCCTGCGCGGTACCCCGGCGTAATGCATGTCGCCCAAAAGCTTGCTCTCGGGCTTGACCCGAGCGTGCGCAACTCGACAGGGTTTTTTGATTTCCTGGCAAAGAAACATCGCAAATTTAGATTTGCTTAAACTCTCGATAACCCGCCGGTAACGATGTGCCTGTAAAACGGAATGCGAGGCGGCATATCGCATCCGCCCGGCGCTCCGGATCAGGTCTCGCGTACCGGAGCCCGTAAGTTTCGCAAGTGTTCTGGTAGCGAAGCGCCATGCGTATCTGGCAAAGCCGCGTTCCCGATGGAGCGCGGTTTTTGCGTTTCGCCGTATCGTGCGAGCTTACGTGGAAAGATGTCTTGATGGTGGATGGCCGCAACTGCGCACGGGAGAGAAGCCCGGATCGACGGTGACCAGCGTTAAACAGGTCCCACCATCGCCTGTGTAATCGGGGCACCCACAGTTGCCTTGCCCCTCAATGTGCGCGTGGCACGGACTCCCGACCCCAAAACCCGTCGTCAGGCAACTGTACACTTGTTCGCGCCAGCATCGCTGCGGCCTCTTTCCTCGCGCTGATGATCAAGAACGCGGCTTTTTCCAGAACTTCCGATTGTTCAACCGTGAGATCTCCCGAGACAGATGTTTAAACATTTGTCACTCCCTCTGCTTCCAACAGACCCGACATCCTTGACAGCCAAGCTGATCGAAAGGCGCGCAATTTCCTCTCGCTGCCGATCGGGTGAAGTTGACAGGACCGGACTTACAGATGGCTTACGAACGTCACGGCTGAGCGGCCGGCGGTCGATCTCTTCGCTTTCTCGAAAGGCCGCTTCGGATGGAAGCCGTAACTCAATGCGGTCTTTCAGTCGCGAGCGCCGCTTGCTGGAACTCGGTCAATCAGTCGGAGACCCAATGGTATTTTTAACGGAACACTAATATACATGGACGCTCGGACGAGCAGCGCCTGCCAATACTTGAGGTAAGCCATGCGAAAGTTCATCTTCACGGCAATGTGTATCGCCGCCGCAACAGCCGCCAACGCTCACGATTGGTACGAAGACAAGATTGACCCACAGACGAAATTCAAGTGTTGCGGTGGCTCTGATTGCCGCGCCATACCTCGGTCTTCGGTGCGGTCCAGGATAGACGGCGGTTACACTTATTTGCCGCATAACTTCACTATTCCACGGGACCGCGTACAGGAATCCCCTGACGGCCAATACCATATCTGCGAGAATACATACGCCGTAACTAATCAGCTGTATTGGCGTTGCTTTTTCGCACCTCGTGTCGATGTCTCTCTACTTCTCACACGTTAAGGTAAATATTGCGCGTCACCGCCGGAGTCCTCGTAGTGACCCCTGGTGAGCGGCTGTTCCGGGTTATCGACCTGGGGCAGAACCGACACGGTGCGCAACAGATTGATGTTGCGTTCGATGACCCATCGAATGTTTCTGATAGCTGACCCTCTAGGGTTTGTATTTCAGGGCGTAGAGACCTGATTGACGCCCTCGCGGCCGATCCTCGCCTGGCGAGCTCTTCGGCAGAATGGGGCGTTCAAACGCCGGGCGTCCGGCTGCAGGACGCCCGGCAATTGTCTTTGCCTTACCGCTTGCGCAAATCGGCTTGCGCCAGATCAAGCGCATTGGCGATGCGCTCGCAGGCCATGTCGATCGTCTCGCTCGTCCAGATCAGCGGCGGCGACAAGATCATCGTGTCGCCGGTGGCGCGCAGCATCATGCCTTGCGCGATCGCGTGGTCGCGGACAATCACGGCCGCGCTCCCGGCCGGCAGGAAGCGCTCCTTGGTCGCCTTATCCCTGACGATCTCGATCGCCCCCATCAGCCCGATCGAGCGCACTTCGCCGACCAGATCGTGACCGCCAATGTGCTCCTGCAGCGCCTTGGCGAAATAGGGTCCGGTGTCGTTCTTGACCCGATCGACCAGACCTTCCCGCTCCATGATCTCGAGGTTTTTCAGCGCCACGGCGCAGGCCACGGGGTGGCCGGCATAAGTGTAGCCGTGATTGAACTCGCCGCCCTTCTCGACCAGAGTCGCGGCGATGCGGTCGCCGACCAGCAGCGCCGACAGCGGCTGATAACCGGAGGTCAGCGCCTTGGCGGTGGTGATGGTATCGGGCTCGATGCCGAAGGTCTGAGCTGCGAACCACTCGCCGGTGCGGCCATAGCCGGTGATGACCTCGTCCAGCATCAGGAGGACATCGTATTTGCGGCAGATGCGCTGTACTTCCGGCCAATAGCTCATCGGCGGTATCTTCACGCCGCCTGCCCCCATCACCGGTTCGCCGATGAAGGCGGCGACCTTGTCGGCGCCGGCTTCGAGGATTGCATCCTCGACGGCCTTGGCCGCGCGCAGGCCGAAATCATGGTCACTTTCGCCAGGCAGAGCCAGCTCGTAGGCATAAGGCATCATCACATGGACGATGTTGGGAACCGCGCCGTTGAGCTGCTTGTGCATCGGCTCCATGCCGCCCAGCGACGTGCCGGCAATGGTCGAGCCGTGATAGGCCGTCTTGCGCGAAATGATACGGTTCTTCTCCGGCTTGCCTTCCAGTGCCCAATAGTGGCGGACAAGGCGCAACGCCGTGTCGTTGGCCTCCGAACCGGACGAGCCGTAGATCACCTGGTTGACGTGTTTCGGCGCCAGTTCCGCCAGCTTTTTGGCCAGCAGCACCGGGGTCGGTGTCGAGCATTTGAAGAAGGAATTGTAGTAGGGCAGTTCCTTCATCTGGGCGTAAGCCGCGTCGGCCAGTTCGTCGCGTCCGTAACCGACATTGACGCACCATAGCCCGGCCATGCCGTCGAGGATTTCCGTGCCTTCGGAATCGTAGATGAACGGACCACTGGCGTGGGTGATGATGCGTGAGCCCGCCTCGCGCATCTCCTTATGGTCGGTGAACGGATGAAGGTGATGCGCGGCATCGATCTGCTGAAGCTGCTTCAGCGAATAATTTTGATAAGTCATGTCTGATCTTTCCTCTTTGAACCAATCGGCGTTTTGCCGGGGCGGATTCGTCAGAGGTGCGCGGGCGGCGAATAGCCGATGCGGGCGCAAAGCCGCAAAAGCTCGGCGCGAAGCGTGCGCGGCGACGGCGTCACCGCCACCCCAAATGCGCGACATGTCTTCATCCGAGCCATGCAGCACCTTATGCCGCCCGATACGATCAGTTCAAGCAGTTCCGTTCAGGCCGTTCCGTTCAGCGCACGTTGCAGGAAGACATACTTCATCGCCGCCTGTGCTGCCTGCGGCCGACGATCGCCGCGCCCGCCATGGCCGCCCTCGGTCTCCTCGAAGAACAGCGTATTGGCCTGCCCGGCAGCCTGCAGCCGCGCCGCCATCTTGCGCGCATGGCCGGGATGGACGCGGTCGTCGGCGGTCGACGTTGTCAGCAGCACCGGCGGATAGGCCGCATCGGTCTTTACATGCTGATAAGGTGAGTAAGCGGCCAGCCACGCGGCCTCCTCCGGCTTCGCCGGATCGCCATACTCGGCCATCCAGGATGAGCCGGGCGGCAGCTCGGTATAACGCAGCATGTCGAGCAGCGGCACGTCGATGATCACCGCACCGAAAAGCTCCGGATTCTGGGTCAACGAAACGCCCGTCAGCAAGCCGCCATTCGAGCCGCCCTGGATACCGAGCGTCGCCGGCGTGGCGATGCCACGTTTCACTAGGTCCTGCGCGACCGCGGCGAAATCGTCAAAGGCCTTCTGCCGGTTGGCCTTGAGCGCGGCCTGATGCCAGTTCGGGCCGAACTCGCCGCCGCCGCGGATATTGGCCTGGACATAGGCATTGCCCTTTTCCAGCCACAGCCTGCCGCGCACACCGGCATAGCCGGGCAGCAACGGCACTTCGAAGCCGCCATAGCCGTAAAGCAGCGTCGGCACCGGCCCGTCCTGGTCGCGCCGCCTGACGACGAAGTACGGGATCATAGTGCCGTCTTTCGAGCGTGCCTCGAACTGTTCCGAGACAAGGGAGGCAGAATCGAAACGCGCCGGCTGCGATTTCACCGTCATAAGCGTCGCAGCATTGTCGTCCGACCAGATGATCGAACTCGGCGTCAGAAAATCGGTGAAGGAGAAGGAGACGCTGGAGCCGAAATGTTCGGCATGGGCGATGCCGACATTGCCATTCTCCGGCAGCGCGACAGGTTCCAGCGACCAGCTGTCATGGTTGCGCTCGCAGACGACGACCTTGCCGCGTACATTGTCCATCAGATTGATGAACAACCGGTCCTGCGTACGGGCAATGCCGGCGATGGAAACGCGCTGCGCCGGCTGGAGCACGGTTTCCACCTGATCTAACGCGCCGGTTTCGATCCAGCGTGCGAAATCCAGCGAATAGAGGCCGTCAGGCTGGCACAGCGTGCCGTCCGGCGCCGTCCACGGACTGCGCACCCCAAAGACGAACTGATCCCGAAACAGCGCCGTGTCGGTGACGTCATCCGGCAGCGGAATGCGCTTGTTTTGGCCGGAAGGCAGGCGCAGAAAACTGTGCGAGGCGAAGAAGTCGAGCGTCCGGGTCAGGAACAGATGCCGCTTATCGCCGTCGTATTCGAGGGAACCGCCGGCGGCGAGATCCTGCTTCTGCGCCTCGAAGATCGGGGTCGCATCCTCCAGCCTGGTGCCGCGCTGCCAAAGCTTGACCACCCGCGGATAACCGGACTGGGTTTTTTCGTCCTCTTCGAAGGCAGCCGAGACGATGACCGTGTCCTTGTCCAGCCAGCCGAAGCCGGACTTCGAGGCAGGTGCACGAAAGCCGCCCTCGACAAAGGACTTGGTGTCGATATCGAATTCGCGCATCTCACTGGCGTCGCCGCCATCCGGCGACATCGAGAGCAGGCAGCGGGTGAAGTCGGGATAAAGCCGGCTGGCGCCGCTGAACACCCATTTCACACCCTCTTTGGCCGACAGCATGTCGAAGTCGATGATCGTCTCCCACTGCGGCTTCTCGTTCTTGTAGGAAGCGACCGTCGTGCGCCGCCAGAGGCCGAGCACATTGGTCTTGTCCTGCCAGAAATTATAGACGTGGCCGTTGAGTGCAGACCCGACCGCAATGTTGTCCTCGGCCGTCATCAGGTCGAGCGCGGTTTGGAAGTAGGCCTGGTAAGACGGATCGCCCTGCAATTCACCTGTTGTAACCTCGTTCTGACGGTGAACCCAGTCGAGCGCTTCCTTGCCTGTCCTGTCCTCCAGCCAGAGAAAGGGATCTTCGTCCGCCGAATTCGGCTGCGTCTTTGTGTTTGGTCTGGTCATGTGGTCTCCGAAAATTCGTCAAGCTCGGTGCCACACATCGGCATGACGCTATCGAGATTCAATTGAAACACATAAAACGAACGGCCTCCGCAATTACCATAGCCAGGCCTTCTGCGTGGGGTGCAAGGAAACTTCATGCAACGTCTCTACATTGCGAATGAGAAGTTTGATCCGGTCAACGGCACAGGATGGAAGGAGTACATCCAGTGGTCGGGCCTCACCCAGTTGACCGAGGTCGTCACGCTCGACGGGATGCTCTGCCCGGTCGCGCTAGGAGAAACGAAGGACAGCTACTGGCCTCATATTGTGAACGAAGACTACATGCTCGACTTCTTTGTGAATCTGGACTTCCTTCTTTCGGAATTGGTCGACGCGAACGACCTCAACGTCCTTGCTGTGATCCGACGGCCCTCAACGGATGTGCGCCACCTTGACTGGAATGGATTCACGTTCCTTGGCTACGACTTGCTGGACCAGGACGTCTCAACAAGCGCACTAACCAATTGCGGCGGCTTTCCGGAAGCATTCGCGAACTCGGAACTCTCCAACGTCGGACTGATCCCAGACTTTGATCGTGCTGTTGAAATTCAAGGAACGCTACGCAGCAAATACTATCCACCGGAACACCATGCCGATTGTGACCTCTGGGCTATTTTCAGACGGCAAGGCAATTGAGGGCTACAGCACTCCGATCCGTATCTCACACCATCCGCCGTCGCATCATCGTTGTAACCGCCAGCGCCAGGCAATTCGCGCCGAGTGTGATCGGCAGGCCGCCCGCACCGAGAATATCCATGGCGCCGCCCGCCAGCGGCGGCACGGCGATGCCGCCGACCCCCCACATCAGCGAGAAGGCGGCGTTGCCGGCGACCAGTGCCGAGCCGGTGAACCGCTCGCCGAGCTCGATGATCGACATCGTGTAGATGCCGTAGGAAGCCGCGCCCCAGACAAAGACGCATGGCCAGATCAGCGGCGTTTCGATGAGAACCGGCAACAACGCGCATCCGAACACCGTTAGGGACACACAGATAAACCGCACCAGACGCGCCGTCAGCCGTTCCGCCAGCAGGCCGAGCGGTACCTGCATGGCGATGTTGCCTGCTATCATCATCGACAGCAGCGCCGACATGCGGGATTCCGCCATGCCATAATGCGTTCCGTAGACCGGCAGCAGCGCAAGCACCGCTTGTTCGAAACCGGCGGCCACGACGACCGCGGACAACAGCAGCCATGCCATCGGTATAAACCCCATGACGGAAACCTGGTGCCCGGCCTCATCGACCTTTGGCAGCCGTCGCAGCACCAGCGCCAGGCAGGCGCCGCAAAAGACGAACGCGGCGATGCCGACGAGAAATGGCGGCCAGCCTTCGGTGCCGACGGCAAGCAGGCACAGCGGACCGGCGGCGAAACCTGCCGAAATGACTGTGGAATAGACCCCCATGACACGACCACGGCGTTTCGGCGGCGCCAGCGCGATCACCCAGATCTCGCTCAGCACATAGAGCGGATTGGTCACCACGCCGATCAGGAAGCGCAGCGGAAACCACAGATACACATTTTGCGTCCAGCCGATCAGCGCCAGCACGATCGCCGAAAGGGCGGCGCAGGTGAGTGCGGTGCGCCCTGCCCCGAACCGGCGCGCCAGCGCCGGGATGAGCGGCGACGAAACGATAAAGCCGACCGGCGTCATCGCCGCCGACAGCCCGATCATGGCCGGCGAGACGCCCTGGCGCTGCAGGATGAAGCTCAACAGCGGGTAGCTCAGCCCTTGCGCGATGGCGAACACCGAAACGGTGGCGATCACGCCGGTGATCGCCGCCCACTGCATTCTCTCGCCGTCGCTCTGTTCAACCCGGGTCATGATCGCACCAATAAGGAACCTGCACGATTAGCGTTTCGACGGCGTGCCGGGAAGCACCGGCGGCGAGAACCGCTTGCGCCAGCCAGAGAGGCCCTTCAGCCCCGGAGCCGTCATGTCGCTTCCCTCGTCCTAGTGGTCGCCGCCTCCGCAATGGCGGGACGGCTGGCGGTCCATTATGCCGCCGCACTGTCGCAGCGTACGAGGCCTATTATGACCGCCGCCCTTTATCCCGCCGAACCGGCACTGGCAAACGACCGCGCCCGTCGTGGCGGCCGCGCGGGGAAGCGCGCCGGCGCAGCGGCGGCGTTCGAGCAGCCGCCTTTCCGTCAGCTGAAAATTCCGCTGACGCCGACGAAGCTGGTATCCGACGACGAGCTGGAATCGATCCACCTCGCCTCGCTGCGCGTTCTCAGGGAAATCGGCGTCGATGTGCTGCACGATGAAGCAAGGCGCATCATGAAGGCACATGGCGCGGATGTCCGCGAAGGCAGCGAGCGGGTGCGCTTCGACAGCGACATGATCCTTGAACTCGTTTCGCACTGCCCGTCGGAATTCACCATCCACGCCCGCAATCCGGCGCATAATGTCCGCTTCGGCGGCGACAATCTGATCATTTCGATGATGGCGTCGGCGCCCAATTGCTCCGACATCGACCGCGGTCGCAGGCCGGGCAACCAGCAGGATTACCGCAACTTCCTCAAGCTCGCGCAGATGCACAACATCCTGAACTGCACGGGCGGTTATCCGGTCGAGCCGATCGATATCCATCCGTCCGTCCGGCACCTCGAATGCATCCGCGATTTGAGCATGCTCACCGACAAGGTGTTCCACATCTACTCGCTCGGCAAGGAGCGCAATGTCGACGGCATCGAGATCACCAGGATTGCGCGCGGCATCAGCGACGAACAGCTTCTCGAAGAGCCGTCGGTGTTCACCATCATCAACACCAATTCGCCGCTCAAGCTCGATGTGCCGATGATGGAAGGCATTATCCAGATGTCGAGCAAGGGCCAGGTCGTCATCGTGACGCCGTTCACCCTGTCGGGCGCCATGGCGCCCGTGACCATCGCCGGTGCGCTGGTGCAGCAGAATGCGGAAGCGCTGTCCGGCATCGCCTTCGCACAGATGGTGCGCAAGGGCGCCCCTGTCGGCTATGGCGGCTTCACCTCCAATGTCGACATGAAGTCCGGCGCGCCGGCCTTCGGAACCCCGGAATACATGAAGGCGCAATTGGTCGGCGGCCAACTCGCCCGCCGCTACAACATCCCTTACCGCACCTCCAACACCTGCGCCGCCAATACGGTCGACGCGCAGGCGGCCTATGAAAGCGTGTTCTCGCTGTGGGGCGCCATCCAAGGTGGCGGCAATCTGATGATGCATGCAGCCGGCTGGCTCGAGGGCGGCCTGCGCTGCTCCTATGAGAAGACCATTCTGGACATCGACCTGCTGCAGATGGTGGCGGAATTTTTGACCCCGCTCGACCTTTCAGAGGAAGCACTCGGCTTCGACGCTATCCAGTCGGTCGGCCCGGGCGGCCATTTCTTCGGCACCCAGCACACCCAGGACCGCTACAAGACCGCCTTCTACTCCCCTGTTATCTCCGACTGGCGCAATTTCGAGACCTGGGCCGAAGCCGGATCGCCGACGGCTCTCGAAAAGGCCAACAAGGTGTGGAAGGAACGGCTGGCGTCCTACGAAGAGCCCTACATGGACCCGGCCATTCGCGAAGAGCTCAACGCATTCGTCGAAAAACGCCGGTCCGAAGGCGGCGCGCCGACCGATTTTTGATGATTGTGTCGTGATGAACTGATCATTCGTATGGATTTGATGAACGGTCGACCCCACTCCGTCGAGCTACGCTCGACACCTCTCCCCCGATCGGCGGGGGAGAGGAAGGGCGCGAAGCGATTCCGGCTGGCACCCTTCTCCGCTTTGCTTTCACGCCCCGCCCACTCGATTCAATCTCTTCAAAAACGGAACTATCTTCATGAAATCTCACGTCAAAGCGGTTGTCATTGGTGGCGGTGTCGTCGGCTGCTCGGTGCTCTATCATCTGGCCAAGGCCGGCTGGACCGACATCATGCTGATCGAGCGCTCTGAGCTCACCTCCGGCTCGTCCTGGCATGCGGCGGGCGGCTTCCATACGCTCAACGGCGACCCTAATGTCGCCAAGCTGCAGGCCTATACGGTGCAGCTCTACAGGGAGATTGAGGAGCTTTCCGGCCAGTCCTGTTCGCTGCACCTGACCGGTGGCGTGATGATGGCCGATACCCCCGAGCGCATGGACTTTTTACGCCTTGCCCACGCCAAGGGCCGCTATCTCGGCATGGACACCGAGCTGATAACGCCGTCCGAGGCCAAGGCGATGTTCCCGCTGATGGACGAGACGAATTTCGTCGGCGCCATGTGGGATCCGGTCGAAGGCCATCTCGATCCTTCCGGCACCACTCACGCCTATGCCAAGGCTGCCAGGAAGCTCGGCGCCGAAATCGTGCTGCGCAACCGCGTCGTCGAGCTGACGCAGGAAGTCGACGGCACCTGGAACGTCGTCACCGAGCAAGGCACGGTCAAGGCCGAACACGTCGTCAACTGCGGCGGCCTGTGGGCTCGCGAGATCGGCCGCATGGTCGGTGTCGAGCTGCCGCTGCTGGCCATGGAGCATATGTACCTTTTGACCGAGCCGATGCCGGAGGTCGAAGAATTCAACAAATCGACCGGCCGCGAGATGATCGGCGTGATGGACTTCAAAGGTGAGATCTACACCCGCCAGGAGCGCAACGGCATCCTGCTCGGGACCTACGAAAAGGCCTGCAAGCCGTGGTCGCCGGTCAACACGCCATGGGATTTCGGCCACGAATTGCTGCAGCCCGACATCGACCGCATCGCGCCGTCGCTCGAAATCGGCTTCAAGCATTTCCCCGGCATCGAGAAGGCCGGCATCAAGCAGATCATCAACGGTCCCTTCACCTTCGCGCTGGACGGCAACCCGCTGGTCGGCCCGGTGCAGGGCCTGACCAATTTCTGGTGCGCCTGCGCCGTCATGGCCGGCTTCTCGCAAGGTGGCGGCGTCGGGTTGGCGCTGTCGAACTGGATGGTCAATGGCGACCCCGGCTTCGACGTCTGGGGCATGGACGTCGCCCGCTTCGGCGAATGGGCAACGCTGCGCTACACCAATGCCAAGGTGCGCGAAAACTATTCGCGCCGCTTTTCCATCCGCTTTCCCAACGAGGAATTGCCGGCCGCGCGGCCGGCGCAGACGACGCCGCTCTACGACACGATGCTGGCCAACAACGCCGTCATGGGCGACTCGTGGGGCCTCGAAACGCCGCTCTGGTTCGCGCCGAAAGGTACGGAGCCGAAGGATATCGTTTCCTTCCACCGCTCCAACGATTTCGGGCCGATCGGCGAGGAAGTGCGTACCACCCGCGAGAAGGTCGGCGTCACCGAGATCGCCAACTTCGCCAAATACGAAGTTTCCGGGCCGGCTGCCGAGGATTTCCTCAACCGGCTGATGACCAACCGCATGCCGAAGACCGGCCGCATCGTGCTGACGCCAATGCTCAATGAATTCGGCAGGCTGATCGGCGACTTCACCATCGCCAAGGCGGGCGAAGAGCGTTTCATGATCTGGGGCTCGTCGGCCGCGCAGAAGTATCATATGCGCTGGTTCGAGAAGCACCTGCCGAAGGATGGTCCAAGGGCGTCACAGGTCCGCATCCACCGCTTCGACCAGACGCTTGTCGGCCTCTCGATCGCCGGGCCGAGATCACGCGACCTGCTGCAGAAGCTTGTTGACGTGGATGTTTCGACCAAGGCTTTCCGCTTCATGGATTTCCGCGAAATAGCGGTCGGCGGCGCACCCTGCATGGTCAATCGCGTTACCTATACCGGCGATCTCGGTTACGAGATCTGGATGGCGCCAGCCTACCAGCGCCTGGTCTACAAGGCGATCAAGGATGCCGGCCAGGAGTTTGGCATCGTCGATTTCGGCATGCGCGCCTTGCTGTCGATGCGGCTGGAAAAGAATTTTCCGACCTGGTTCCGCGAACTGCGCCCGATCTATGGCCCGTTCGAAGGAGCGATGGATCGCTTCATCAAGCTCGAGAAGAATGATTTCATCGGACGCGAAGCGGCGGCCCGGGAGCATGCAGAAGGGCCGAAACTGCGCCGCGTCTCCTTCATCGTCGATGCCGCGGATGCCGACGTCATGGGCGACGAACCGATCTGGGCCAAGGTCGGCGGCAAGGACTACGGCACGGTGGAAAAGCCGCATGGCTATGGCGCGCCGCGTTTCGGTGCGCACGGCAAGGAAGTGCGCGGCTCCAGGGCTGCGGAAGGCGCCTCGGCCGTGCGCGGCATCGTCGACGGCGACTGGCGCGTGGTCGGCTGGGTCACCTCCGGCGGCTATGCGCATTACGTGCAAAAGTCGATGGCGCAAGGCTATGTGCCGGGCGCCTTGGCCGAGAACGAGAGCGCCGGCTTGTTCGAGATCGAAATCCTCGGAAGCCGTCGGCCGGCTCGCATCAATATCGAGCCGCCGTTCGACCCGAGGGGCGAGAAGATGCGGACCTAGAGCATCGGACCCTAAAGTGGGTCCGGTTTGGGAAATCCGACGCTCAAGCAAGAGATAGTGCGGCGGTACGATTCGACTTGGAAGACCGCCGCTCTAGCAGCGATCAGGGCTGCCACATTGTGCAGGAAGCGGTCTTCATGCTAGCGGAGCCGGCAACTGGCACTGACGACGAGAATTCCTTGAAATATTCGATGAGATGGGCCGAATGGCTTGCCGGGGGCAGGATCGGCCCCTTCCCCGCGGCGATCGTGCTGGTCGCGCTCTATTGCTGCACACAGATCGTCGTGCTGCCGCTGGCGAGCCTTTGGGCGGGAACTGGGGTCGGTGTCGATGACTCCGAACAGCTGATGTATATCAGGTTTTTGTGGGCGGGCTATGGCGGCTCGCAGCCGCCGCTTTACTCCTGGCTCGGCTGGCTGACGTCGTCGGTGTTCGGAACCAACATCTTCGCGCTGAAATTACTGAAATACTCCCTGATTTTTGTAGCCTTGGCGTCCATCTTCGTCGTGGTGCAAAAACTCGGCTATGCCCAACGCACCGCAGTTGCCTCCATTCTAGGCCTGTTGCTGTTTCCTCAGCTGATCTGGGAAATGCAGCACACCTTGTCGCATACCGTTGCCGCCTTTTGTTTTTCGGGGCTGCTGCTGCTTGCGCTCGTCGAGCTGCTGCAGCGCAAATCGCTGCTCGCCTATGCGTTGTTCGGCCTGGCGATCGGTGCAGCTGTGCTGGCGAAATACAACCTTTTCATCCTGATTGCCGCGATGCTGGCGGCGACATTGACGTTGCGCGAAACCCGCCAGGTCATCCTGCGCCCGCAAATCATGATCAGCATGGCTGTGGCGCTGCTGGTCTGCCTGCCGACATTGTATTGGACCGCTACGCATCCGAGCGAATTGCTGGCGCGCAGCTACAAGTTCGGCATCAATGGAGGCGACAGTGCTTTCGTCGTCGCGTTGAAAGGCATCATCGCCTTTGGCGATGCCGTACTGAATTTTGCTATCCTGCCGGTTGTGATTCTTGCGGTGGCAATGCTGGCGGGACGGGTCGTTCCATCGGTGCTCCGCCAGCGGCTTCCAGAGTCGGAAAAACTATTGTGGCGCATTCTCGGCTTCGGGCTCTGCATCACCATTGTGCTGGTGATCGCCAGCGGCGCCACCACGTTCAAGGCGCGCTGGTTGTTGCCGGTCCTGCTTTTTCTGCCTGTCGCTTTCGCTGCTCGCATGGAGGCTCTCGGCGACAAAGGCAGGACAGCGCAAAACCTCACCATCACCGTTGCAGCCGCACTGGCCATACTGATCTTGCCGGCGACATGGGCTTATCAGGTCTACGGCGGAACGGGCCAGGGACGCGTCGTCCGCCTGGACTACCCGGCGCTGTATAGTGCTCTGACCGCGGATGGCACAGTCAAGACCGTTACTTCAGACTGGCACTGGGTGGGCAATCTCAGGCTCATCGATCCCGACCTTATCATTCTCGGGGACGAGGTGCCTGATTTCGCCGCGTTGCTGCAGGAACCCGCCGTTCTGGTCTGGCTTGACAAACCAGATCCGGAACCGGAAATCCTGGACCGCATCAACCAGGCGGGTTTCGTCCTGGACAGTGAACGCCGCAGCCTCAGGGTACCCGAATTTCTCGGTTCCAGCGAAGGCAGGCTAGTGACCGTCGTCAAGTTGAAAAAGCGAAATGCCAATGCTCCTGCGACCGATTGAGATCGGAAGGATGGGAAAGTGAGCGAGCCAGGCGTCGAGCGACGGTTTGGTCGCCACCGCAAGATAATGCCATTCGAGCCGGACGAAGCGGGCTCCATCGAGGCGTTGCGCCTGAAGTCGCGGCAGAAGGCCGCTGAACTCAACCAGCATGTGCTTGGCTACGGCGCATTGGCGGAAGCGGAATGGCAAGCCGCCGGCCTTGCTGCTCCCGACCTGCCCGCGATGCGCCAGTACCGGCTCGACCGCATCCGAGCCGAGCTGAAGCGTCGCGGCTATGCCGGAGCCCTGCTCTACGATCCGATCAACATCCGCTACGCGACGGATTCGACCAACATGCAGCTCTGGGTCTCGCACAATCCGACCAGGCATTGTTTCGTCGCCACCGAAGGCCCGGTGGTGCTGTTCGACTATTTTTCCTGCGAGCACCTTTCCGACCATTCCGGTGTCGTCGACGAGGTGCGGCCGGCTGTGTCGTGGATGTATCTCTATAGCGGCGAGTTGACCGAGCAAAAGACCCGCCGCTGGGCGGCCGGCATCGCCGATCTGGTGAGGGAGCATGGCGGCGGTATCAACCGCATCGCCGTCGATCATATCAATCCCGAGGGCGTCGAAGCGCTCGCCCGCCTCGGCATTTCGATCGGCAATGGCGAAGCGCTGATGGAAAATGCACGTCTGATCAAATCGCACGACGAAATCCTGGCCATGCGCCGCTCGATCGTAGCTTGCGAGGCGGCGATGAGCGAAATGGAAGCCGCACTCGTCCCAGGCATTTCCGAGAACGAATTATGGGCCGAACTCCACCGCGGCAACATTGCGCGTGGCGGCGAATGGATCGAAACCCGCCTCTTGACCTCGGGCCCGCGCACCAATCCGTGGTTTCAGGAATGCTCGTCGCGAATTATCGAAGCCGGCGATCTCGTCGCCTTCGACACCGATCTGATCGGCCCCTACGGCTTCTGTGCCGACCTGTCGCGCACCTGGCTATGCGGCGGCAAGAAGCCGTCGAACGAACAACGTGACCTTTACCGCGTCGCTGCCGACCAGATCGCCCATAACACGGCGCTAATGCAGCCGGACACATCGTTCCGCGATCTTGTCGAGCGCTCGGCGGTGCCGCCTGGCGATTGCTTCCCAACCCGCTACGGCGTGCTCTATCACGGCGTCGGCCTGGCCGACGAATACCCGACGCTGCCGCATGCGATCGACTGGACTAACGACACGCCGGACGGCGTGCTTGTGTCAGGCATGGTGCTTTGCGTCGAGAGCTATATCGGCCGGCTTGGCGGCCGCGAGGGCGTCAAGATCGAGGAACAGATCCTGATCACCGAAACCGGCAACGAAAAGCTTTCGGCCTACCCGCTCGACGAGCGGCTGCTCGGCGGCTGATTGTTTTATGCGAGCGCAGCAACAGCCTCGCGCAACGCCACCACGATCCTCTCCGGCGTCGTTCTGGCGGTGATGAATGGCAGGCCTTTGCGCCGCTTTGTCCAACCAACGACCGCCACCGCTTCGGCTGTAGGCTCGAAGCGCTGCGCCTGCGCCCAGCTCTGGCAGTCGATGGACGCGACATCGGCCTTGCCCTCGGCAATGGCGATGATCGAAGCCCGGTGGCCACCGCTCTCGCTGCGCTCCGAGAAGATGTCCAGGCCTTCGCCAAGCGCTTCCAGATCGCGCGTCGGCGCGATGATGCCCGACATCGAATCAAGGCTGTTATAGGTAAAGCGCTTGCCGCGCAGCAAATCGACCGGGATGAGAGGGCTGCCGTCGGCAGGTGACGCGACCGATGGCGCCTCACCTGCCCGCATCACGAGCGCGCTCGAATAGAGTTCACCCTGCCCGCCCTCGAATGCGGAATAGCTCGGCTGACCAACCAGTTGGACATGCTTTGACAGACCGAGTTCCATCGGCCCCCAGCAGCTCTGCGCGAACAGCAGCGCGGGATGCAGCCAAAGCTTATGAAAATCCAGTTCGTTCGGCGGTAATGTTGCCGGATCGGGCGCGATCACGTTTCCGGCGGCATCGCGAACACCACCCGGCACCGGCGGCAGGTCGCCATTGCGGCGCGTGAGGGTCTCCGGCACGTCGATGTCTTTTTGCCGAAAGGCGTGACGCAATCGTGCCCATTGGGCGTCGACCTCGTGGCGCCTTTCGGGCCAGTCGTACATCGGCAAAGCCGCAATGAATTCGCTCATGCCGGGGATCGACCATTATGCCAGAGGGTTGATGGTACCATTGGCGCCATGCGCCCGCGACAGGGATAGCCGCTAGCGCGGCACAGTCGCAAAAATCACTCCTTCGGCGGCTCGGCGGGCACTGGCGCACTGCCAAGTCCATTCAAGCTGCGCGCCCTGATGCGCGGCTTGAACGCCCGCCCCGGCTCCGGCGTGCGCCTCAGCACCGGATGGACGATCGGCTCCTTAGCCTTGAATGCATAAGCCCTGAGCAGCGCGAAATAGTTCGGATACGCATAGCCATTGTTCATCCGCAGCCACTCGTCACGGCGGTCGGCAAACAGCTTCGGCAGCCGGTACCAGGCAACTGTCGGGCTCTTGTGGTGGACGAAATGCAGATTGTTGTTGAGGAACAGGAAGGACAGCGGCGAACGTTCGACAATCACCGTGCGGCCCTCCGGATGCTCCGACCACTGGTGCTCGGCGAAGGTACGGATCGAAATCAGCGACTGGCCAAGCCACACCGGCACCAGGATGTAGAGCCACAACGGGATGTCGAAGCCGAACTGCACGACCGGCAACACGACGGCGAGGCCGATTGCGTGCAGCAGCCATGCCTTGCGGATCGCCTTGTCGCCGGCGAGCATCTGCTTGGCATCGTCGATGAAGAAGCCGATGCAGGAGAGCCAAGGGCCGAGCACGAAGCGGCCGACCATGGTGTTGTTGATCTTCAACAGAAATTTCATCGCCGGCGGCAGCTCATCATGATGCCACAGCGCCTTGTAGTAGCTTTCGGGATCGTCCAGCGGATCGGTCAGCCGTTCGTCGGCATGGTGGCGCAGATGAATGGTCTTGAACCGGCGGAACGGCCAGACGAGGCCGATCGGCAGGAAGACGAAAGTTTCATTGAGCAGTGCATTGCGGGTCGGATGGCCGTGCAGGACTTCGTGGGCCAGCGAGGATTGCAGTGCGGCCATCAAGGCCAAAACGGTTAGCGCCAGCAACGGATAGGACGGCCACAGGAACAAACCGGCTGCAAGCCATGTGCCGTAGCAGAAAACTGCGAGAAACACGGTCGGCCATTCGATGGCCGGTGCACTGCGTCGTCTGCTGCCTATGCTTGTCATGCTATCGACCACCGCTTTCCAGTCGCCGGAACCATTTTGATTCCTGACAACATTGTGTCAGGAGCATTGCGTTGCTGCAACGCGACAAAGCGCACAAGATGTTGCGATTGCGCATTTTCAGCCGCATATGTTATGTATTGTAAACACGCTCAAGGATTCGTTTACGCCTGACGTTGCGCTTTCGCTGCTTAGGCGAAAATTTTTCCTTCCAACGGCCGGAATGACGATATGGACAAGCGCGACCTGTCGACGATCTTTCGAGAGCGCTTGAAAATGCTCCTGACAAGGTCCGACTTGAACCAGTCCGCCTTTGCGACGGCGGTGGGCATTGACCGTTCAGCGCTTTCGCAGCTGCTGTCCGGCGCCTCGACACGCCTTCCGCGCGCCGAAACGCTGCTCAACATCGCCGCTGAATTCAAGGTGTCGCTCGACTGGCTGCTCGGCCTCAGCCAGGACGAAGGCGTCACCGGCGAAATCCGCGAGAGCCTGGAGATCGAGGAAGCGCCCGACGGTTTCGACCGCACGCTGCTGGCTAGGTGGCATGCCGAGGCCGCAGGCACGAAAATCCGTTACGTGCCGGCCGGCATTCCCGATCTTTTGCGCACCGAGGCGCTTGTCGACTACGAAGCCGGCATTGCCAACAAGAGCCGCGAGGCGCAGGCCGGCGAAACGCAGTACCGCATCGACTACAACCGGCGGCCGGAAACCGACATGGAAGTCTGCATGCCGCGCCATACGCTGGAGATTTTTGCGCGAGGCTTAGGCGTGTGGGACCGTTTCCCGGAGGCCGACCGCCACCAGCAGCTTCTCCACATGGCGACGCTGCTCGACGATCTTTATCCCACCTTCCGCCTGTTTCTCTATGACGGGCGAATGCGCTATTCGATCCCCTACACCATCTTCGGGCCCTATCGCGCCGCCATCTATGTCGGGGACATGTATCTGGTGCTGAACGCGACCCAGCCGGTCCGTACGCTAACCAGCCATTTCGACAATCTGATCCGCGCCGCCGATATCAACGCGCATGAAGCCGCCAGCTTCACGCAAAGGCTGGCGGAAATGCGATTTTGACAGCCTGTTTCTTGCGTTGACATTGACGCCATATAAAGAGTTCTTTATGTCTTTATCCCGATAGAGAATTCCCAGAAGGCGTATTTCACCATGACCAACCCGATTGACGCGCTGCTTGCCGAAAAGGGCGTTCTGCTTGCCGATGGTGCCACCGGCACCAATCTGTTCGCCATGGGGCTGGAGGCCGGCGAAGCTCCCGAGCTGTTGAACGAGACGGCGCCCGACACCATCACCAGCCTGCACCAGAATTTTGTCGATGCCGGCGCCGACATCATCCTCACCAACTCCTTCGGCGGCACCCGTCACCGGCTGAAGCTGCACCATGCGCAGGACCGCGTGCATGCACTGAACAAGCGCGCCGCCGAGATCGCCCGCGCTGTCGCCGATAAAGCCGGCCGCAAGGTGATCGTCGCCGGCTCGGTCGGCCCGACCGGCGAATTGCTGGTGCCGCTCGGCGCCATGACCTATGGCGAGGCAGTCGAGGCTTTTGCCGAGCAGATCGAGGGCCTGAAGGCCGGCGGCGCCGAAGTCGCCTGGATCGAGACCATGTCGGCGCCGGACGAAATCCGCGCGGCAGCAGAAGCCGCGATCCGCGTCGGCCTGCCCTATACCTATACCGGCTCCTTCGACACCGCTGGCCGCACCATGATGGGGCTGCTGCCTAGGGATATCCACGGCGTCGCCGATGGACTGTCACAGGCGCCGCTCGGTGTCGGCGCCAATTGCGGCGTTGGCGCCTCCGACATTCTCGCCTCGCTGCTCGACATGACCGAGGCGAAGCCAGAGGCGACGGTGATCGTCAAGGGCAATTGCGGCATTCCGGAATTCCGCGGCACCGAGATCCATTATTCCGGCACACCCGAATTGATGGCCGACTACGTCAGGCTCGCCGTCGATGCCGGCGCCAAAATCGTCGGCGGTTGCTGCGGCACCTCGTTCGCCCACCTGGCCGCCATGCGCAAGGCGCTCGACGCGCACACCAGGTCGGATCGCCCGACCGTCGAGAAAATCGTCGAGCGCATCGGCCCGATGCGCAACAAGCAGGCGACGGTCAACACCGCCGAGACCAGCGAAGCCCGCCGCGAGCGCCGGCGCAGCCGCGCCTGACATGTTCAAAAGGCCGGCAAGGTTCCCCTGCCGGCCTGCCTCACGCCCCTGGGTAGGGTTCCCCCTACCAGAACGATCCCATCTGAAGAAAAACTGCCGTCGTTGCCGTTACCGGTTACCACCAAGCGCCGAGGCAAGGCGCACAAGCGAGAGGAACTCGGACCGGTACCCAAACGGGTCGGCTCCCCGGGCGGCAGTGGCAATCTCCATGATCTTGTCGTAGCCGAACTTCGCGGTCGCATCCTCATCGCGTAGCTTCTGGCCAAAGGCCGCGACGGCAACGGAGAAGCGCTGGTCGGTGCTGGCCTGGTCAAAGCTCGCCACCTCGTTGGCTGATGTTACCGGCGTGGTTATGAGCTTCGAGGCGTCCTCGTTCGGTAGCTTGTAGCGGATTTTGACGAAGGCATATTCGTCGGCATTGGCGACGCCGCCATTGTTCACTGAAGCCTGGCCGTAGCGCAGCGGATCAATCTTCTCGCCGCCGCTGCCCTTCGGCGCGATCTCATAGATCGCGGTGACCGAATGCCCCGAACCGATCTCGCCGGCATCGACCCGATCATTGTTGAAATCTTCGCGGTTCAGGCCGCGGGTCTCATAGCCGATCAGCCGGTATTCCGAGACCTTTTGCGGATTGAACTCGACCTGGATCTTCACGTCCTTGGCGATGGTGAACAATGTCGAAGACGCATCCTCGACCAGCACCTTCTCGGCCTCCGCCAAAGTATCGATATAGGCGGCGGTGCCGTTGCCGTTCTGGGCGATGGTCTGCATCATCTGATCGTTCAGATTGCCGCGGCCGAAGCCGAACACCGACAGGAATACGCCGGTCTTGCGCTCCTGCTCGATCAGCCGCTTCAGGTCGTCGTCGTCGGTCTGGCCGACATTGAAGTCGCCATCGGTGGCCAGCATCACCCGGTTGACGCCATCTTTGACGAAGGACTTTTGCGCCAGCCGGTAGGCTTCCTTGATGCCCGCCTCGCCGGCCGTGCTTCCGCCGGGCGTCAAAGTGTCGATGGCATTGAGAATCTTGTCCTTCTCCGAAACCTTGGTCGGTTCGAGCACGGTGCCGGCGTCACCCGCATAGGTGACGATCGAGACGGTGTCGTCGGGCCTCAATTTGTTGACCAGAAGCCGGAAGGCCGATTGCAGCAGTGGCAGCTTGTCCTGCTCGTTCATTGAGCCCGACACGTCTATCAGGAACACCAGATTGGCCTTGGGCTGCTCGACCGGCTTGGCGTCGAAACCCTTGATGGCGACATGCATCAGCTTGGTGTGCTCGTTCCATGGCGTCGGCATGACGCTGACGGTCGAATTGAACGGCGTCGAGGCGGTCTCAGGCGCTTTCCAGTCATAGGGGAAGTAGTTGATCATTTCCTCGACGCGAACCGTGTCGACCTGCGGCACAAAACCTTCCCTGAGCGAACGTCGCATGAAGGAATACGAGGCCGTGTCGACATCGATCGAGAACGTCGAGACCGGCTCCTCGAGCGCGGCACGCACCGGATTGGTCTTGAAACCCTCGACGCGGTCGCGGTTTTGCTCCTGCGGCAGGATCTGGTCGGCCGGCATGGTGGAGGGCTGCGCCATCAGTTTGGATTCGGCTGTTGTGCCGACCGCTGCGGCGCTTGCGCCGCCGTCCTGTGCGAGCTCGTCGATCGGCGCCGGCGGGGGCGCATTGCGGGTCAGCGCATCCTGCCTTGCCATACCGCTGACAGCCGCCGATTCGGGCTTCGGTGGCGATGCCGGCTCAAGCGCCTCGGCTGCGACGCGGCTTTCAACGTCGACATCGGCTTTCTTCCGCTTGTCAGCCTCGGTGACGGTGAGCGACGTCACCGTTGGCGGCGCATTGGCCACAGGTTTGTCGGCGAGCGTTTCGGTGATCTTCTCGTCCCCACCGGAACGGAACGGCTGCTCCTGTAGCATATAGATGGTGGCGTATCCGGCGATCGGCAGGGCGACGAGCCCGGCAATGGCCGGCGTGGCGAAGAGTTTCTTTTGCATGATTTCGCTCCAGAGCTTTTGTGCTCGCTCTGTGAGACGAAGCCCGCCCGCAGATCCTTGGGCGGTGGCGTGAGTTTTTTCATCCGTGTCGTAGGCACGCATGGCGGCTGCAAAGGCACGCGCCTTCGCATCGGTACCCGGCGCCGGCGCTGCGATGTCGCGCAGCCTGTTGAGTTCGTCGTCGTCGACCATGATCACACTTCCCCGGCTGAACGCATGAGCGTCTTCAACCGTTTCTTCGCTTCATGGATGTGCCAGGAAACCGTCGTCTCAGAGATCGCCATCGCATCGGCGGCGGCTGCGTGGCTTAGTCCTTCACCATAGACGAGCAGCACTGCGTCGCGTTGCTTGCCCGGCAGCATCCGCACCGCCGCCCAAAGCGCCTCGGCTGGATCTTCGAGCTCGGCCGGGGCTTCTCCCGAGATCAGCTCGTAAGCGCCGTAGGCTTGGGTCTTGACCGTCTCGCGTGCAGTCTTGCGCATCATGTCGCGCGCCGCATTCAGTGTCATGGCGTAGAGCCAGGTGGTGAAGGCGCCGCTGCCATGATAATCGCGGATCGCCCGCCCAAGCCGGACGCAGACTTCCTGGGCGATGTCTTCGGCGTCGGCCTTTTTTCCGCACCAGCGATAGGCGGCGCGATAGACGAAATCATAGTGCCTTTCGAGCAATGTGCCGAAAGCCCCCCTGTCTCCGTCCTTCGCCCGCCCGATCAGTTCGGCGTCGGAGGCTTCGCTTTCATCCAGCATCAGCGCCATCATTTGCCTGTTGGACGAAGGCTAGTGGCGATTCCTTGGGATGAGGGAAGAAATTTTTTGGCAGGCGGTCACATGAAGACTGTCTACGCTCTATCCAAGCGTCTCCGCGAACAGCGTCGCCAATCGTTTCCAGTGGCGCTCGGCGCCGCTAGCATCGAAGGCGCTGTGGTCCGGCACGCACCAGCCATGCGCCATGCCGGCATAGTTTTCTATGGCATGGTCGACCTCGGCCGTGCGCAGCGTTTCGGCCAGCCGCGCCGACTGTTCGGGCGGGAAGCTTCTGTCCACGCCCGCAGTGCCGACATAGACCCGCGCGCGTTGCGGTAGAAAAGGTCCGGGACCAATACCGCGTAATTGTCGCCTGCGGGCCGTTCCGCCATTTGGTCGAGCGCCGGCCGCGGGCCAAAAGCGTCCATATAGAAGATGATTGCGGTCTTGGCCGGGGCTGCCGAGCGGAACAGACCGGCTTTTGCCAAGCCATCACTGGTTTTGATCTGAATGTCCCGCTTCGCCATCACCCACTCCTTTGACTTGTCGTGCGATACATATCCACGCAAGCCATCGGGGCAAGTCGTAATGCGGCAACCCTATTCAAGATTCCGTGCGGCATTCGGCGAACGCTACAGACGCGCGAACGCCGCCATGTGAAAAGCCTGAACCTCTGGGGGATACCGGTAGTCCGTACCATAGGGACAGGCGTTGCGGTCGCGACAGCCGCCGGTCCGGCAAGGCGCGCCGTTTTGCCCACGCACATGCACCAGACAAGTTTCATGCGCGAAACCATCCGCAGAATACGCATCGACTGGGCAGGATTTTAGGCAGGGCTTTTCTAGACATGCATCGCAAAGGTGAAACACGTCGCGAGGTTCTGGAAGCGCAATCTCGTCCTCGAACAGCAGTGCGCCGCGATAGGCGTGCCAGAGCCCGTATTGCGGATGCATGAGGATGCCGAGCGGCGATGGCTTCAGCCCCTCCGCCCGCATCGCCCATTGCTGGAACGGCAGATACGGTCTGTCGGACGGTGACACGGCACGCGCGCCGAAGTCGTTCGCCACTGCGCCGATCACTTCGCGAGACCATGTATCGAGCGGATTGGCGATGGTTTGCGGTTGGCGTTCCCGCCAGCGCAGAAAATACGGCCACGGCGCAGCACCCGCCTGCCCCACCAACAGAACGGATCTGGCGGCAGCGCCGGAGAGACCGGAAGGCGCTTGCTCGCCGTCCGTAAAATTGAAGCCGCCGCGAAGCATGAGGCCGTGAGCGGAAAGCGCAGCCGCTATATCTTCGATCATGCTGGGTACAGGAGTCACTCCTTCCTGTCCGGATCGGAGAAGGCGCTCCGCCAGACTTCCTTGTGGATGATGTTGGCGACTTTAGCCCCGCCTGACTCGGGCTCCTTTCAGGTGAAGGCGTCGGGCATCGACGCCTTCTTTTTGGCGATGAACTCCTTCAGCCCGTCGTCGATGCCCTGATCGAGATGCGGCGCCTCATAGCTGTCCAGCCAGCGGCGGGCGAGTTCGTTGGCGCGCTGCGGTGCGGTTTTTTCCCCTTCGGCCAGCCACTGCTCGTAGGAATTGTTGTCGGCAATGTTGGAACGGTAGAAGGCGGTCTGGAAGTTGGCCTGGGTGTGGTCGCAGCCGAGATAGTGGCTCCCTGGACCGACCTGGCGGATGGCGTCCATCGCCTGGCCGTTCTCCGACAGGTCGACACCTTCGGAGAGTTTCTGCGTCATGCCGAGCTGGTCGATGTCCATCAAGAACTTTTCGTAGCAGGAGGCGAGCCCGCCCTCGAGCCAGCCGGCCGCGTGCAGCACGAAATTGGTGCCGGCAAGGATCGTCGAGTTCAGCGTGTTGGCGCTTTCATAAGCCGCCTGCGCATCCGGTATCTTCGATGCGCAGAGCGAGCCGCCGGTACGGAACGGCAGGCCAAGCCGGCGGGCGAGCTGCGCCGCGCCATAGGAAACCAGCGACGGCTCCGGCGTGCCGAAGGTCGGCGCGCCCGATTGCATCGAGATCGACGAGGCGAAGGTGCCGAACAGCACCGGCGCGCCCGGCCGGATCAGCTGTGTGAACGACGCGCCGGCCAGAACTTCGGCCAGAACCTGCGTCAGCGTGCCGGCGACCGTTACCGGGCTCATCGCGCCGGCCAGGATGAACGGCGTGACGATGCAAGCCTGGTTGTGGCGCGAATAAACCTTCAGCGCTCCCAGCATGGTTTCGTCGAACACCATTGGCGAATTGGCGTTGATCAGGCTGGTCAGCACCGTGTTGTTCTCGACGAAATCGTCGCCGAACACGATCTTGGCCATCGCCACAGTGTCTTCAGCGCGCTCCGGCGCGGTGACCGAGCCCATGAACGGCTTGTCCGAATACTTGATATGGCTGTAGATCATGTCGAGATGACGCTTGTTGACCGGCACATCGACCGGCTCGCACACCGTGCCGCCCGAATGGTGGATCGACGGCGCCATATAGGCGAGCTTCACGAAATTGCGGAAATCCTCGATCGTCGCGTAGCGCCTGACGCCGTCGAGGTCGCGCACGAAGGGAGGCCCGTAGACCGGCGCGAACACCGTGGCGTTGCCGCCGATCTGCACCGAGCGTTCGGTGTTGCGGGCGTGCTGGGTATAGGTAGACGGCGCTGTCTTCAGCAGCGAACGGCAGAGGCCCTTCGGGAAATGCACGCGCTCGCCCTTGACGTCGGCGCCGGCCTCTTTCCACAGCTGCAGCGCCTCCGCGTCGTCGCGAAAGATGATGCCGATCTCCTCGAGCACCGTGTCGGTGTTCTTCTCGATCAGCGCCAGCCCTTCCTCATTAAGCACCTCATAGACATTGATCTTGCGCTTGATGTAGGTGAGCTGGGTGCCGGGTCCGCCGCCCGAGCGCGCCGCCCGCCGGGCAGCAGCGCCACCGCTTGCGGCGCGCCCGCGCCGCGCATTTGACGCTTCCTGATCGACCGGCGCGTTCTCACTCATGATCTTTCTTCCCTGAAACCCGAAAACTGTTGCGGCCGCATATCGCGGCTTCTGGCCGGATCGTAGTCATGCACCCTATTCGAAACGGCCCGCCAGCGCCAACGCCTGTCGCAAAATCGACAAGAATTCCAATAGATTTGCGGTCGCTTTCCTTTTGCGGGAAGTCGCAAATCAGCTATGGACAAGCGGCCCTCGCGGGTTAGGTATTGACGCAATATTTTTTGAGCTGCCGTGATTGTTCCACACGGCAAGGAGCCTGAGAAAAAATGGCCGACGACGAGATCATCCTTTCCGAGCTTTCCGATGACGAACTCGTGCAGCAGATGCACGACGACCTTTATGACGGTCTGAAGGAAGAGATTGAGGAAGGCACCCAGATCCTGCTCGAGCGCGGCTGGGCGCCTTACAAGGTGCTGACCGAGGCGCTGGTCGAAGGCATGCGCATCGTCGGCGAGGATTTTCGCGACGGCATCCTGTTCGTTCCCGAAGTGCTGCTATCGGCCAACGCGATGAAGGCCGGCATGTTCATCCTGCGTCCGCTGCTTGCCGCCACCGGCGCGCCGAAGCAGGGCAAGATGGTGATCGGCACCGTCAAGGGCGACATTCACGACATCGGCAAGAACCTCGTCGGCATGATGATGGAGGGCGCCGGCTTCGACGTCATCGACCTCGGCATCAACAATGCGGTGGAAAAATATCTCGACGCCATCGAACAGCACCAGCCTGACATCATCGGCATGTCGGCGCTGCTGACGACAACCATGCCCTATATGAAGGTCGTCATCGACACGATGAAGGAAAAGGGCATCCGCGACGATTATGTCGTGCTGGTCGGCGGCGCCCCGCTCAACGAGGAATTCGGCAAAGCGGTCGGCGCTGACGCCTATTGCCGCGACGCGGCCGTGGCGGTCGAGACCGCCAAGGACTTCATGAAGCGCAAGCACAACGTCCGCGCTTCGGCCTGAGCTGACGAGGAGAAGACAGGAGCATAAGTACGGAAGCCCGTACTCCCGTACTTATGCCATGACACAGGCCGAAGCGGCGCGTAACGCCTGGCAGCAAGCGACAGTGGTCCGCGCAGCGAACATGCCGATGACTATTCCGCCTCTTTCGCCTCTTCCTTTTTCAGGACCGGCGTGTCGGCAGTTGTCGTATTCGTGATGCTTGCGACTTTGGTTTGCTGATCAACGCTTGCAGCTTTGGTTTGCTGATCCACGGAAGCCGTCGTTTTAGTGTGGCCAACACATTCCGCTGCGGCGCCGGACACAGAAAGGCCCAGTGCGGCGACAACCAAGAGAGCGGTCTTCATCCTAAGGCTCCTAGCTTCGTTGTTGAGGGTATCAGAAAAGGGTAACGGCATATCCCCTGCTCGAAAAGTCAACTTTTCGTGCCTGAACTGACGAAAGCAGTTGCAACAGGCGGACACGACGTCCGCGTCTCGGCCCGGAGTATCCGGCACGGACAATAAACCGAGCCGCGCCTTGCAGCGCGACTTTGTTGTTCCCAGATGTTAGAAGGACTCAACGCGCATCGCTTGAACTATGTTGATCGCGATGCGCGTTGATAAGATTGCGGATCAGGGATTCTCGACCGTGTCCTCAACCGCGTTGGCTGTCGATTTGACATCCTTGCCGACGCCGCGGACGGTGTTGGCGCAGGCCGAAAGTGCCAGGGCACTAGCTAGAATGGCGATAGGTGCAAGGCGCAACAGTTTCATGGATAGTCTCCCTCGTTCGATAGATTCAAAACAATAGCACGAAAACCGTTCTATGAGCGCCGTACGAAAACTACAACCCGATCAAGGCGCCAGGCTGCTCGTCATCGCCTGCGGGATGATTGCGCGCGAAATTCTGGCAGTCAAGGAGCAGCTGGGGCTCGACCATCTCGACCTTACCTGCCTGCCGGCTGAGTTCCATTTCTACCCTGACCGCATCGCGCCGGCCATGGACAAGGCAATCGAGAAGGCCAAGGCCGACGGCTATAGAAACATCTTCGTCGGCTACGCCGATTGCGGCACCGGCGGCCTGCTCAACCGCGTCTGCGAGAAGCATGGCGTCGAGCGTATGGCCGGGCCGCATTGCTTTGCCTTCTACCAGGGCATGGACGCCTATGCGAAGGTCGCCGACGACGACATGATGTCGTTCTACATGACCGACTTCCTGTGCCGGCAGTTCGATGCCTTCTTCATGAAGCCGCTCGGCCTCGACAGGCATCCGGAGCTGATCAAGGACTATTTCGGCAATTACGAGAAGCTGATCTATATCGCCCAGACCGACGATCCGGAACTCGACAAGGTCGCCGAGAAAGCCGCGAAAATGCTCGGCCTCGCCTATGAGCGCCGCTCGACCGGTTATGGCGATCTGACGACGGAACTGGCCAACGCCGCGGCACGCGGCTGATCTTTCGATCAGGCGGCTCCTTCTTCCGCTGCAAGGGTGGCGAGCACGTCGGCAAAGCTCGTCTTGCAGACGAAGCCCAGCCTGTCCCTCGCTCGCGAAGCATCGCAAATGCGGTCGATCGAGGAAAACATTGTCCAGCCTTTGCGGGCGTAGAGCGCCGGAAACTCCGGGAAATAGCGCGCGACGACGGACGGTGCGTCCGCGATCAATGCCTCGCAATCGTCGGGCCTGAACGGCGTTGGCGCCGAGACGATGAAGGTGTCGAAGCCCAGTTGCGGCGCCCTCTCCAGTGCCGCGACATGGGCATCCGCTGCATCTTCCACCTTCAACCGGCGAAACAACAGCTCATTGGCTTTGGTGTTGGCGCCCGACTGTTCGATCGCATGCGCCATGTCGTCGGTTTCGGGAAAGAAGCGCGCCGTGCGCAGCACGATCACCGGCAGGCGGTGCTCGATGTGGTACAGACGGCAAAGATGTTCGGCCGAGAGCTTGGTGACGCCGTAGATGTTGCGCGGCTCGGGCGACATCTCTTCCGTCAGCCAGGCAGCCTTGCGCGCACCGCCGGTGAAGCCTGCGCGGATGGCTTGCGAGATCATCAGCGACGTCGTCGACGTGAAGACGAAGCGCTGAACGCCTGATACCACCGCCGCATCGAGCAAGTTCAGCGTGCCGCGCACATTCGTCTCGACGAAATCCTCATTGCGGTTGTGTTCGATATCAGGCTTGTGCAACGCGCCGCTGTGGACGATAGCCTCGATGCGGTTTTCCCTGACTGTCCGCATGACCAGATCACGGTCGGCAACCGAGCCGATCATTTGCGTTTGCGCCGACGGGACGGGATCGAAACCGATGACGTCATGGCCAAGCGCCCGCAGCCGCGGCGCCAGCGCGCTGCCCAGCCAACCCGACGATCCTGTCGGCAATATCCGCATCGATGAGACCAAGATTTTGACCTGACGCTGTTAAGCACGGATGACAGGCCGCCGCGAACCGGTAAGTTATGCGCCAGACAGGAAAACAGGCTGTTCCAGCCACAACGGGAAACGCACCGATGATCACTCGCCTCCTGATTGCTACAGGAATTGTCTGCTTCGCCCTCCCCGCGCTCGCCGACGGCGAGGTGCAGAAGCTGATCACGCCCGCCGACAAGGCGCGGCTCGACAAATATGACGAGACGCGCAAGGCAGCGCTTGACGGAGCCAAGGCGGGTACCGCCGCCGAGGTCAAAGAGCTCGACGCCTTGATGGCAAAGCCGCTGGTCTCGTTTTCCGACAAGGACCTGACCGGCAACTGGCAATGCCGCACCATCAAGGCCGGCGGGCCCGGCGCGCTGGTCATCTATGGCTGGTTCAAGTGCAAGGTGAGCGACGATGGTTCGGGCTGGAGGCTGGAAAAGACCACCGGCTCGCAACGCACCAAGGGCCGTTTCTTCGACGATGGCGAAAAGCGCGCGATCTATCTCGGCTCCTTCTCCGTCAACAACGATCCCGCGAAACCCTATGGCAGCGGCCCGCAAAGCGACCAGGTCGGCTACGCCCTTCGCAGCAGTGCCGACGAATGGCGCATCGAATTCCCGGCGCCCTACTACGAATCGAAGCTCGACATCCTTGAATTCAAGCGCTGAGCCTGCGGCTCTGACACCCTGGCCGATCACCAAGGATTAACCCGGGCGGCCTAACCTCCCGCGCTAAGACCATGTCTTTACGGGCGGCACGTCGCGAACCATGGAACGCCAGAAATCAAACCTGCCGCCGATCGTCGTCGTTACTGAAGGCGGTCCGCATATCTGGGCCATCGTCAACGCCATTACTGACCGACTAGGTCCCGTCAGCGTCATTCTCGAAACCCCTGAATCCAAAAAGCAATTGCTGCTCGGGCGTGCCCGCCGCCAAGGCTGGCCACAGGCGATTGGGCAGTTCGGCACCATGGTGCTGACGCGGCTCGGCAAGCGGTTTTTCGTCGGACACGCAGCACGCATCATCGCCGAACAGAAGCTGCAAACCGAACCCAGGCCCGGACAGGCGATCACCCATGTTCCCTCGGCCAACGCGCCGGAGTGCCTGCAGGCGATCGCGAATATCCGGCCCGGCGTCGTGCTGCTCACCGGCTGCCGCCTGCTGTCGAGACAGACGCTGGCGAATATCCCTTGCCCGGTCCTCAATTACCATGCCGGCATCACTCCCAAATATCGCGGCATGAATGGTGGCTACTGGGCGCTGGCGTCGGGCGATGCGGAAAATTTCGGCACTACGGTGCATCTGGTCGACGCCGGCGTCGACACCGGCGGCGTGCTGCGGCAGGCGCGCGGCAAGCCTGGCCCGGGCGACACCATTTCAAACTACGCGCTGCGGCAGGCGGCTTTCTCACGCGACATCTGCGTCGGGGCTGTCAAGGACGCGCTGGCCGGCAAGCTTGCCACCTCAGATCCCGGCCTGCCCTCGAAACAATGGTACCATCCGACGATCTGGTTCTATCTGTGGACCGGCGTCAAAACCGGCGTCTGGTAATCCAGCTGTTCTGAAGTCTCGCCTTTCTCTTGCCGCTTGCGATTGCGTCGCTTTTGAATGCGCGCACGTCGTCCCATAACAAGCAGGCTGGTGGCGCTTGCGGCAATGCTCGAAACCACTGCATCGGCTCGAAAATCGAAATCGATCGTCGGAAAGCACGATGCAGCCGCGCTAAGGTGGTAGGGCGCCCTTTCCAACCAGACGTAAAGCGCGCTGCAGGAGTGAGAATTCATGGCCGATCTGATTGTCGTCTACTGGCGCGACATCCCCGCCCAAATCATCGTCAAGAAGGGCCGGCAGAACGCCAAGCGCGAACTGCCGCTCCGCTTTACCGAGGCGATCGACATGTGTGCCATGCGCACCGGCGCCGGCGGCACCGACGATTACCTGGCCGAATGGCGCAAGGCCAACCCCGTGCCGGTCAGCGACGACCTCGAAGCCGAGGTTGAAAAAGCCTTTCAGGAGCTCGACGCGAAATACGACCGCGAGCGGCTGGTCGCTCTAGTCAAGGCGGGCGGAAAAGAACATGTCTGAAACTGTTCCTGGCAAGGATGGCCCAAGGATTACCCAGCCGGTTACCCAGGCCACACTGGTCAAGAAGGCAGCGCCGAAATCCGACTACAAGCCAGCCGACGTGTCGCCGCAGCGGCGCGTCCAGCGCTCCTTCGCGGTGCGGCTGTGGTCGATCCGCCATTCGCGATTGCTCGAATGGTTCTATTCCAGGTTCGCCGATATGTTCCTGCTGCTGCATCCCTTGTGGAAAGGCATCGGCTACAACAGGGTCGAAGGTCCGATCAAATTCGTCGAAAAACGCGTCAAGGGTTTTATGTTCGATTGCCGCATGTGCGGCCAATGCGTCCTTTCCTCGACCGGCATGTCGTGCCCGATGAATTGCCCCAAGCAATTGCGCAACGGTCCTTGCGGCGGTGTGCGCGCCAACGGCAATTGCGAGGTCGAGCCTGACATGCCCTGCGTCTGGGTCAAGGCCTGGGAAGGCTCGCGCAACATGGTGCAGGGCGACAAGATCCTCGACGTGCAGAAGCCGGTCGACCAGTCGCTGCGCGAAACCTCGGCATGGTTGCGGGTGACAGCACAGGCTGCCACCGCGCGCGAAGCCGCCGCCAATGCCAAGACCGGGGCATCGGCATGATCGGCCGCCAGCGCGACGAGAACCCGGCCGGCATTCATCTGCCGCTTGAGCCCCTGCCCGGCCACACCTCGCGCGGCCGGCTGGAGCGCGTGCTTCGGCGCGGCGAGTTCGCGGTGACCACCGAGCTCAACCCGCCCGACAGCGCCGATCCCGAAGACGTTTACAACCGCGCAAAGATTTTCGACGGCTGGGTCGACGCCATCAACGCCGTCGACGCGTCGGGCGCCAACTGCCACATGTCATCGGTCGGCATCTGTGCGCTGCTTACCCGCATGGGCTATGCCCCGATCATGCAGATCGCCTGCCGCGACAGGAACCGCATCGCCATCCAGGGGGACGTACTGGGCGGGGCGGCGATGGGCGTCGCCAATATGCTGTGCCTGACCGGCGACGGCGTGCAGGCCGGCGATCAGCCCGGCGCCAAGCCGGTATTCGATCTCGACTGCATGTCGCTGCTCGAAACCTGCCGCATCATGCGCGACAACGGCAAGTTCCTGTCCGGCCGCAAGCTGACGACGCCGCCGCAGCTTTTCCTCGGTGCGGCGATCAACCCGTTCGCGCCGCCGATCGACTTCCGCCCCTACCGGTTGGGCAAGAAGATCGCCGCCGGCGCGCAATTCGTGCAGAGCCAATACTGTTTCGACGTGCCGATGTTCCGCACCTACATGCAGCAGGTCCGCGATCTCGGTTTTACGGAAAAGTGCTTCATCCTGTGCGGCGTCGGACCGCTGGCTTCAGCCAAGACCGCCAAATGGATCCGCTCCAATGTGCCGGGCATTCATATCCCCGATCAGGTCGTCAAGCGACTGGAGGGCGCTCAGGATCAGAAGAAGGAAGGCAAGCAGCTCTGCATCGACATCATCAACGAAGTGAAAGAAATTCCCGGCGTCTCCGGCGTCCATGTCATGGCCTATCGCCAGGAAGAATATGTCGCCGAGATCGTCGATGAATCGGGCGTGCTGAAAGGCCGCCAGCCCTGGAAACGCGAAATCCGCCGCGACGATCAGCTCGTCGCCGACCGGCTCGACCACATATTGCACGACGAGATAACCGAAACGCAGGTTGACATGGTTAAGACCGCGCATTGAAGGCGCGGACGGCCACCATTCGCTTGATCGAAATCAGAAACGATATAAAGAACTCTTTATATCACGACGGAGAGATTTCATGACCCGGACGATCGTCGCCTCGGCGACACGAGAAATCATCATCGGCTTCGACCAGCCCTTCTGCGTGATCGGCGAGCGCATCAATCCAACCGGGCGCAAGAAGCTCGCCGCCGAAATGGTCGCGGGCAATTTCGAGACGGTCATCAAGGATGCGCTGGAGCAGGCCGCCTGCGGCGCGACCATGCTCGACGTCAACGCCGGCGTCACCGCCGTCGACCCCAACGCGACCGAACCGGCGCTGCTGGTGCAGACGCTGGAGATCGTGCAGGGCCTGGTCGACCTGCCGCTGTCGATCGACAGTTCGGTGACCGCGGCGATCGAGGCGGCGCTCAAGGTCGCCAAGGGCCGGCCGCTGGTCAACTCCGTCACCGGCGAGGAAGAGAAGCTCGAAGCCATCCTGCCGCTGGTCAAGAAATACAACGTTCCGGTCGTCGCCATCTCGAACGACGAGACCGGCATTTCGATGGACCCGGACGTGCGCTTCGCCGTCGCCAAGAAGATCGTCGAGCGCTGCGCCGATTTCGGCATTCCGGCGCATGACGTCGTCGTCGACCCGCTGGTCATGCCGATCGGCGCGCTGGGCGACGCCGGCCGCCAGGTGTTCGCACTGCTGCGTCGGCTGCGCGAGGAGCTCAAGGTCAACACCACCTGTGGCCTGTCCAACATCTCGTTCGGCCTGCCGCACCGCCACGGCATCAACGCCGCCTTCATCCCGATGGTGATCGGCGCCGGCATGACCTCGGCGATCATGAACCCGGTGCGACCGCAGGAAATGGAAGCAGTGCGCGGCGCCAACGTGCTGAACGGCACCGACGAGAACTGCACCAACTGGATCAGGACATACAAGGACTATAAGCCGGCCGAAGGCGGCCAGGCGGTCGCTGCACCCACGCAAGTCAACGCGCCGGGTGAAGGCAATGGCAATGGCGGCCGCCGGCGCGGTGGCCGTGAAGCCCGTATGGCTCGAGGATAAGCGCACAATCGTGAACTCACCCGCCAACATCACCGACCCCCTCGTGCTGTTCATGCCGTCGGGCAAGCGCGGACGGTTTCCGGTCGGCACGCCGGTGCTCGACGCTGCGCGCCAGCTCGGCGTCTATGTCGAGAGCGTATGCGGTGGACGCGCCACTTGCGGACGCTGCCAGATCGAGGTGCAGGAAGGCAATTTCGCCAAGCACAAGATCGTCTCCTCCAACGACCACATCTCGCCCAAGGGCGCCAAGGAAGAGCGCTACGAACGCGTGCGCGGCCTTCCCGAACGGCGCCGCCTGTCCTGCTCGGCGCAAATCCTCGGCGACCTCGTCGTCGATGTGCCGCAAGACACGGTCATCAACGCCCAGACCATCCGCAAGGACGCCGACACCAGGGTCATCGCCCGCGATTCGGCAATCCACTTGTGCTATGTCGAGATCGAAGAACCCGACATGCACAAGCCGCTGGGCGATCTCGACCGCCTGAAGATCGCGCTGATGAACGACTGGGGGCTCAAGAGCCTCGATTTCGATTTCCATCTCCTGCCGCAGGTGCAAGGTATCTTGCGCAAGGGCAATTGGACTGCGACCGCGGCCATCCACAAGGATGCCGAGAGCGAGACCGCGCGGGTCATCTCTTTGTGGCCAGGCCTGAAGAACGAGGCCTATGGGCTTGCCTGTGATATCGGCTCGACCACCATCGCCATGCATCTTGTGTCGCTGCTGTCGGGCCGCGTCGCCGCCTCGTCGGGCACGTCGAACCCGCAGATCCGCTTCGGCGAGGATCTGATGAGCCGCGTTTCCTATGTGATGATGAACCCGGACGGTCGCGAAGGCATGACGGTCGCGGTGCGCGAGGCGATCTCGGGTCTGGTCGACAAGGTCTGCGCGGAAGGCAATGTCCAGCGCAACGACATCCTGGATTCCGTCTTCGTCGGCAATCCGATCATGCATCACCTTTTCCTCGGCATCGACCCGACCGAGCTCGGTGGCGCGCCGTTCGCGCTGGCCGTCTCGGGCGCCGTCCATATCAAGGCGTCGGACATCGGCCTGAAGCTCAACCAGGGCGCCAGGCTCTACATGCTGCCTTGCATCGCCGGCCATGTCGGCGCCGATGCGGCGGCGGTGACGCTGTCGGAAGGCCCGCACCGCCAGGACGAAATGATGCTGATCGTCGACGTCGGCACCAATGCCGAGATCGTGCTCGGCAATCGGGAACGGGTCGTGGCGGCCTCCTCGCCCACCGGCCCGGCCTTTGAGGGTGCGGAAATCTCCGGCGGCCAGCGCGCCGCGCCCGGCGCCATCGAGCGTGTCCGCATCGATCCCGATACGCGGGAGCCGAAATACCGCGTCATCGGCTCGGAGCTGTGGTCCGACGAGCCGGGCTTCCTCGACAGCGTGCAGGCGACCGGCGTCACCGGCATCTGCGGCTCCGGCATCATCGAGGTGGTCGCAGAGATGTATCTGGCCGGCATCATCTCCGAGGACGGCGTCGTCGACGGCGGACTTGCCGCCCGTTCGCCGCGCGTCACCGCCAGTGGCCGTACCTTCTCCTACGTGCTGAAGGAAGGCGAGCCCAGGATCACCATCACCCAGACCGACGTGCGCGCCATCCAGCTCGCCAAGGCCGCCCTTTATGCCGGCACCAAACTGTTGATGGAAAAGCAGCACACCGATCATGTCGACCGCATCCACTTCGCCGGCGCCTTCGGCTCGTTCATCGATCCGAAATATGCCATGGTGCTGGGACTGATCCCCGACTGCGATCTCGACAAGGTTTCGGCTGTCGGCAACGCGGCCGGCGCCGGCGCGCGCATGGCGCTGTTGAACCGCGGTTATCGCCGCGAGATCGAGGAAACGGTGAGCAGGATCGAGAAGATCGAGACCGCGCTGGAGCCGAAATTCCAGGAGCACTTCGTCTACGCCATGGCGCTGCCGAACAAGGTCGACCCGTTCCCGAAACTGTCGGCAGCAGTGAAACTGCCACCGCGCAAGACGGTCAGCGAGGACGGCATTGCCGGCGATGCCGCCCCGCGGCGGCGTTCGCGCGAAGGCCACGCCGCCCGCCGCGGCCGGGGGTAATAAGGAAACAATAGGCGACGCTTCCGATCTCCCCCTTGCGCGGGGAGATCGCAGTCGCTTCGGCTTTCGCCAATCACCAACGCCGGAAGGCGACGGATGAGAGGGGGCGCCTCCTCACTCAATTTCATATGCATGCAAATGTTTCCGGATCGGCCTAAACTGAAACAAGGCGCTGTTTTTCGTGAAATCCACCAGATACATGTACGGCGCATTTAACCGGCATCGAACGGCAGGCAGGAAATAACTTTCAGCCGCCGCAGCACCTCCAAAGGAGATGAAGATGTCGATGTTCGAAAGCCTTGGCCGCTATGGTATGGCCATCAGGAATGCACACAAAAGAAAGAGGTCTGTCCGGGCCATGAACAGCCTGCCGCCCGAAATTCAGAAGGACATCGGCTGGCCCGTGTCGCCGCGCGAAGACCCGCAGGTCACCTTCTCGGCCTTGCTTCTGGGTTCAGCGCGCTGATGACCTTCGCCGACAAATGCAAGCTGCTGGCCAAGCGCCCGGGCCGGCAAGCGGCGCCCGCGGCCAGCGCCAAAAGGCGGCGCGCCCCACAGTTTGCCCCGCGCGGAGCATTTCCCCGAGCCCCAACCCGATGCTGGCCTTGATTACCAGCCAGATCACACAACCGTGTTGTCTCAGTGCAAATCTTGACAATTTTGGCGAAGGCACGATCTTCGGAATTTGAGGGTTCTCTTAGTCGGCTCAGCCGAAGTCCGTGTGTCCGCATGCCCAGTCTTAAAAGCCACGTCGTTTCCTTGGTGCTCAGGTATAGCCGCAAGAAAGCCTTCTCCAGCCCGGAAAACCTGCAGCGCTGGATTGCCTATGCGCGCAAGACGGAGAACCATCAGCCGCCCGTAGCGCTGCGATCGCGTTTCGAGATCACGACGCGCAGCGTGGACGGCTTTCCCGTCTACGAGATCGCGCCCAAGGCCGGCGAGCGAAAGCGTATCCTCTACTTGCACGGCGGCGCCTATGTCTTTCAAATCACGTCTTATCATTGGGCACTGATTGCCGATATGGCCGACCGGCTGGGCTTCGGCATCACCGTGCCCATCTATCCCATTGCTCCCGAACACGATTTTCACGCCATGTTCGGCATGGTCGGCAAGGTCTACCGTCAGATGCTCGAAGAAACGGAAGCGCATGACATCGTCTTCATGGGTGATTCCGCAGGTGGCAACATGGCCGTGGTGCTGACCATGATGGCCGCGGAAGCCGACCAGCCTTTGCCGTCGCGCCACGTGCTGATTTCGCCCGGCCTTGACGTGTCGCTCGCCAACCCTGAAGTGCTCGAGGCGGAACGCTACGATCCGTGGCTGGGAATTCCGGGTGGGCTGGAGGCGGTCCGGCTCTACAGTGCCGGCATAGATCCCAGCGACTGGCGCATCAGCCCGCTTTACGGCGACCTCTCGGTACTGCCGAAAACGCTGCTTCTGACCGGTTCGCGCGATATGCTAACCCCCGACAATCTGATCTTCGCGCAGAAGGCCCGTGCCGCCGGTGTCGAGATAGAGGTAGTGCACGAGCAAGGCATGTTCCATGTCTGGCCACTGATCGACATGCCAGAAGCGCGGCGCGCGCGGGACAGCATCGTGGCGTTTTTAACCAGCGACACCGAGAGCTATCACGCCAAGGCCGGCGAATTGGCGCTGCAAAGGACAGATCGGAGCGTCACCGCTCACAACCTGGCTACGCCGTTGCGATCCTGAATCAAAATTTCCCGGTTTCCCTGAACACTTCGAAGGTGGCGCGGATATGGTCGGCGACGGCCTTAACCGGCGCGCTGGCGTCCGGTGCCACTATCATGGCCAGATTGTAGGTGCCGATGTCAGGCATGCCGTCCTTCGGGCAAAGCTCAACCATGTCGCTGCCGAGGAACGATTTCGGCAGCGGCGCCACTGCGAGATCGGACATGATCGCGGCTCGCTGGCCAGCCGTATGCGCGCTCATATAGGCGACGCGATAGTTTCGGCCCTCACGGCCGAGCGCTTCGAGGGCGCCGGCACGCCAGGCGCAGCCCTCTTCCCACAATGACACCGGCAACGGCTCGCGAAGATGCGCGCAGCCGCCCTTGGCGCCGGCCCAGACGATCGGTTCGGTGAGCAGCACTTCGGCGCCGAGCGCGCTGGTTTTGTAGGAATTGGTGAGTAGCGTGATGTCGAGCGCCCGGTCGTCCATGCGCCGGCGCAGATTGCTGCTCTGGTCGATGGTCACGTCGACGGCGATCGAGGGATGCGACTGCGCAAAACGTTTCAGCACATGCGGCAGCACGCGCTCGCCATAATCGTCCGGCGAGCCGAGCCGCACCACCCCGACAATATCGGGGATGATGAACTTCGACACCACCTCGCGGTTGATCGACAACAGCCGGCGCGCATAGCCAAGCAGCATTTCGCCATCCGTGGTCAGCGTCACCGAACGCGCGTCGCGCGCGAACACCGAACGGCCGAGAATGTCCTCCAGCTTCTTGATCTGCATGGAAACAGCCGACGGCGTGCGGAAGACGGCATTGGCCGCAGTGGTGAAACTGCCGGTCTCGGCGATCGCCACGAAAGTACGCAAAACGTCGAGATCGAGCAGCGGCAACGGATGATTGAGTGGGGCGTTCATGGGAGCCAGCCTTCAATTTTTCTGATGCAAAACATCATTCCATTTCGTTTGATTGAACATCACTTTGGGAGGATAGTCAACTCCATCGAAGGCAGACGTATAGAAAATGGTCTTGAAACGATCACGACATCGATCTGCAATCGACACGAAATGAAGCTGAAACAAACCTGAGGTAGCCCAGTGACCGGCAACTCCCCAATCAACGCAAAGGAGATTGAAATGTCCATCCTGTCATCCATCGGCCGCATTGCGACCGAATTCAACGCGGCCCGCACCCGCTATCAGACCGAACGCGCCATCCGTTCTCTGCCGATCGAACTGCAGAAGGATATCGGCTGGCCTGAAGCCGCCGACAGCAAGATCAGCACGCGCTACGGCGTCGGATCCTGGGCTGGTGGAGCAAAATAGATCGTGTGTACTCAAAGCTGAAGGCCTGCCGCGCAGACGCTGCCCGGCAGGCCTTTTCATTTGCAGTCAATGATTTTGCGAGCCATACCGCCGTTGCATGACACATATGAACAGGCCGCATAGCAGCTCACATTTCTACTAACTCTTTGTAAGTGATCATAAATCTTAGGCGAAATGCCTAAATATGCCGCATTCTGTGTCGCTTTTCATATCAAGTGCTTCGCTTTTGCGATTTAGTTTCCCCTCACGTAAGCCTATATCAGCGTCAGCAAACGAGCTGCCCCACTCCATCAAGCGAAGGCGACCCGTCTGAGCAACCGAATGGAGATGAATCATGAAGCTTTTTGCCCGCCTCTTCCCTCGCCGTGAAATGAATCTGACGACCGCGCTCGAGCGCCAGCGCCTTGCCAACACCATGCCCGGCCAGACCGGCGCCATGGCTGCCGCGCGTCTCGGTTTCGTCGCCTGATCTGACAAGTTTGCTAGCAGCGCGCGCCGCTGCCGTGCAGTTGATCACAACGCCGCTTCGGTCTTGCCGGAGCGGCGTTTTCATTCTGCGCCCACCACACCCCGGCACACCTGCTCAATCCGGCCGCATGTCGGTAGCGATTGCCCGTTTGCGACCCGTGTCGCAAATAAAGTCTCTCCGTTGGCGCCTAGCCAATTGACAGGAAAGGTTTTTCCTGATGTCGCTATGCTGATCGCGACATCCTGTTCGCGCCATTGCAGCGTGAGGGCTACCCCTGTGAACGTCGTAAATCATCCGATCAAGCGATCGTTTGTATTCTTCCTGGTCCCGGATTTCACCATGATCGCCTTTGCGACGGCGCTCGATCCGTTGCGCTCGGCTAACCGGATGCTCGGCTACGAGGCGTACCGTTGGCGGCTCGCCAGCATCGACGGCAAGCCGGTGCGCGCCTCGAACGGCGTCGAATGCGCCGTCAACACCTCGCTGGAGGACGAACGTAAGAAGATGTCCGGACCGGAACGGCCGAACATGGCGGTGGTCTGCAGCGGCATCAATGTCGAGCGCTACCAGAACAAATCGGCCTTCGCCTGGCTGCGCGAGGAATACAACCGCGGCGTCGCCCTCGGCGGCCTGTGCACCGGCGCACATATACTGGCCGCCGCCGGCCTGCTGTCCAACAAGCGCTGCGCCATTCATTGGGAGAACCTGCCGGGCTTTTCCGAGGCGTTCCCGAAGGCCAATGTCTTCGCCGACCTCTTCGAGATCGACCAGAACATCTACACCTGCGCCGGCGGCACCGCTGCGCTCGACATGATGCTGAAGCTGATCGGCGACGATTTCGACGATAACCTCGTCAACCGGGTGTGCGAGCAGGTTTTGACCGACCGCGTGCGCAGCCCGACCGATCGCCAGCGCCTGCCGCTGCGCGCGCGCCTTGGTGTGCAGAACTCCAAGGTGCTGACCATCATCGAATTGATGGAAGCGAACCTGTCCGAGCCGCTGTCGCTGATCGAGATCGCCGACCATGTCGACCTGTCGCGCCGGCAGATCGAGCGCCTGTTCCGCACCGAGATGGGCAGATCCCCTGCCCGCTACTATCTGGAAATCCGGCTCGATCGGGCCCGGCACTTGCTGATACAATCGTCGATGCCGGTGGTCGAAGTGGCGGTCGCTTGCGGCTTCGTCTCCGCCTCGCATTTCTCCAAATGCTACCGCGAGCTCTATGCGCGCTCGCCGCAGCAGGAGCGCGTCGATCGCAAGCAGTTGCTGGCGGCCTGACCCGCTCGGCGTCAGGCCGAGGTCGAACAATATGTCGAAATGGCGCCAGAAACGGTAAGACGATGCGGGGAGGAGCGCGCCGGTCGTGAAGCGGTTCGACGATGTAACTTCCAGCATCTTGGCGTGTAGCCTGTCTCGCGCTCCTTTTGCAATTGCGACGCATTTGAGATAGGACACTGACGTGTCTTGCGGCATGTACCAGCCCGCGGCATGTACCGGGTTGCGACACGCCTGTCGAGACAATCGGAGCTGCACATATTGCCCTCGGAACAGACGATCGCCGCCCTCTGTAAGAAACTCGGTCTGCGCCTCACCCGCCCTCGGCGCGTTATCCTGAGCGTCATTTCCGAATCCAGCGACCATCCGGACGTCGTGGAACTCCACCGCCGTGTCATCGCCATCGAACCGACAATTGCACTGGCTACCGTCTACCGCACTGTCAATCTTTTGCGGGAAAAGGGTATTCTCGAGCGGCACACCTTTGGCGACGGACGCGCCAGATACGAGACCGCTCCCCGGGAGCATCACGATCATCTGATCAACATCGAAACTGGTGACCTCGTCGAATTCCATTCGCCGGAGATCGAGCGGCTTCAGGAGGAGATCGCCAGGAAACATGGTTTCACCATCGTCAGCCACCGACTGGAGATCTACGTGAAGCCGATCCAGAAGTCGCGGCGCGCGCCTCAACCCGGCAAGTGACCGCCTGATGTCAAGCGCCCTCCTCGGTCTCCATCCGACCTGCCTTGAGCGACGTGACGATTAAGGCGGCGACAAAGACGAGCGATAGCAGCAGCACGATGGTCGGAGCCGGCGCGCTGTCGATGAAGAAAGACAGGTAGACGCCGAGAAAGGACGCGGCGGCCGCAATGACCACGGACAGGACCAGCATCGTGCTGAACGTCCTCGTTAGCAGGAAGGCGATGGCTCCTGGTGCGATCAGCATTGCTATGGCGAGGATGATGCCGACCGCCTTCAGCGCCCCCACGATGGTGAGCGAGATCAGGCAGAGCAGGCCGTAATGCAGCAGATTGACCTTCAGGCCGACGGCTCTCGCCTGCGCCGGATCGAAGGCGTGTAGCAGGAAATCCCGCCATTTGATAATGATGGTGCCGGCCGTGATCGCCGCGATGGCGGCCGTCTCGACGATATCGCCCAGGCCGATGCCCAGCATGTCACCGAACAAGATGTGATCGAGATGCACGTCGGACTGGATCTTGACGTAGAGCACGAGCCCAAGGCCGAACATACCCGAAAAGACGATCCCCATCACCGTGTCCTGCTTGATCCGGCTGTTGTCCTTGAGGAAGCCGGTGGCGAGCGCACAGATCATGCCGGCGGCGAAAGCGCCGACAGCGAAAGGAAAGCCGACGATGTAGGCAATGACCACGCCGGGAAACACGGCATGGGAGATTGCGTCGCCCATCAGCGACCAACCCTTGAGCACGAGAAAACAAGACAGCAGCGCTGTCGGCAAGGCGACCAGCACTGAGATCACCAATGCATTGATCATGAAGCCGAACTGGAAAGGCGACAGAAGCGTGTCGATGAGGCTCATCACGCATTCTCCAGCGCTTGCGCAGCGCGGCGGCGAGCAGCGAGCATGCCGTGCTTGGGTGCGAAGAAGAAGGCGACGAGGAAGATCGCCGTCTGCAGCACGACGATGATGCCGCCGGTCGCGCCGTCGAGAAAATAGCTGACATAGGCGCCAACGAAACTGGTCGCAGCACCAATCACGACGGCAATGACGAGAAGGCGCGGAAAGCGGTCCGTCAGCAGATAGGCCGTCGCGCCAGGCGTCACCACCATGCAGATGACGAGGAAGGCCCCGACGGTCTGCAGCGCTGCCACGGTCGAGGCCGAGAGCAATGTGAAGAACATGATCTTGAGCGCCGTCGGGTTGAGACCGATCGAGCGCGCATGGCTCTCATCGAAAAAGACAACCATCAGGTCCTTCCACTTGACGAGCAGAATGGCGAGCGAGGCGACACCGATGATGGCAAGCTGCAGCGTGTCCTCCGGCGTGATGGCGAGGATGTTGCCGAGCACGATGGTCTGGATGTTCACCGAGGTCGGCGACAGCGATACCATGAACAGGCCGAGCCCGAAGAAGGACGAGAAGATCAGGCCGATGATCGCGTCCTCCTTCAGCTTGGTGCGCTGGTTGAGGAACAGCATGGCGGCGGCGGCGAGCCCGCCGGAGAAGAAAGCACCGATCGAGAAAGGCAGCCCGAGCATATAGGCACCGGCCACGCCGGGCACGATCGAATGCGAGAGTGCGTCGCCGATCAACGACCAGCCCTTGAGCATAAGATAGCAGGAGAGGAAGGCACAGACCCCGCCGACCAGTGCCGAAACCCACATGGCATTGAGCATGTATTGGTAGCTGAACGGTTCAAGAAGCAGATCCGTCATTCGTCCGGCTCCCGCACCTTCTGCCGCATGGCCGCGTTCTCGCCGTAGAAGACCAGCGGCCGCTCGTCATCGGTGATGACCGCGAGGCGGCGCTTGTCGTCGTCCTCGTGCAGCCCGGCTCCGCCGAGCACGAAATGCCTGAGCACGCCTCCGAATGCCTTTTCCAGATTGGCTTGAGTGAAGGTCTCGGCGGTCGAGCCGTAGGCGAGTACCGTGTTCTTCAACAGCACGGTACGATCGCAGAACTCCGGCACGCTGCCCAGGTTGTGGGTGGAGACCAGCATCACGCGGCCCTCGTCGCGCAGCGAGCGCAGCAGGTCGACGATGGCGTCTTCGGTTTTCACGTCGACGCCGGTGAAGGGCTCGTCGAGCAGGATCACCCGCCCGTCCTGCGCCAGCGCGCGGGCAAGAAAGACGCGCTTCTTCTGGCCGCCGGACAACTCGCCGATCTGGCGCTTTCGGAACTCGCTCATGCCGACGCGGGCGAGCGCGGCTGAGACAATTTCGCGGTCTGCCGCTTTCGGGATGCGCATCATGCCCATATGGCCATAGCGCCCCATCATGACGACATCCTCGACAAGCACAGGGAAGTTCCAGTCGACCTCCTCGGCCTGTGGCACATAGGCGACGAGGCTGTTGCGCAGCGCCAGCTTGACCGGCATGCCGAGCACCCGTATCTCGCCCTTGGCAAGCCGCACGAAACCCATGATCGCCTTGAACAGCGTCGACTTGCCCGATCCGTTGACGCCCACCAGCGCCGTGATCGTTCCGGTAGGAGTGTTGAAAGTGGCGTCGCGCAAGGCGGTGTGACCATTGCGATAGGTGACGGTGGCGCTCGTCACGGAAATGCCTGCCCCCTCATCTGACGACGCGGGAGCAGGATTCGCAACGGCTGCATTCATTGCGATAGCCCTTCTACGAGGCCTCTTTCGATGGTGTCGGAGGTCACGCGCAGAAGATCAATATAGGTTGGCACCGGACCGTCGGTCTCGCTGAGCGAGTCGACGTAAAGCACCCCGCCATAGTGCGCGCCCGTCTCGCGCGCGACTTGCCTGGCGGGCTTGTCGGACACGGTGCTTTCGCTGAATACGGTGGCGATCTTGTGCTCCCGGACCGCATCGATCACCTTGCGCACCTGTTGCGGCGTGCCCTGCTGGTCGGCGTTTATCGGCCAGAGATAGAGTTCCTTCATACCGAAGTCGCGAGCCAGATAGGAGAAGGCGCCCTCGCTCGACACCAGCCAGCGCTTGTCCTCGGGGATCCTATCGAGCTTCTCGCGGGTCGGCGTGATGGTCGCCTCGATCTTGGCTTTGTACGCCTCGGCGTTGGCCTTGTAGGTTTCGGCGTTCGCCGGATCATATTTCACGAAGGCGTCGCGGATGTTGTCGACATAGATCAGCGCGTTCTGCGGCGACATCCAGGCATGCGGGTTCGGCTTGCCGGTATACGGCCCTTCCGCAATGCCCATCGGCTCCACGCCTTCGGAGACAACGGCGCCCGGCACGTTCTTCAGGTTCTGGAAGAACCGTTCGAACCAAAGTTCGAGGTTGAGCCCATTCCAGAGAATGAGCCGTGCTCCTTGCGCACGCTGGATATCTCCAGGCGTCGGCGCATAATTATGGATCTCCGCACCAGGCTTGGTGATCGACTCCACGATGGCGGCATCGCCCGCCACGTTCTTCGCCATATCCGCGATGACCGTGAAGGTCGTGACCACCTTGAATTTCTCCTGCGCGACCGCGGGACCGAAAACCGCCGCAGCAATTGTCACGCCCATCAGCGCTACAAGCGCCGATCGTCGTAGCCTCTCAATCATTCGCCTTTCCTCTCGCGCTTCAATGCCTAGCAGCGCCCGTTATGCAATTGCAAATCATTTGCATGACGCTGCAGTGGTGCCACATGCTCATATTCTGCAAATGCGACTTAATTGCAAGACGGTTCCAGGAAAAACTTGGAGAAAGCCTGACCGCACGACGGTCGGCAGAGGATGTGTTTGCGCAAAAACAAAGAGATAGAGCGGTTCGGCGTTACCGTGAAACACCGAACCGCTCTAGCGGCTGTCGTACATCCAGCTTCGGTCGCGCCACATCTTCTCGCCGACCTGGCAATCGGTGGCCGGGTCGTTTTGTGTCAGCACCACCGGTGGATGCGCCGCTTCATCCGCCGCCCATTGCGGCGAGGCAGGCCCGGCAAGCTCGAGCACCAGCTTGCGGCGGATCGCTTCGGGAAACTGCGTCCACTCATTGACCGGGATCATGAACGCGCCAGGCCCACCGATGACGCAGTCGGTGTAGTAGCGGTCGAGATAGTTGACGTCGTAAACGCTGGTGAAGCCGCTCCGGGTCATCAGCGGCAGGCCATTGATGGTGATGCCTTGCTTGACCAACCCGTCACGAACCATATCGACGGGAGGACCTTGATTGTTGGGGCCGTCGCCTGAAATGTCGATGACGCGCTTGACGCCCCGAAAACCGCTTTCGGCGAAGAGATCGCTGCCGAATTGCAAGGCGCCGGAAATCGAGGTGCGCCGGGCGCTGTTGGGCGCATGGGCGGAGAGCTGCTCGACCACCCGCTCGGCGTCGGCACGATTGGCGATCACCGTCCACGGCACGATAACGTGCTGCCAGGTCGTGCCGGCCCATTCGACATAGGTGACGGCAATCTTGCCATAGGCGCCATCGGCGATGGCCTGCAGCACCGTGTCGTGCGTCAGCGCCGCCACATAGCCGCGACGCTGGATTTCGAGCTCGGCCGGCGACATCGAAAGCGAAACGTCGACCGCCAGCACCAATTCGATATCGACGGGTTCGGCGGCGCGGGAGTCCGGCGCCAGCCAAAGCGTCAGCGCGGCGGCGCCTGAGAGGAGATGTCTTGCGCGGGGAAAAGCAGACATGCCGCAAGGTAAGCGAGAATCGTCGCGTCACAAAGCGAAAAGCCCAGCGCTGGGCTGGGCTCTTGCGTTCACGTTTTTGCGAGGCCAGCCCGTCGTAGCGGCCGACATGCCATCAGCACTCAGCTGCGTGGATTGAGATTCTCCGGGTCGTAGAGCGGCCGATAGCCGACAGCAGCCACTTCGACCGGGTATGTTTCGCCGAAATATTCGACAGTCAGCTTGCGGCCCTCCTGGCAATACGTCCAGGGCAGATAGGCGAGCGCGATGTTCTTGCCGATGGTCGGGCCATAGGCGATCGAGGTCGTGAAGGATCGGCGGCCAAGTTCGTCGACCAGCGTCTCGCCCGTTTGCGGGTCCATCACCGGCATCGTGCCGACCGGATAACGGGCAATCCCCTTGGGATCGACATTGTCCGTCATGACGAGCGTGCAAAGCATGGCCGGCTGATGGGCGCGGGCGCGATATTCCAAGTGCTTTGCCTTGCCGCTGAAATCGGCATCCTTGACCTTCGGACGGGCAAGATCGGCCTCCAGCAGATTGTACTCGGTCAGAAGATCCGCGTTCTGCAGGCGCAGGCTTTTCTCCATGCGGCGGCTGTTGGCATAGGTCTCGACGCCAAAGGCCATCACGCCGGTCGAACGCAACGCATCCCAGACGGCCAGGCCGTCTTCGTATCGCATATGCAGCTCCCAGCCCTGCTCGCCGACATAGGAGATGCGGAAAGCGGTGACGTCCTTTCCGGCAATCCTGACAGGCTTGATCGCTGCGAAGGCAAAATTCTCCGGCGTCAGGCCATCCGGGTCCTCGACGACCTTCTGCAATGTCGACCGCGCATTCGGACCCCAGATGCCGATGGTGACGTACTTCTCGGTCACGTCGGTGACGGTGACGTCGAACCCTTTGTCCTGCGCCGTCCGCCTGATGTACTGGAAGTCGCGCGGACCGGCATCGGCGCCGTCGATGACGCGGCAGCGGTCGGCCATGCGGATGACGGTCAGGTCGGCGCGCACCATGCCTTCCTCGTCGAGGAAGTGGGTATAAATGCCCTTACCGATATTGGTATCGCCACCGATCTTGGCCGCGCAAAGCCATTCCATCAGCGCGACATGGTCCGGGCCTTCGACGTCGTACATCGCGAAATGCGATAAATTGACGATGCCGCAATCCTCGCTCATGGCGAGATGCTCGGCATTGGAGACGCGCCAGAAATGGCGGTTGTCCCACTCGTTTTCGCGCACCGGCACGCGGTTGCCGTATTTCTCGAGCAGATGCTCGTTGGCGGCATAGCCATGGGCACGTTCCCAGCCGCCCAGTTCCATGAAATAGGCGCCGAGTTCCTTCTCGCGCTCCCAGAAGGGCGAGCGGCGCACATTGCGGCCTTTTGAAAAGGGCTCGCGCGGATGGACCGCCGGATTATAGACCTTCATCGCCGTTTCGGTGCAGCGGTCCCAGATGAACTGCTCTTGCGTCTGGTGCGGATAGAAGCGCGCATAGTCGATGGCGTGATGGTCGATCGACGTCCGGCCGTCCGTCATCCAGTCGGCGATAAGCTTGCCCATGCCGGGGCCGTCCTTGACCCAGATCGCGACGGCATACCAGAGGCCCCGCACCTTCTGGCTCTCGCCCATCGAGGGGCCGCCATCCGCCGTCACCTGCAGAAGCCCGTTGAAGGAATGGCTCTCATTGTAGCCCAGTTCGCCCAGGATCGGCGTCAGTTCCATGGCGCGCTCGAGCGGCGCCAGGATCTGTTCCATGTCGAGGTCGCGCTGCGAGGGCGAAAGACGGGCCTGGTTCTTCTCCAGAAGGTCGCGCGGGTGGCAGAGGCGCGGATTGGTCTCTTCGTAATAGCCCCATTCGATCTGCCCGCCTTCGGCGGTCTTGGGATCGCCGGTGTCGCGCATATAAGCCGAGTTGCCCTGGTCGCGCAGCAGCGGCCAGCCGATCTCCTTGCCGGTGCCGGCGAACTCGGTGTACGGGCCGAAGAAGGTGAGCGGATGGTCGATCGGCATGACCGGCAGGTCCTCGCCCACCATTTCCGCGATCAACCGGCCCCAGATACCCGCGCAAACGATCACGTAGTCGGCTTCGATGGTGCCGCGGTCGGTCACCACCCCCTTGATGCGCCCGTTCTCGACGATAAGCGACTTGGCCGGCGTGTTGGCAAAGGATTTGAGCTTGCCGGAGGCTTCCGCCTGGTCGACCAGCTTGCCGGCAACGGTTTGCGAGCGCGGGATGACGAGACCGGCATCAGGATCCCACAGGCCGCCCTGCACCATCTGCTCTTCGATCAGCGGGAATTTTTCCTTGATCTCAGCCGGTTCGATCAAGCGCGCGCGTGTGCCAAAAGCCTTTGCCGAAGCGATCTTTCGCTTGATCTCCGCCATGCGATCGTCGTCGCCGACGCGGGCGACCTCGAGGCCGCCGATGCGGGCGTAATGGCCCATCTTCTCGTAGAAATCGATGGAGTAGAGCGTCGTCCAGCAGGACAGGAAATCATGGCTGGTCGTGTAGCAGAAGTCGGAGGCGTGCGCTGTCGAGCCGATATCGGTCGGGATGCCTGATTTGTCGATGCCGACGATATCGTCCCATCCGCGCTCGATAAGGTGATGGGCGACCGATGCGCCGACAATGCCGCCCAGCCCGACGATGACGACCTTCGCCTTTTCCGGAAACCCTGCCATTGCCCGCGACTCCAAAAGTGCTGTTGCGGGCGCCGGCGCCCGCGTGACCGGCGCACAATATGCAGGCGACGGCCATCGCGCTACCGCCTGTTTGCGACACGCCGCAGGTGCGGCGCGACCCCTGCGCATAACCCCGAAAAATCGGAAATCGAGTTTCGCCGGGATCACGCGCCGAAGAAAACTCTACAGCGTCCTCGTGGGCTCAAAAGGACGCGCGGCACGGGTCTTCGAGATCAGCTGTTCAAGGGGAAATGATGCGCGCCAGGCTGAAGACGGAGCTCATGGTTTATCTCCCGGAACGATTGCTAGCCCACAGCGCCATGAACGGGCCGGCGAGCAACAGGAACGGCGGGATCAGGTTGGGAAAGTAGATGCGGGTGTCGTGGATCGGGAAGACGGTGAACTTGGCCAGCACGCCGAGCACCAGCGCCGCAAACAGGATGCCGGCGCGGCGGTCGAGTTTGAAGCCGGCGCGGCTGATCGCATACCACCCCGCCAGCGCCAGCACCGAGACGCCGACCCAGTTGTTCAGGCTGACGGCGCGGACCAGGGAGGCGGCAAAGGCCCTGACATAGGCGACAGCGGAGAACGGCGGATCGAAACCGACCATATTATAGTGCTGCTCGACGCTGGAGAACCACAGATGCGGCCACCATCCGGGATGCTGCGCCCAATGCGAGATGGCGAAGTAGGCGACCAGAGAGGCGCCAAAACCGGCCAGCGCGCCCCACGCCCTCTGCCGAAAGGCGACCAGCAGCACGGCGAAGATGGCGAGAAAGACGATGTTGTCGGGCCGCGCCATGAAGGCGAGGAAAAGCAGGACCGCCGTTGCCACTTCGCGACCGCGCGCATAGGCAAAAAGCCCGCCGAGGAACAGCGCCGAACACAGCAGATCCGGCGTCGCGGCCCGCGCCACATCGCCGAATTCGGCCATGATCAGCACCGCGCCGGCGACCGGCGCCAGCGCCAGCGCGCCTTCGGACCGCAGCCAGAGCAGCGCGATCGCACCGAACAGCAGCACCGACAATACCTGTAGCAGCCGCATCGCCTCGACCGGCGACATCACAGAACTCATCGTCGAAAGGATCTCGGCGTAGAGGAACTTGACCCGATACATCCCGAGCAGCGAATGGAAGTCGGTGGCATTTCCAGCCATATGGCTGCGGAAACCGCCGCCATCATCGACCAGCGCCTTGTAGTCGCCCGCCGATACACCGTCCCTGACCGTGCCATAGGCATAGTCGTGCAGCGCCTGCACATCGGGATAGGTGCCCTCCTCGGCGATCGCGAGATAGGGCAGCATGTCCCAATTGGCGTCGGGCATGAACCATGCCATCGCGGCAGTCAAAAGGATGTAGAGCCCGAAGGCTGCCGCCCCGATCGGTGCGGCAAGACGCGCATAGGTGCCCTCGCCCCACGCCAGACCGGCCTCGGTGAGTCGGTCGAGCAGGTTTGTCGAAACGGGAGATTTGGTCAGCATGGTTTCGCTCAGCGGACCTGCCTAGCGGACCTGGCTTTTGACGAAATCCTTCACGATCGACACGATGCCACGCGACAGCAGGCTGTCGAGCGCCTCGATAAAGCGGTCGACATGTTCGCGCTGGCAGATCAGCGGCGGTTCGAGACGGATGACGTTGCGGTTGTATTCGGTGAATGCGACGAGCACGTCGTAGTCGCGCAGCAGCAGTGCTCCGACGAAGCCGGACAAGGACCCCTTCAGCTTCTCGTCAAGCACGCTGACCACAGGCCGCAGCACCATCGGCAAGGTCTGCGAAAAGTCGTGGAATTCCAGCCCGACCATCAAGCCTTTGCCGCGGACGTCCTTGATGATCTTCGGGTACTTCTCCTTGAGCGCCTGCAGGCGTTGCAGGAGGTAGTCGCCGGTCACTGCGGCGTTGTCGATCAGCCCCTCGTCGTAAAGCACGTTGAGTGCCTCGATCGAGGTGACGCAGGCTTCGCCCATGCCGCCGAAGGTGGCCATAGCGTGGATCATCGCCGTCTTTGGCGTGCCATAGGCCTTCATGTAGACCTCGCGCCGCGCGATCATCGCACCGACCGCCGCCTTGCCGCCACCGAGCGACTTTGCCAGCGCCGTCACGTCAGGAACGACGCCGTAATGCTCGAAGGCGTAGAAGCGGCCGGAGCGTCCATAGCCGCACTGCACTTCGTCGGCGACCCACAGCACGCCATACTGGTCGCAGAGCGCGCGCAGCTTCTGCCAGTATTCGGCAGGCGCCTGGATGATGCCGCCACCGCCCTGGATGGTTTCCAGCACGATGACGCCGACCTCGGGATCGGAGCGGAACGTGCGCTCGACCGCCTCGATGTCGGCGAACGGGATACGCACGACATTGTCGGCGACCTTGAAGTCGGCGCGGTAAAGCGAGCCGTCGGTGATCGCCAGCACGCCCTTGGTCTTGCCGTGGAAGGAATTCTCGGCGTAGACGACCTTCGGCCGCTTCGGGCCGGCGGCGCGCTCGGCGAGCTTCACCGCCGCTTCCATGGCTTCCGAGCCGGACGAGCCGAGGAACACCATGTCGAGGTCGCCGGGCGAGCATTTGGCGATGTTGTGCGCTAGGGCCGCCGCATATTGCGACATGAAGGCGATGGCGATCTCCTGCCGCTTCTCCTCCTGGAATTTCTTGCGCGCTTCGAGAAGGCGCGGATGATTGTGCCCGAAGGCCACCGAACCGAAGCCGCCGAAGAAATCCAGGATCCTGCGGCCGTTCTGATCGATGTAGAACATGCCCTCGGCGCGCTCGATCTTGATCTTGTGGAAGCCGAGCAGCTTCATGAAATGCAACTGGCCAGGGTTGAGATGCGCCTTGAACAGGTCGGTCATGCGTGCGACGTCCATCGCCTTGGCCTGCTCGACGCTGATCAGATCGGGCTTGGCGGTGGTGGCGGGCGAAAGCGCCGGCGCGCTGACCGTGGCGCGCGCAGTCGTGTGGTCCGGCTTGGTCATGACGGTCATCTCGAGAGTCTCCTGCTGGCCCTTCACTCGGCGGGCACGTGTTTGGCGGCGACGGCATGGCCGTCTTTGTTGGCGCGGTATTCGCTGTAGGCGGCGATCAGCATGTCCTCGTCGCGATATTGCGGCACCCAGCCGAGCTGACGTTCGGCCTTGGACACGTCGAGCACGCAGTCTTCGTCGGCGATCAGATATTGTTCCGGATCCATGATCGGCATGTTCAAGAGGTCGAGCAGGTCGAGCGTGCGCTTGACCGCCCAGCCCGGAGTCGGGATCAGGAGCGACTTCGAACCGGCATGCCTGATCAGGTCGCCGAGCAACTTCTTCACCGGCGGCGGATTGAGCGAACCGAGATTATAAGCTTCATCAGGCACACCGGCCTTCCAGGCGGCGCGCGCAGCCTCGGCGCAGTCGAATACCGAGATGAACTGATACGGGTTCTTGCCCGAGCCGATCATCGGCACCGGAAGGTTCCAGTCGATCAGCTTGAACAGTTTTTCGAGGATACCGAGGCGGCCGGGGCCAATGATGAGGCGTGGCCGAAACAGCGAGATCGACATGCCGCGCTTGCGCCATTCGGCGGCCAGTTCCTCGGTCTTCTGCTTCGACCAGCCATATTCGCCGAGCGGCGCGACCGGATGTTCCTCCGTCATCGGCTGCGTGACGGTATGGCCGTAGATCATGTCGGTCGTGTAATGGACGAGCTTGACCGCACCGGCCCTGTCCATCGCCTGGATGATGTGCTCGGTGCCGTGGAAATTCACCGGGAAGAAGAACTCGTGCCGCTTGGCGCGCACCTGGATCGGCGACAGCATTTTCGCCGACAGATTGTAGACCATGTCGTCGGCCTTCAGCCCGACCGAAGCGACCGAGGCGGGATCGGTGACATCGCACCTGATAGTGCGGACCGAGCGGTAATGCGGCAGGTCGCTCTTGGCGATATCGGCGACGACGACCTCCTCGCCGTCGGCGACCAATTTCGGGGCTAGGTGGCGGCCGACGAAACCGTCACCGCCGAAGATCACATGTCTCATCGAACGATCCCGCTGTGAATCTTGTCGGACGAAAGGGAGGCCCTTTCCTCGTCATGTCCGCGCCCACTCTGCGCGATCAGCACCGTGCCGACGCAGATGAAAGCGATGCCGGCGACGCGCCAGGCATTGAGGTCTTCACGGAAGATGAAATAGGCAAAGATCGCAACGGCGACGTAGGCAAGGCTGAGGAACGGATAGGCGAAGCTGAGCTCGACCTTGGACAGCACATAAAGGTGCGACGCCATCGAGATGACGAAGGTGCAGAGGCCAAGGAAAACCCACGGGCTGAAGACGATCTGCAACAGTTTCAACAACGGATTGGCGCCCTCGAAGGAAATCGGACCGAGCGACATCATCCCCTGCTTCAGCATGAGCTGCGCAGCGGCATTGGTCATGACCGTGAATAGAATGAAGATGATGTATTTCATGTTATTTCCACAAGCCCATTCATCGGTCTATCTAGAATCTGCAAACATTTCGTGAAGTAGCAAACACTTCGATCAAACCCTGAATTTAACGATCCATTAACCATGAACTATTCGGATTTTAGCTATTCCGCGGCTTCGGCCGTTGCGTGCCGCGCTTCGAGCTTTTTCGCCGTTCGCGCCCAAAAGCTCGACATGAACGCGGGGTCGCGGATGGCTTCGAGGTGCCGCCATTCCGGAAAGGACGCGGCGAAGATGTCTGCGCCCATGCGGGCGTCCTTGTAAGGATTGATCGCGCCGCCGGCCTCGATCGTGATGTAGTCGAGCTCCTTCAGCAGCGCCAGGGTCGCCCGGCCACGGTTGGAAAAATCCAGCGTCAGCGTAAAACCCGGGCGCGGGAACGACAGCAGTGCCGGCGAACGGACCCCGCCGAAGCGCTTCAGGACGGTCAAGAACGATCCCTGCCCGGCCCGCTTTGCCGCCGCAAGCAACGCCGGCACCGCCCGCCGCGCGGCGTCTTCCGGTACCACGCTCTGGTGCTGGAAAAGCCCGTTCGGTCCGTAGAGCCGGTTCCAGTTACCGACGCCGTCGAGCGGAAAGAAAAACCCCTGGTAGCCGACCTTGTGCGGCACCGTGGACCGGCCCTTCTTCCACCGGTAGGCGGCATTGAAGGCGGTCAGGAACGGCCGGTTGAGCACGTTGAACGGCGGCTGGAACGGCACCGAAAGATTGCCGCCAGCACGCAGGGCCACATGAGAGCCATGCTCGGCGTGATTGCCGGTAAACAGCAGTCCGCGCCCACGGCGGCGGCCGCCGGCAAGCTGGTCGATCCAGGCGACGACGTATTCGTTGGCCTGGTCGGCCGCTTCGGCAAGCTCGAAGAATTCGCCGAGGTCGTGGAACGGCGTTGCCGTCTCGACGATGTCGAGCGATGGCACCCGCATCAGCCGGATCGATGCCGACAGGATCAATCCGGTCAGCCCCATGCCGCCGATCGTCGCCGCAAACAGGCGTGCATTGTCGGTGGCCGAGCAGTAATGGGTCCGTCCATCCGACCTGAGCAGCGTGAAGGATTCGACGTGGCAGCCGAAGGTGCCGCGCCGGTGATGGTTCTTGCCGTGAACGTCATTGGCGATGGCGCCGCCGAGTGTGACGAACTGCGTGCCCGGAACGACCGCCGGAAAGAAGCCATAGGGCGCCGCATGGGCGATGATGTCGGGCAGAAGCACGCCGGCCTCGGCCTCGATCACGCCGGTCTCGGCATCAAAAGCGCGGATGCGGTTCAGCGGCCGCATGTCGACGATCCTGCCGGCCTCGTTCTGGCAGGAATCGCCATAGGAGCGGCCGTTGCCGTAGGCGAGCAAGGCATCTCTTGTCGCCTTGCCGCTCTTCAGCAGCGCGATGGCGTCAGCCGCCATGATCGCACCGGTCGCCGGTGGGGTGGCAAGACCAAAGCTCTGGAACCGCTCCTTCGCCATGCCTACCAGCCTCCGGCGACCAGAAACAAGGCGCCGATGAGCACGACTATCTGGCTGCGCCAGTCGCGGATGATGAAGACGACCGGATCGTCATGCATCTCGTCGCGGCGGGCAAGTATCCAGACGCGCATAGTCAGGTAAAGTACGATAGGGGCCAACGGCCAGACCAGCCAGGGGTGCGGATAGAGCTCGCGCACCGCAACGCTGTCCATATAGAGCGCCAGTACCAGTGCCGAGGAAAAGGCCGAAGCCATGCCCGCCTGGGCGACGATCTCCTGGTCTTCAGTGCGGTAGCCGCGGCCGGCAATGCGCTCGCCGGCCGGAATGGCGGTCGTGCGCAGCTCTACGAAACGCTTCACCAGCGCCAGCGACAGGAAAAAGAAGATCGAGAAGGCCAGCAGCCAGAACGAGACGTCGACACCGGTCGCCGCGGCGCCCGCCAGAACGCGGATCGTGTAAAGACCGGCCAGCGTCAGCACGTCGATCAGGAGCATGCGCTTGAACGACAATGAATACGCGGTGGTGACAATGATATAGCCGCCGAGCACGCCGAGAAATTCGATCGGCAGCAGAAGTCCTGCACCCAGACCTATTGCAAGCAGCACCGCCATCGAACCGAGGCCGAACGGAATCGACAGCGCGCCGCTGGCGAATGGCCGGTTGCGCTTGGTCGGGTGTTTGCGGTCGAGTGCGAGATCGAAGAAATCGTTGAGGATGTAGATGGCGGAAGCCACCGCGCTGAACGAGACGAATGCCAGCAGACATTCCCAGATCATGTCGGTGTTGAAGTATTCGTGCGACAGCACCATCGGCACCGCGATCAGCGAATTTTTCAGCCATTGATGGACACGCAGCATCTTGACGATGGTTCTGATTGTCGGCTTCGGCGCCGGCATCATTTCGGCACTGTGTGCGGCCTGCCAGCGAGCGGCATGGCGGTCGGGCGCAACGACGATTGCCGTGCGCGCAGCGTCGAATACCTGAAGATCGTGCCGGCTGTTTCCGGCATAGTCGAATCCGCCATCGCCGTAAGCGGCGACTAGCGAACCGCGCTTTCTGCCCGAAGTCATGTTGTAAGGGCCGTCGGTCGCCAGGACGCGGTCGAATATGCCGAGATGTGCGGCGATTGCCTCGGCGAATTTGCGCGGCGTGCCGGTCGCAAGCACGATATGGCGGCCCTCACCATGTTCGGTGCGAAGGCGCTGAAGCAGCGCTTCCCGGTAAGGCAGCGACGCAGGATCGATATCGACGCGGTAAGCGATGGCCTGTTTCAATCGCGCCGGCCCGCCGGCGAGCCAGAACGGCACCAGGAAAACATAAAGCGGATTCTTCTTGAGAAGGATGAACAGCCCCTCCCACAACAGATCAGTCGCGATCAGCGTGCCGTCGAGATCGACCGCAAGCGGAATTGCGTTCCTGTCCGACCGCGCGTCCATTTTCCGTTGCCCTGCCTAAAAGCGCATGACCCCGAAAACTGATTTTTCGGAAAGGATCATGCGCCGAATCCAAAACCTGCGCCGTGCTTTGGCGTCTTCGGGCCGGTATAGCGGGGAACAGCGCAGCGAACGTTAAAACGCCCAGCGCGGCCTGGTCCGCGTCACGGTATTTCCCCCTTCATCGTTAAGCATCGATGACCCGAAACGATAAAAGGCCGGGCATTTGCCCGGCCTTCGAAACAACCAGCCGACGTTACTTGACGCGGGTTACTTGATACGGGCGACGCCGCCCGAGATTTCGATCGTTTCCGAACCGGTCAGCGCCTCGAGGTCGCCGTTCGGCATGGTAACGAAGCACCCGCTCGGGCAGAATTCCGCGGTTTCGCCGGCGGCCAGCGCCAGCTCCGTCTTGCCGCCGCCTTCGGTCACGACGAGCGTGCGGGTCTCGGCGTCCTTGTTGGTCGCGCTAGCGGCGAAAGCTGAACCGCCCACGGCAAGAAAAGCGATGGCGGCGACGAGAGACTTCCACATTTGCAATATCGGTGTTTCCACCGCCTCTGTTGCATTTCGCAAGGCATTCTCGCCCTTTGCATACGAGCTTATATGACATGGAAGCTGAACGGCAACTGAATGCCGCATTCATGCCGCAATTGCTTTCGCTGCTTTGGAGCCTGACTTGAGGATATGTTGAGATTCAGGTCAGGCCGAGCCGAGAGTGGTGGGTTCCGAGAACCGGAACGGAGCGTACTTTTGGGTACGTGAGTACCGGAAGCGCAGGAAACCGCCGCTCGCAGGCCGGCCTCACCTGAATATCGATATATCCTAATCGGGATCCGGCTTGCGGATCCTGCGCCCCGGTTTGGCCAGGCGTTTCGTCTCGGCCGCGGCTTCAGCCGTCGCACGCTCCTGTTCGGCGAAATCGACTTCGATCTTATCGTCGTCGATTGGCCACGCCTCATGCTTCTTGGTCTCGACGACGGCGCGCGGCGCCGATGGAATTTCAATATGCTGATCGGCGAACGCATCGAGGACGGCAAACCGGATGTCGTTCTGCACGATATTGCCGTTCATCACGTCGGCGAGGAACACGCGGATTTCGAATTCGAGAGCGGCCGGCCCGAAATTGGTGAACAGCACGAAGGGTTCGGGATTCTTCAGCACCAGCGGATGGCCGCGTGCAATCTCCAACAGGACAGCATGGGCCTGCTTGACGTCGCTGCCGTAGGCGACGCCGACCTTGATGTCGATGCGACCGAGCTTGTTGCGGTGCGTCCAGTTGCCGACGGCATTGTTGATCAGGTTTGAATTGGGCAGGATCACCGACTGCCGCTGGAACGTTTCGATCTCGGTGGCGCGCACGCTGATCTTCTTGACCGTGCCGCTGATGTCGCCGGCGACGATCCAGTCGCCAACCTTGAACGGCCGCTCGGCCAAAAGGATCAGGCCGGAGACGAAGTTAGAGACGACGTTCTGCAGGCCAAAGCCGATACCGAGGGACAGGGCGCCGGCGACGAGCGCCAGGTTGGAGAGATCGATACCCGCCGCCGAGACGCCGACGAGTGCTGCGAGCGCGACGCCGGCATAGCCGACCGCCAACCGGATCGAGTTGCGTACGCCGGTATCGACCTTGCCGCGCGCCATCACCGAGCCGTCGAGCCAGCCCTGGAACCAGCGCGTCAGGAAATAACCGATGATGAAGACAACGATGCCGGTCAGGATTCCGGTCAACGAGATCGTCACCGAGCCGATGGTGAGGCCCGTCGCCAGCTTGTAGCCCCAGGCCTGGATGTCGCCGGGCTGGAAGCCCCACATCAGCAGGATCAGCGGCAGGAATACCAGCACGATCATGATATTGATGGCGACGCTGACGACCAGGCCGAGCTGGTCGAGCGCGGACTCCTCGTAGCTGGAATTGACCGACAGCCAGCGCCCGATCGACGTGTTGGCAAAGCCGCCTTCCTCGCTGATCGCCCGCGCCGACAGGAAGCCTATATAGGCTGTGACCAGTATGGTGCCGGTGACCACGACCTGCAGCGAGACGAAGATGGCAAGACCGATATAGCCGAGCAGCGCCGCGGCGATGGTGAAAAGACCTAGCGCGAAGGCGGTGTAGCGCAGCCACGCCGGCCAGGGCCGCCAGCTTCCGTCGGCGGCCTTGAAGGGTTTCAGCAGCCCCATCAGGATCAGGATGACGCCAACGATGACCGTGGCGACAAAACTTCTGGCGATGGTCAGCGACAGCGGCGAGCCCATCTTGTCATTGACGACCGACAGGAAATTATTGATGCCGATCACCACCGCCATGGCCGTCGTCAGCCGCACCAGCCAGCGTGCCGGGCCGGTTTCAACGGGTATGAGCCGCCAGTTCGGCAGCCGTGGCTCCAGCGCCGCATTCGCCAGCCGGTTGACGCAGAACACCACCGCTATGACGGCGACCAGCGCATTCAGGAAAACACCAATGTCGCCGCGCAAAACGTTGTAGTAGTTGAAAAAGAACACGGTCGAGACCAGGAAGACGCCGACCGCCAACGTCGGCAGCAATGTCGACCAGAACGCCACCGACAGCCGGCTGAGATAGGAGGGGTCCTCAACGGAAGGGTCCGCTTCGAAGACACGCCCGAACAGACGCCGCCCACCGACAAAAAGCACCGCAGCCAGCGAAAGCGCCATCAAGGTCGCGGCCAGCACGGCCTGGAACTTGAACTTGAAGGCGAAGGTCAGCCACGACGATACCGCCCTGTAAAAATTGGCGTATTCGTCCTGCGCGTCGGAGAAGACCTCCGGGCTCAGTGCATCCGACAGCACATAACGTTTGGTGAGCACATTACGAAACAGCTCGCTGCGCATGGTGCTAATCTTGTCGATCAGTCCGCTGATGCGGATCGACAGGTTCTGCGCGCTGGCGATGACGGCATTGATCTCTGCCTTTTCGGCCGCCAGTGCCCCACGCTCGCTGGTGACGATCTCGGGTTCCTGTGGCTGCCCCTCGGCCGGCGGCGCGCCCAGAACCTCGATACGGTTGTTGATGTCGGCAAGACGCGAACGAAACGCCAGCGCACTGGTCAACGCTGCCCGCGAAATTTCCTCCAGTTGCAGCCGGATATCGACGAGGCCCGCGTCCTCCTCGGCCTCCTGCGGTATCTTTTTCTCGAGGTCGTCGGTTTTGGCGGTCAGGTCCTGGATCGCCTTCATCTGCTCTGCGATCAGCGTGGCCGCCCCTTGGCCGATGGCCTGCGCCATCGCGTCGGAAGGCGGCGGCGCCAAGACGAAAAGCGCAAAGATCAGAACCAGGCGGAGCAAACGAAAGAACATAATGTTTCCGGCGACTCACGGGCGGCAAGGCGTTCTAAAGCTTGCCCTTGATAAAGACGCTCATACCTGGGAGCAAGCCGTCCCGCTCCGCCCGCCGATTTCGGAGTCGGCCAGTCGAAAAGCGATGGCGCAATATTGGCTTTGCGGCGACGGCCTGCTCTATAGTGTGCCGCATCGCCCAGCACGGACGACAAAAAGCCAGAACGGATAACAGAAAGAATGGCGGAATATTCGGCCTTTTCGCTTCTCAAAAACGCGCTGACCGGCAACAAGGACTGGAAGCCGGCCTGGCGCAAGCCGGACCCGAAGGCATCCTATGACGTGATCGTCATCGGCGGCGGCGGTCATGGCCTGTCGACCGCCTATTACCTGGCTAAGGAGCACGGCATCACCAATGTCGCGGTGCTGGAAAGGGGCTGGCTCGGCTCCGGCAATGTCGGCCGCAACACGACGGCCGTCCGCTCCAACTATTTGCTGCCTGCCAACACCCGCTTCTACGAACATTCGATGAAGCTGTGGGAGAACCTTTCGCACGATCTCAACTACAACGTCATGTTCTCGCAGCGCGGCTGCCTCAATCTTGCCCATACGCCCGGCCAGTTTGATGATCTTGCCCGGCGCGGCAACGCCATGCGCCATCTCGGCGTCGACGCCGAACTGATGACGACGGCAGAGATAAAGCGCTTTGTCCCGGCGCTCGACGTTTCCGGTTCGGCGCGGTTCCCTGTTATCGGCGGCTTGATGCAGCGGCGCGCCGGCAGCGCCCGTCACGACGCCGTCGCCTGGGGTTATGCACGCGGCGCCGATCGCCGCGGCGTCGACATCATCGAGAATTGCGAGGTCACCGGCTTCCTGCGCGACGGCGACCGCATTACGGGCGTATCGACGACGCGCGGCGAGATCCGCGCCAAGAAGGTGGCGCTTGCGGTTGCCGGCAGCACCGGACGCGTCATGCAACTGGCCGGCATCGAAACCATGCCGATCGAAAGCCATGTGCTGCAGGCCTTCGTGTCGGAATCGCTGAAGCCGATCATCGACACGATCCTGACATTCGGTATGGGCCACTTCTATATCTCGCAGTCGGACAAGGGTGGCCTGGTCTATGGCGGCGACCTCGATGGCTACAACAGCTATGCCCAGCGCGGTAGTTTGCCTGTCGTCGATGAGGTGATGAGCGAGATGCTGGCGCTGTTTCCGGGGCTTGCGCGCGTGCGCATGCTGCGCTCATGGGGCGGCGTCTGCGACATGTCGATGGACGGTTCGCCGATCATCACCACCGGTCCGCTGCCGGGCATGTACCTCAATTGCGGCTGGTGCTACGGCGGCTTCAAGGCGACGCCGGCCTCCGGCTGGTGCTTTGCCTGGACCATCGCCAAGGACGAGCCGCACGACTTCAACGCACCCTTCACACTCGACCGTTTCTATCGCGGCCTGGTGATCGACGACAAGGGCCAGGGCGCGACGCCTAGGCTGCATTAGGGTAGGACTCCATGCTGATTACCTGCCCCTATTGCGGCCCGCGCGACGTCATCGAGTTCACTTATCAGGGCGATGGCAACCGCGAGCGCCCTCAGCCTGCCTCACAGAACCTCGATGCCTGGAACGCCTATGTCTATGATCGGTTGAACCCGGCGGGTGACCACAATGAGATCTGGCAGCACTCCGGCGGCTGCCGCGCCCATCTCAGGGTCGTGCGCAACACGCTGACGCACGAGATCTCCAGCGTCGCCTTCGCGCGCGGCGACCACAAGATCGCGGCACGGCACAAGGCGGGGGGCAAGTCATGAGCCCTCGCCGTACCCATGCCGGTGGTCGGATCGACCGGCTGCGAACCATCCGGTTCACCTTCGACGGCGCGCCTTACACAGGTCATGCCGGCGACACGCTTGCCTCAGCACTGCTGGCCAATGGCGTCACCCTGTTCGGGCGCTCGTTCAAATATCACCGCCCACGCGGCTTGCTGACATCAGGCGTCGAGGAGCCGAACGCGTTAGTGACGGTGCTGCGGGGTGAGGTCCGCGAGCCCAACATCGCCGCGACCATGGTCGAGATCTATGACGGGCTGACGGCTGTCAGCCAGAACCGCTTTCCGTCGCTGTCCTGGGATGTCAGCGCGGCCAACCAGCTCGGCGGCAAGCTTCTGTCCGCCGGTTTCTACTACAAGACCTTCATGGGACCTGCGATCGGCCCACTGAAGGGCACGCGTTTCTGGATGTTCTGCGAGCATTTCATCCGCCGCGCCGCCGGTCTCGGCCGCGCCGGGGCCGCCCCCGACACGGCGCGCTATGAGCGTATGAACGCTTTCTGCGATGTGCTGGTGGTCGGCTCCGGTCCGGCCGGGCTGATGGCCGCCAGGGCAGCCGCCGACCAGGGTGCGCGTGTCATCCTCAGCGAGCTCGAACCGCATTTCGGCGGCTCGGCCAACTGGTCGGGCGAGACGATCGACGGCATGCCGGCGGCCGACTGGGCTGCGCGAACCGCCGGCCAGCTCGGAGGCTATGACAATGTCCGCCTGCTGCCGCGCACCACGGTCTGGGGCTATTACGACGGCAATACGCTCGCCGCGCTCGAACGGGTCAGCGATCATAAGGAAATCCCCGGCAAGGGCGAACCGCGCCACCGCTACTGGATCATCCGCGCCAAGTCGGTGGTGCTGGCCACCGGTTCCTACGAGCGGCCGCTGGTGTTTCCGGGCAACGACCGGCCGGGTGTGATGCTGGCGCATGCCGCCGAGCGTTATGCCAACGAATACGGCGTTCTGCCAGGCAACAGGATCGCAATCTTCACCAACAATGACAGCGCCTATCGCTCCGCCCTTGCGCTGAAGAAGGCGGGCGCGGCGATCGTCGCCATCGTCGACGTGCGCCCGGAGCTATCGAGCGAGATGCGCGGGCTCGCCGATGAAGCGGAGGCCAAGAGCCTTGCCGGTCACGCTGTGGTCGCCACCGAGGGCGGCAAGGCGCTGTCCGGGGTTAAGGTGCAGCGCTTCGACATGGCCAACGGCGCGCTTGCCGGCGACGCGCGCAGCATTCACGCCGACTGCCTGCTGATGTCGGGAGGCTGGTCGCCGACCATCCATCTGGCCAGCCAGGCCGGCGCCAAGGCGGAGTGGAATACCGCCCGACAGGCTTTCCTGCCACCGAAGCCAAACCAGCAATGGCCAACCCAGCGATGGATTGGCGCCGGCGCTTTCACCGGCAGCTTCTCCACCGCCGAGGCAATCGCCGAAGGTCGCGCCGCCGGGCTTTCGGCGGCCGGCGGGACCGGCGCACCAACGGCCTTGCCGGTCGTCGAAGCAGCACCCGGCGATCCTGATCCAGCGCCGGTGTTCGAAATCAAAGCCGATGGAAAAAGCTTCGTCGATTTTCAGCACGACGTGACTGCGGAGGATGTTCGGCTGGCGCATCGCGAAGGCTTCATCTCGGTCGAGCACCTGAAGCGCTACACCACGCTCGGCATGGCGACTGACCAGGGCAAGAACTCCAACATACCCGGCCTCGCCATCATGGCCGAAGCACTGGGCAAGCCGATCCCGGAAGTCGGCACGACCCGCTTTCGCCCACCCTTTTCGGCGGTGTCGATCGGCTCACTCGCCGCCGAGCGGTTCGGCGATCTGAGGCCCGAGCGGCTGACGCCGATGCATGACTGGCACGTCGCCAACGGCGCGACCATGTATTCGGCCGGCCTCTGGTATCGCCCGATGATTTATGGTCACCCCGGCGAGACGATCGAGCAGGCTTATGTGCGCGAAGCCAGGGCGACGCGCGAGAGCGCCGGCATCGTCGATGTCTCGACGCTGGGTAAGATCGCCGTGCAGGGTCCGGATGCGGCGGAATTCCTCGACCGGGTCTACACCAACATGTTCTCGACGCTGGCTGTCGGCAAGGCCCGCTATGGGCTGATGCTGCGCGAGGACGGCCTGGCCTTCGACGACGGTACGACATGGCGGCTCGGCGAACATGACTTTTTGATGACCACCACCACGGCCAATGCCGGCAGGGTGATGCAGCATCTGGAGTATTTCCTCGACGTCATCTGGCCGGAGCTGAAGGTCCACGTCACCTCGGTGACCGACGAATGGGCGGGTGCCGCGATCGGCGGGCCAAAGGCGCGAGACATTCTTGCTGCTTGCGTCACTGGCACTGCCGTCGACAACGCCACTCTGCCTTTCATGGGCATCGTGCGTGGCAAGATATCGGGCGTGCCTGTCATGATCTGCCGGCTTTCCTTCTCCGGCGAAATGGCCTTCGAAGTGTACTGTGGCGCCGGGTACGGCACCCATGTCTGGGAAGCGTTGATCGAAGCCGGCAAGCGGTTCGGACTGGTGACTTACGGGCTTGAGGCGCTGGGCACGATGCGCATCGAGAAAGGCCACGTCACCGGCGCCGAGATCGACGGCCGCACCACGGCGCGCGATCTGCATCTCGACTGGATGCTGTCGAAGAAGAAGCCCTTCATCGGCTCGGCGATGATGGATCGCGAGGGCCTGATCGCGCCCGGCCGTCTGGAACTCGTCGGGCTGATTTCGCTTGATAACCAGCCGCTCAACGGCGGCGCACATATCGTCGAGGAACTCGACGAAGCCAATCCGCGCGATTCCATCGGCCACATCACCGCTTGCTGTTATTCGCCCGCACTCGGCAAGTACATCGCGCTCGCTTTGGTCAAGGACGGCAAGGCACGGCGCGGCACGCGCGCCCATATCTCTGATCCCCTGCGCAACCGGTTCGGCCCGGTCGAGATCGTCTCCAACCACTTCTTTGATCCGGACGGGAGCCGCATGCATGGTTGAGCGCCAATCACCGCTTGATGTTGCACCGCTTGAGCTGGTCCCGCTTGAGCCGGAACTGCGCACCGGCTCGCATGGCGATTTCGAACACGGCATCGATGTCATCCTCTCCGAAACCAGGCCGGGGTCGATCCTGCAGCTCGCTGCCTGGCCGGGCCAGGAGAAGAATTTGATAGCAGGTATCCGCGCCGTTACCGGCATTGCCCTGCCCGACGGCGCCGGCGCCGGCAGTACCAACGGCGCGAGGTCCGCATTCGGCTTTGCGCCTGGAAAATTCACCGTAGTCGACGAGGCCGAAGGCCTGGCATCGGCCTTTGCCAGCGTAGTCACCCCTGATATCGGCACGGTAACCGACCTATCGCATGGCCGCACCGCGATCCGCATTGCCGGACCGAAGGCCGAATGGGTGCTGGCGAAATTCTTCGCCATCGACTTCGCGCTGCCGGCCTTCCCGATCGGTGCCGGCCGCTCGACCACGCATCATGACGTCTTCGCCCAGATCCAGCGCACCGGCGCCGACCAGTTCGACATCTACGTATTCCGCTCGTTTGCGCGCTCGTTCTGGAAAGCGCTCTGTCACGCCAGCGAGGAAGTCGGCTACGAAGTGGCTTGAAAGTCGTCCTGGGTGATCGGCTCGAAATTCACCCTTGTGTGTCGTGTGTTGCCACATCCCGCCAATTCGGAGATCGGTTAGGCCTTGACCCTCGCCAGCATTCGACATATTTTCTATAAGCAAGTTGCGTAGGGATCGCGTGTGCAGCCCGATGACATCGAACTCATCCTGGACGACGATATTTCGGAGGACCCATGCCTCCTCTTTGACGTGGTCACGCCGGATGGCGTGCTTCAGCTCCTGGGAGACGTGGAGATTGCCGGCAACCATCTTGTCGTCCGTAACCTCCATATTGGCGGCGATGCGCAGGTCCAGTGGGGATGGTCCAAATTGCGCATGCTCGGTCGGGTGATCGCGGAGAAGTTAGATGTCGACTACATCGAAGTTCATGGAGCGGTTCGGACAACGGGTGCGAACCCGGGACGTCGTCCGCGTGTCGTCAGGCTCTCCCGTCCGGCTGAGCCTCAGCTTTCTTCACGGCGCGAATACTCCTGAGGCTGCTCGAATTCTCGTCAGAAGACAGCTGCCGCTGAGGACGGCACACGCGGTCCTCACCGAGATGGTCGATCACGGCAAGGCATTCGTGACGGTTCCTTGCGTCGACGACCTGCGGGCACTGAAGGATGAACTCTCGTCCGCAGGGGTGATCGCAAAGGTCCATGCGCCCCGGCCGATAAGCGTCCGCGAAGTCCGGGATCGCACGAAACTCTCTCAGGAGGCGTTCTCCGTGAGGTATGGCCTCGACCTGGCAACACTCCGCAACTGGGAGCAAGGTCGTTCGGAACCAGATGCGGCGGCGAATACGCTCCTCTGGACCATTGCCCGGAATCCGGAAGCAGTTGAAGAATCCCTCGACATGGAGGACGAAGTGGCTGCCCCGTCGCCCTAGGGCCGTCGAAACGCGGGCGGACTGCGTAGCAAATTGGCTACATGCCGCACATTACCAGTAAGCACTACTCCGCAAACGTCACCCACTCTTCCAGCGGCGCGCGGTCGGTGCGGAACTCGTTTTCGGGCTTGGATCTGTCCTCATGGCCGAGCGCCATGCCGCAGACGACGATCTCCTCGTCGGGGATATTAAGCACCGGCCTGATCTGCTTGTGATACGGTGCAAAGGCCGCCTGCGGACAGGTGTGCAGGCCCCTGCCCCGCGCCGCCACCATGATGTTCTGCAGGAACATGCCGTAATCGATCCACGAGCCCTTGTTCAGCCGCCGGTCGACCGTGAAGATCATGCCGACCGGTGCGTCGAAGAAGACGAAGTTGCGGTCGTGCTGCGCACGCATCCTGTCCACCTCACGCCGGCCGATGCCGAGCGCGCCGTAGAGGCCGAAGCCATTCGCCCGCCGCCGGGTGAGATACGGTTCGAAGAACTGGTCGGGGTAATAGCGGTATTCGTCCCAGTCGGCCTTTTCGGCGCGGATGCCGGAATTGAGGATGGCGTCGGTGATCCGCTGCTTGACCTCACCCTTGGTGACATAGACCCGCCAGGGCTGCATGTTGGTGCCCGAAGGTGCACGCGCGGCGACAGAGAGAATGGCGCGGATCGTCTCGTCATCGACCATATCGGGCAGGAAGGCCCGCACAGAACGGCGTGACGTGATCGCCTCGTCGACGATCGCCGCATCCTTGGCAATCCGGGTGTTGTTTTCAAGCATGGGCCGTCCCTTTACGCGTAATCCCTAAACCGGAATCGATTCCGGAAAAGATCATGCGCCGTCCAGAAAATGGGAGAGCACCATTGCGGGTCCAATTGACGCGTGGCGCTCTATCGTAAGCCTCGACCGGGCGCCCTCACTCGCCGTTCGTGGCCGAGCCTTTGCCTGAACCGCCAAAATGGCGCAAGCAAATCTTGTGACCTCATGAAAATCATCTTGATTTTTTCACGAACTTGACCTCTCATGAAATTTGCCCCCAATTTTTCACCATGGGAATTTCAAGAGAAGTAACATTGCCCGCAACAGCCGTCAGATCTGAGCAGGAAAACCGCGAACGGCTGCTGGCCGGCGATATCAGGGCGCTGCGTAAGGTGCGCAGGCTGACGCTTGCCGAGATCGGCCTGAAGCTTGGCCGCTCCGTCGGCTGGGTCAGTCAGGTCGAGCGCGGCCTGTCGATCCCGTCGCTCGGCGATCTCAGGGCCTTCGCGGAAGTGTTCGGGGTGCCGGTCAGCCTGTTCTTCAGCCACGACGTGCCCGTCGAGAACGAGCGCGGCGTCATCGTGCGCGCCGGCAGCCGCCGCACGCTTGGCACAAGCGATTCCGGCCTTGTGGAGGAGCTTCTGTCGCCCGATCTCGGCGGTAGCTTCGAGATGCTGCGTTCGGTCTTCGCCCCGGGTGCGGAGCTGAAGACCGAAGCGCGCCGGCCGACGGAGGAAGCCGGATATGTCGCTTCCGGCAGCTTCGACATCGAGATATCAGGCGTCTGGCACCGGCTTGGTGAGGGCGACTCCTTTCGCTTCGACGGCAAGCCGTTCCGCTGGCGCAATCCTGGAGCGGAGCCGACGGTAGTCATCTGGGTGGTCTCACCACCTGTTTACTAGAGGTTTGGAGAAGAACATGGCCGGTTTGCCGACCACGGCACGTGTGGTGATCATCGGAGGCGGTGTCGTTGGCGCCTCCTCGCTCTACCATCTTGCCAAGGCGGGCTGGACCGACTGCGTGCTCCTGGAAAAGAACGAGCTTACTTCCGGCTCGACCTGGCATGCGGCCGGCAACGTGCCGACCTTCTCCTCCTCATGGTCGCTGATGAACATGCAGCGCTATTCGACCGAGCTCTATCGCGGGCTGGCCGACGCGGTCGGCTATCCCATGAACTACCACGTCACCGGCTCGCTCAGGCTGGCCCATACGGCCGAGCGCATGCAGGAGTTCCAGCGCGCCAAGGGTATGGGCCGCTATCAAGGCATGGACATCGATGTGGTCGGGCTCGACGAGATCAAGCGCCGCTATCCATTCATCGAGACGCATGAGCTGAAGGGCGCGCTCTACGATCCGAGCGACGGCGATATCGATCCGGCGCAGCTGACCCAGGCGCTGGCCAAGGGCGCCCGCGATATGGGTGCCAAGATCATCCGCTTCTGTCCGGTCACCGGCGTGCGCCGCGAGAAGGACGAGTGGGTGGTCGAAACGGCGCAGGGCGAGATCCGCTGCGAAATCGTCGTCAACGCCGCTGGCTATCGCGCGGCCGAAGTCGGCAGAATGTTCGGCCGCGACGTGCCGATGATGGTGATGAGCCATCAATATATCCTGTTCGAGGAAATTCCCGAACTGGCCGCATGGTCGAAGGAGCAAGGCAAGAAACTGCCGCTGCTGCGCGACGTCAACACCTCCTACTATTTGCGCCAGGAAAAGAACGGCATGAATCTCGGCCCCTACGAGCGCAATTGCCGTGCACATTGGGTCGGCCACAATGATCCGATGCCCGATGATTTTTCGTTCCAGCTGTTCCCCGATGATCTCGACCGGCTGGAGGACTATCTGGCCGATGCCGTCGCCCGTGTGCCTATCCTCGGCACCGCCGGCCTGTCCAAGGTCATCAACGGCCCAATCCCCTATGCACCGGACGGCAACCCGCTGATCGGCCCGATGCCCGGCGTGCCGAATGCCTTCGAGGCCTGCGTCTTCACCTTCGGCATCGCCCAGGGCGGCGGCGCCGGCAAGGTGCTGGCCGAATGGGTGACTGAAGGCCAGACCGAATGGGACATGTGGTCCTGCGATCCGCGCCGCTTCACCAGCTTTGCCTCGGCCCAGGACTACTGCGTCGCCAAGGGCATGGAGATCTACGGCAACGAATACGCAATCCAGTTCCCGCGCCATGCCTGGCCGGCTGGGCGCGACCGCAAACTGTCGCCGATCCACGATCGCACCAAGGCGTTCGGCGCTTGCTTCGACGCCTATAATGGCTGGGAGCGCGCCACCTGGTACCCGCAAGCCGGCGACGACGTCTCCGAAGCCGCGACGCTGACCTTCAGCCGCGAGGGGCCCTGGCAGCATCGCGTCCGCGAAGAATGCCTCGCCGTGCGCGACGCCGCCGGCATTTTGGACCTGCCTGGTTTTTCCCGCTTCAACCTCGACGGTCCAGGTGCTGCCGAATGGCTGAGCCAGCAGGTCACCGGCATCGTGCCAAAACCTGGCCGCATCGGCCTCGCCTATTTTGCCGACGACAAGGGCCGCATCGTCACTGAGATGTCAGTGGTGCGCCACGACGAGAATTTGATGACGCTGATCACCGCCGCCGTGGCGCAGTGGCATGATTTCGAGTGGCTGAAATCGCGCATGCCGAAGGACGCTTCATTCAAGCTGGTCGATCGGACCGAGGAATACTCCACGCAGATCCTCGCCGGGCCCAATTCGCGAAAAATCCTCGACGAGCTCTGCGCCGCCGACCTTGCTCTGCCCTGGCTCACGCATCAGGAGACAATAATCGCAGGCCGCTGGGCGAAGCTGGTGCGCGTGTCCTTCGCCGGCGAACTCGGCTGGGAAATCCACACCAAGGTCGGTGATACCGCCGCCGTCTTCGACGCCGTTTGGGCGGCCGGACAGAGGCATGGCCTGAAGCCATTCGGCATGTATGCGCTGGATTCGCTGCGGCTCGAAAAAGGCTATCGCGCCTGGAAGGGTGACCTGTCGACCGACTATACGATCCTGCAGGGCGGGCTGGAGCGTTTCGTCAAATGGGACAAGCCGGATTTCCGTGGCAAGGCGGCGCTGCAAAACGAGAAGCAGCAGGGCGTGAAGAAGCGTTTCGTCACACTGGTTGTCGAAAACCCCGGCGACTGCGACGCGCCCACAATGTCGACGCTATGGCATAACGGCGAGATCGTCGGCGAGACGACGTCCGGCGGCTGGGGTCATCGCATCGACAAGTCGATCGCGCTCGGCATGCTGCGCGCCGACCTCACCGGGCCGGGAACCACGGTAGAGGTCGAGATCTTCGGCGAGCGTTTTCAGGCGGTCGTGCAGAACGACGAACCACTATGGGATCCAAAGAACGAGAGATTGCGCGCATGAAGTCCATCATCCTCACAGACGGCGGCATGGGCCAGGAGTTGGTACGCCGCAGCAGTTCCGAGCCGACGCCGCTGTGGTCAGCCAGGGTGCTGATCGACGAACCGGACCTGGTGCGCGACCTGCATGCGGAGTTCATCCGGGCCGGCGCCCGTGTCATCACCATCAACACCTATTCCGCAACGCCCGAGCGGCTGGCGCGGGAAGGCGCGGAAGAACTGTTCAAGCCGCTGCAGAAGCGCGGCATAGAGCTGGCAAGACAGGCTCGCGATCAGGCCGGCGACGCGGCGATCGCCGGCTGCCTGTCTCCCCTGTTCGGCAGCTACGCACCGGCGCTGACTATATCCTTCCAGGACACGCTCGACATCTACCGCCGCATCGTTGCCGAACAGGCTGATGGCGTCGATCTGTTCCTGTGCGAGACCATGGCATCGGCCGAGGAGGCGCGCGCGGCAGTCACCGCGGCGTCGGAAAGCGGCAAACCGGTATGGGTGTCGTGGACGCTTGCCGATCACGGCGCACCACGGCTGCGCAGCGGCGAAACTATTGCGGCTGCGTCGAGCGCTCTCGACGGTCTGCCTGTTACGGCGCGGCTGATCAATTGCTGCCGGCCCGAAGCGATCGCCGCAGCGCTGCCCGAACTGATCGGTCTCGGCGGCCCGGTCGGCGCCTATGCCAACGGCTTCACCTCGATCGAGGCGCTCAAGCATGGCGGCACGGTGGAAGTGCTGCACGCCCGCCACGACCTCGATCCTGATGCCTACGCCGGCCAGGCGGTCGGCTGGGTCGAGACCGGTGTCGACATCGTCGGCGGCTGCTGCGAAGTCGGACCGCCCCATATCGCCGCCCTGCGCGACCGGCTCGAACAGGCCGGCTATGAAATTTCGGGAGTAGCATAATGCCCAGACCATCATCGCGCATTTCCGGCATCGTGCCCTCCGGCAAGGACGGCTGGGAGGTCCATTTTGCCGCCTGGACACGCAGGGAGGCCGGCGAGGACATCATCATCCTGTCGGTCGGCGACCATGATTTCGATACGCCGGAGCAGACGATCGAAGCCTGCGTGACAGCGGTTCGCGCCAGCAACCATCACTACACCCCGCTGCCGGGCCTTCCGCGTCTGCGCAATGCGATGGCGGCGACCTCGGCCCTCTGCACCGGCGTTGCGACCAACCCCGACCAGGTGATCGCCACGCCGGGCGGACAGGCAGCGCTGTATGCGGCAGTGCAAGCCGTTCTCGACCAGGGCGACCATGCCATCGTGGTCGCACCCTATTACGCGACCTATCCCAACACATTCAGCGCCGCGGGCGCCGATTTCACCGTAGTCGAGACACCCGCCGAGGATGGTTTTCAACCGCGAGCCGCCGACATTCGTGCAGCGCTTCGGCCGAACACGCGGGCCATCCTCATCAACACGCCGAACAACCCGACGGGTGCTGTCTATTCGCGCCAGCGGCTTGAAGAGCTGGCGCAGATTTGCCGGGATCATGACCTCTGGCTGCTGTCGGACGAGGTCTACTGGACGCTGGGCGGCGGCGAGCACATCTCGCCGCGCTCGCTGCCCGGCATGGCGGAACGCACGCTGGTCATCAATTCCATGTCGAAGAGTCACGGCATGACCGGCTGGCGCATGGGCTGGCTGACCGGGCCCGAAGAGATGATCTCGCTGCTGATCAATCTCAATCTGGTGACGACCTACGGCCTGCCGGCCTTCATCAGCCTCGCTTGCGCCGAGGCGCTGGAAAACGGCTACGGCGTTAAGGAGATCGCCGAACGCTATGCCGCAAGGCGCAGCGTCGTCCTCGACGCCATGCGCGGCATGAACAACGTCACCGTGCGCGGCTCCGAGGGCGGCATGTATGTCATGCTCGACATATCGGCTGTCGAGCCGGACGACGAGAAATTCGCCTGGGCTCTCCTCGATAAGGAAAAGGTTGGCGTGATGCCGGGCTCGAGCTTCGGCGAGGCGGCCGCCGGCCATATTCGCGTCAGCCTCTGCCAGCCCGAGGCGATACTTTTGGAAGCAGCCCTTCGCTTGCGCCGCTTCGCTTCCACCTATCGCCGTGAGGCCGCATGAGCGCCCTGCCCCCGAAAGCAATCCCTAGGAAGGCCAGGGCCGTCATCATCGGCGGCGGCGTCTCCGGCTGTTCGGTCGCCTACCATCTGGCCAAGCTCGGCTGGACCGACATCGTGTTGCTCGAACGCAAGCAGCTGACATCGGGCACGACGTGGCATGCCGCCGGCCTGATCGGTCAGTTGCGCGGCTCGCAGAACATGACGCGGCTGGCGAAATACTCGGCCGACCTCTACGTCAAGCTGGAAGCCGAGACCGATGTCGGCACCGGCATGCGCCAGGTCGGCTCGATCACCGTGGCGCTGACCGAGGAGCGCAGGCACGAGATTTATAGGCAGGCGTCCCTCGCCCGCGCCTTCGATATCGACGTGCGCGAAATTTCGCCTGGTGAAGTCAAGGAGATGTATCCACATCTCAACATCTCCGATGTGGTCGGCGCAGTCCACCTGCCGCTCGACGGCCAGTGTGATCCCGCCAACATCGCCATGGCGCTGGCCAAGGGCGCACGTCAGCGCGGTGCGACCATCGTCGAGAATGTGAAGGTCACCAAGGTCAATACCAGGGATGGCCGCGTCACCGGCGTGTCCTGGGCGCAAGGCGACGAGCAAGGCACGATCGAAGCCGACATCGTCGTCAACTGCGCCGGCATGTGGGCGCGCGAACTCGGGCGCCAGAACGGCGTCACCATCCCGCTGCATGCCTGCGAGCATTTCTATCTGGTCACCGAGCCGATCCCCGGTCTCTCCCGCCTGCCGGTGCTGCGCGTGCCGGACGAATGCGCCTACTACAAGGAGGATGCCGGCAAGATGATGCTCGGCGCCTTCGAGCCGGTGGCCAAGCCCTGGGGCATGGACGGCATAAGCGAAGATTTCTGCTTCGACCAGCTGCCGGAGGATTTCGAGCATTTCGAGCCGATCCTTGAAATGGGCGTCAACCGCATGCCGATGCTGGCCAGCGCCGGCATCCACACCTTCTTCAACGGTCCCGAGAGTTTTACCCCCGACGATCGCTATTATCTCGGCGAGGCGCCCGAGCTTTCCGGCTACTGGATGGCGACCGGCTACAATTCGATCGGCATCGTCTCGTCCGGTGGCGCCGGCATGGCGCTGGCGCAATGGATCAACGATGGCGAAGCGCCTTTCGATCTGTGGGAAGTCGACATTCGCCGCGCCCAACCGTTCCAGAGGAACCGCCGTTACCTCAGAGAGCGCGTCTCCGAGACGCTCGGCCTGCTCTACGCCGATCATTTTCCGTATCGCCAGATGGCGACCTCGCGAAACATCAGGCGCTCCCCTCTGCATGAACATCTGAAGGCACGCGGCGCGGTATTCGGCGAGGTTGCCGGCTGGGAGCGCGCCAACTGGTTCGCTAGGCCTGGCCAGGAGCGCGAATACCGCTATTCCTGGAAGCGGCAGAACTGGTTCGATAACCAGCGCGACGAACATCTGGCGGTCCGAAACGGCGTCGGCCTGTTCGACATGAGCTCCTTCGGCAAGATCCGTGTCGAAGGCCGTGACGCCTGTGCCTTCCTGCAGAGGCTTTGCGCCAACGACATGGACGTGGCGCCGGGCAAGATCGTCTACACCCAGATGCTCAACCGGCGCGGCGGCATCGAGAGCGACCTCACCGTCTCGCGGCTGTCTGAAACGGCCTACTTCCTCGTCGTGCCCGGCGCGACGCTGCAGCGTGATCTCGCGTGGCTGCGCAAGCATCTTGCCGACGAGTTCGTCGTCATATCAGATGTGACGGCGGCCGAAGCCGTTCTCTGCCTGATGGGCCCGGACTCGCGAAAATTGATTCAGAAGGTGAGTCGCAACGATTTCTCCAACGAAACCAATCCGTTCGGGACCTTTCACGAGATAGAAATCGGCATGGGGCTAGCCCGTGCCCACCGCGTCACCTATGTCGGCGAACTCGGCTGGGAGCTTTATGTCTCGACCGACCAGGCCGCCCATGTCTTCGAGGCGATCACGGAGGCCGGCTCCGATGTCGGCCTGAAACTCTGCGGTCTGCACACGTTGGATTCCTGCCGTATCGAAAAGGCGTTCCGGCATTTCGGCCACGACATCACCGACGAGGACAATGTTCTGGAGGCCGGCCTCGGCTTTGCGGTCAAAACAGCCAAGGGCGACTTCATCGGTCGCGATGCAGTGTTGAGGAAGAAGGAAACAGGACTGAGCCGGCGGCTGGTGCAGTTCCGCCTGAAAGATCCTCAACCCTTGCTCTTCCACAATGAGGCGATCTTGCGCGACGGCAAGATTGTCGGCCCGATCACCTCAGGCAATTACGGCCACCATCTCGGCGGCGCCATCGGGCTCGGCTACATCGAGTGCAAGGGCGAGAACGAGGTGGATGTGCTGTCGTCGTCCTACGAAATCGAGATCGCTGGCGAGCGTTTTGCCGCCGAGACATCACTGAAGCCGATGTACGATCCGAAAGGGGAACGGGTGCGGATGTAGGGCATCTTCCCTTCTCCCCGTTTACGGGGAGAAGGACGCTCATCTCTCAAAACCGCTCCAGCTTCGCCCGCACTTTCTCCAGATACGCCGCCCTCGTCTTCGGCGTCGATGCATCCATTAGGTAGTGCGCCAGGAAGAACGTTCGGCAGCGGGTGGCGCAGAGCGCCCGCATGCCGCGCAGGATCGTCTTGCGTCCAGGCTGGCCGACGACCACGCTCCACCAGGTCGGTGCGCCGCAGGTCGTGATCACTCCGATCTTCGTCACGTGCCTCATCAGCGACTGGATCCGTCCCTTGCCCGCTGGTAGCTTAAAAGCGACGTCGGTTGCCCAGACCCGGTCTAGCCACCCCTTCAGCATTGCCGGCAGCCCGTACCACCATGTCGGATAAATGAAGAGGATTGCCTGGGCCCAGTTTAGGTGGTCGATGTGCGGCTTGAGCGCCGGGTCCTGCGGCGCGTGCTCATTATAGGAGCGTCGCTCGCCGCAGCCCATGACCGGATCGAAATTCTCCGCATAGAGGTCAAGCAGCCGCACCTCCCAGCCCCTCGCCTTCAACACCTCGATGGCACTGTCGCGGATCGCAGCGCAAAAGCTTTCAGGCATTGGATGGCAGTAAACCACCAGGACCCGCATCAGAAAGCGTCCATGGCGGCGGCGACTTTCGCCAGGAATCTCTTGCGCGTTTCATCGCTCGACAGGTTCATCGAATACTGCGCGAGATAGGACACGGAGGCATCTGGCTTGATGGTGGCGCGCAACACGCGCTTGACCAGCTTGCGCGGTGGATCGCCCATCAGAATGGCGCGGAACCGGCTGCCGCCATAGGTGGTGACCGCCGCCAGCTTGCGGATGTTGTGCAGCGACGGCTGCACCTTGCCGTCGACCAGCTTGAACGACACGCCGGGCAGGAAAACGCGGTCGAAGAAGCCCTTCAGGATCGCCGGATAGCCGTAATTCCACACCGGAAACGACAGCACCAGCGCCTCGGCTTTTTGCAAGCGCTCGACGTAAGCGGCTGCCGGCTCATCGGCGCCGCGCTCGTCGTGATAACCGAGCCGCTCGGGGCGCGTCAGCCTGGGATCGAAATCCTCGGCATAGAGATCGCAGTCGTCGACGGCGTGGCCGGCCGCCGTCAGCCGCTCGACGATCATCTGGTGCAGACCGGCATTGAAACTGGTCTCGACCGGATGGGCGTAAAGCACGAGGATGTTCATCGAAGTCCTCGCAGGCGCCACACGCTCCTCATCACCCCGCCTTCTGCAACCCCTTGAACAGAAACGACTTGTTCGAGCGATAATCATAGTCAGGGTTTTCCCAGGCGATCATCTTGCCGGGGTTGAGCAGCCCTTGCGGGTCGGTCTCGCGCTTGAAGGCAAGCTGCACCTCGTCGGTCCGCTTCATTCCGCCCTCTTCCAGCGTGTATCGGTGCGGGTTGAAGATCCAGCAGCCATTGTCCTCATGGATACGGATGATTTCGTCGAGCCGCTCCGTCGTGGTGAAGCGGACCAGCGGCAGGCCGGCAACGCCGATCGCACCGTCGAAACGGATGAATTCCAGATGCGTCGGCACCTCGTCGCCGAAGCGATCGATCATCGCCTTGACGTGAGCCAGATGATCCGGCGACGGATAGCGGGTCTGCAGATAGGTGATCGTGGGATCGACCCTGATGGCGCGCAGCGTCGTGTGATTCCAGGTCAGCTCATAGGCCGGCGGCAGGCCCTTGAGATCGGCCTCCTTGTCGGCGCGGAAGACGATCTCGCCCTTGCTACGCGCGGTGAGGGCGACAAAGGCGTCCATCGCATGCGGCGCGATCATCAGGACGACGATGCTCTGCTCGCGCCGGAAGAATTTCTGATGGCGCTTGAAATAATCGTACGGGATGGGCGCTGCGATCGGCGTGATCAGTTTTGCCAGTATGCCGTCCTGGACGGCGAGATCGTCGCCGAAACCGGCCGCATCCATGAAATCGTCGAAGCCGACAATGACGTCGACCCAGTCGTAAGATGCGGTCAGCGGCATCTCGACTTCGGTGATGATGCCGTTGGTGCCGTAGGCATGCATGACCTTCAGCACCTCCTCACCGGTAAGCTCCATGACGCGCGGCTCCGCCTCCATCGTCACGGTCCTGAGCCGGATGACATTGCCAAGGTCGCGCAGTCCACCCCAGCGGATCGAGCCGACGCCTCCCGACCCACCGGCGACAAAGCCGCCGATCGACGCGGTGTTGTAGGTGGACGGCGACATACGGAGTTCCTGGCCGGAGTGCGCCCGCGTCGCCCTGTCGATATCGGCCAGAACCGCGCCAGGCCCAGTGACGACGCGTCCGGGCGCGATCGACTTGACCGCGTTCATCTCGGCGAGATTGAGCACCACGCCGCCGGACAGCGGCATGGCCTGCCCATAATTGCCGGTGCCGCTGCCGCGCGGCGTCACCGGCACGCCATGCCGGTGGCAGGCCGCCAGCACGCGGATAACCTCGTCCTCCGACTTCGGCGTCACGATCAGGTCGCCGGTGACATGGTCGAGCTGCTGCTTCAGCACCGGGCTATACCAGTAGAAGTCACGGCTCTTCTGCTGGACGATTGCTGGATGGTCGTCGAGCTTCAGGCCATCGAGGTCGTGTTTGAGCGCTGCAATGTCCATCATTCCACCATCAGATCGTCGAGTTCGGCATAGTCGGGCAATCGGCGCTCGACGGCGCGACCCTCGCGCACCACGATGCGATCCGCTTCGGGCCGCGACAGCAATTCCGTCCAGCTTCGCCCCCTGAATACGACGAAATCGGCGGAACCACCGGCGGCAAGCATGCCGAAACCATCGAGCCGCATCACCTTGGCCGGCGTCGACGTCACCACCTGCGGCCAGTCGCCGACCGGGTGATCGAAATGCAGGATGCGCGTCGCCATGCGATAGACCTCCAGCATGTCGAGATCGCCATAGGCGTAGAACGGATCGCGGGTGTTGTCGGAGGCGACGGTGACGGGAATGCCGCGCGCCTTCATCTCGTGCAGCAGCGTAACACCACGCCAGCGCGGCGTGGTGTTATCAGCCCGCCGGTCCTGCAGATAGAGATTGCACATCGGCAGCGACACCACGGCAAGCCCCGCCTTCGCCACCTTGTCCAGCGTGTCGAGCACATCGAGATCGGGCTGACGCGCCAGCGAGCAGCAGTGACCAACGAGGATGTTTCCCTCAAAACCGTTCCACAGGCCGGCCTCGGCGATTTTCTTCAACGAGATCGCCGAGACCGCGTCGGTCTCGTCGGCATGGAAATCGAGGTCGAGGCCATGCTTGATCGCCTGCGCAAACACCTGGTCGAGAAGCTCCTCCAGGTCCGGCACCATATAGGTGACGACACCGAGCACGCCCTTGGCCGCAGCCACGCGTTTAGCCAATTTTTCGAACCATGCCTTGTCGCGAACGGCTTCGATGCCGAGCAGGCAGGCCGCCTGCAGTTCGATGCGGCCGCGCCATTTCTCCCGCATCATCTCGAACACCGGCCAGGAGATCTCTTCCTGCGGCGCAACGCTGTCGAGATGGGTGCGCAAAGCCTTGGTTCCGTGCGCGTAGGCGCAGCGCAGCGAAAAATCCATGCGACGGGCGACGTCCTCGGCGCTCCAACGTGCAGCGCGGTCGGCGCCGGTTGCGTTGAGCGCGCCCATGAAGGTGCCGTCGGGATTGGGTTTCCGAGGCCAGATATGGCCCTTGTCGATATGGGTGTGGCAGTCGACGAAGCACGGCATGACGATGCGGCCGCCGAGGTCGACGGCGCCTGCCGGCGCTGTGGATCTGCCATGCGCGGCCACGCTGGAGATCCTGCCGTCGGCGACAGCGATGTCGGCGAGCGCGAAACCGTCGCTGTCATAGGCCAAGGATAGGCCGGGCGTCAGCGACCGATGAACACGGGCATTGGTAAGATGATAAGAACCAGAGGCTGGTATCAAGCCGCACCCCCCTCTGTCCTATGCAACACCGTTCCCTCAAGGGGTCGTTTGGACTGGAGACACTGCGAACAGGCGTGCAGAGACATCGCGAACAGTTTTGCACCGCCGTATTCTTCGGTGACCGTAACGGCATGGATCCTCGGGTCTGCGCGTCCGCTTCGCTCCCGCTCCGCCCGTGGATGACGAAAGACAGGAAGGCTTATGCAAATCGCCAATGCTGGGGATTGGGAGGAACTCCGGTATCTCCAACGTTTGCGATTGGTGGCGGCATCCTTTCCCTTCGTCATCCTAGGGCGGAGCGGGAGCGAAGCGGACGCGCAGACCCTAGGATCCATGCCGTTCCCTTTGAGTTTAGCGGCGGCGCAAAACTGTTCACGATGTCTCCGCACGGCTGTCCGCCGTATCTCTGGCCCAAGCAGCCCCTCACCGTTCTCAATCGCGTCACGCATCCTATCGCTCCTGCTTCAGCGCGCTTTCATGCCAGCGCCGCAAAATGAGATGCGAGATCAGCGACAGCACCAGGAAGATGAGAATGCCGGTGAACGAGATCAGGATCAGCGCCGCGAACAGCCGCGGTGCGTTGAGCCGGTAGCCGGCCTCGATGATGCGCGAGGCGAGACCCGACGACTGGCCAGTGGCCCCGGCGACGAACTCCGCCACCACCGCGCCGATCAAAGACAGGCCGCCGGCGATCTTCAGCCCGCCGAGAAAATAGGGCATCGCCGCCGGCAGCCTGAGATAACGCAATTGTTGCCAGCGGGTCGCGCCGTTGAGCTTGAACATGTCGCGCAGATTGCGATCGACTGAGTTGAGCCCGAGCGTGGTGTTGGACAGGATCGGAAAGAAGGCGACAATCCAGGCGCACAGCAGAAGCTTCGTCGTCTGGTTGTCGACATAGATGTTGATAAGCGGGAAGATCGCGACGATCGGCGTCACCTGCAGCACGATGGCAAACGGGAAGAACGACATCTCCACCCATTTCGATTGCGCAAACAGCACCGCAAGCCCGACCCCGCCGATGACGGCGAGAAGCAGGCTGAGAAAGGTGATCCGCAGCGTCACCAGCAGCGAGGAGAACAGCAGGCCGGCATCGTCGAATAGCGTTTGCAGCACCACGCCGGGGCGCGGCAGGATGTATTTCGGGATATCGTTCCAGACGCAGATGCGATCCCACAGCCAGATGGCCAGGATCATGATCGCCAGCGGCAGCAGCCAGCGGCCGATGCGCTCGAGCCGCTCCTGGCGCACCCGACGCGCCTCCTCGGGGTCGAGCGTCGGGGCGTGTTCTTCAATGGCCGTCATGATGCGGTCCGGCGGTTGAGTTGATGGCGCCGATCAGCACATCGGACGCCTGACGGCAGAGCGCGGCATAGGCGGGTGAGGTGCGGAAGGTTTCGTTGCGCGGATAAGGCGCATCGACGGCAATTTCCCCGAACACGCGGCCCGGTCGCGCCGCCATGACGACGACGCGGTTGGAGAGGAAAACGCTTTCGAAGACGCTGTGGGTCACGAAGACGACGGTAAAACGCTCGTCCTGCCATAGTTCCAGAAGATCGTTGTTGAGCTTGAAGCGGGTGATCTCGTCCAGTGCTGCGAACGGCTCGTCCATCAAAAGAACGCGCGGCTTGGTCACCATGGCGCGGGCGATCGAGACGCGCATCTTCATGCCGCCGGACAGCTCGCGCGGCACGGCGTTCTCGAAGCCGGTCAGGTGAACCCGCGCCAGCATCTCCCTCACCGCTGGCTCAGCCTTGGCCCGCGACACGCCCTTCAACCGGAGCGGCAGCCAGACATTGTCGAAAACATCGGCCCAGGGCAACAGCGTCGGCTCCTGGAAGACGAAGCCGATGTCAGAGCGGTCGACAGAGCTACTGCCGCGCCAGTCGAGCAGGCCGGAGGTCGGCGTCGCAAGACCCGCGATGAGGCGCAAAGCCGTCGACTTGCCGCAACCCGACGGTCCGAGCAGACTGAGGAAGTCGCCTTCCCGGATTGTCAGGTCGACGTCGCTGAGCGCTGTCACGCCGTTGGAAAAAACCTTGCCGACGCCGCGCAGCGCCAGCAGCATCGGACCCTTGCCCGATGCGCTTGCCGGCGCTTGCGCCACTTTCTCCTGCATCATCCCCGGGTGCTATTTCTTCAGGTCGATCCCGACGCCCTTGTTGACGAAGGTCAGCGTGTAGGACTTCTTGATGTCGATATCGGCCGGCACGACCTTGGCCTTGACCATCTTGTCGTAGAAGCTCTGGATGCGCTCCTCGGTCATCGCGCCGATGCCGAGTTTTTCCGTGTCGCCGGAATCGACGATGCCGAATTTCTTCATCTGCTCGATCGAAAACGCGATCTGCTCGTCGCTGATGTCTGGATTGTCCTTCTTGATCGCCGCATTCGCGGCAGCGTTGTCGCCGTAGAGATAGTTGTACCAGCCCTTGGCCGAGCCATCGACGAAGCATTGGACCACCTCCGGCCGCTTGTCGATCGTGCCCTGCATAGTCTCGATCGTCGTCGCATAAGTGTCGAATCCGTAGTCGGCGAGCAGGAACAAATTGGGCTGGAAGCCGCCTTCCTTGGCGACTGCATAGGGCTCCGAGGTCACGTAGCCTTGCTGGATCGACTTCTTGTTGGCGATGAAAGGTGCCGGGTTGAACGTGTAGGGCACGCGCTTGGCCGCATCGAAGCCGAATTCCGTGATCATCCATTGGAAGAAGCTCTGTGCACCTTCGTCGCCGATGATGTACTGGTCCGCGTTCTTCAAATCCTCCCATTTGTCGAGCCCTTGACCTGGATGGGCCATGATCACCTGCGGCTCTTTCTGGAAGGAGGCGGCGACCACGCGCAGCGGAATCTCCTGCTGAACGGCGTCGAAAGCCTGCAGCATGTTGCCGCCCATGTAGAAGTCGATCTTGCCGGCGAGCAACAGCGGCCGCCCGCTGACCTGCGGACCACCTTGCATGATCGTCACGTCGAGCCCGCAAGCGGCATAGGTGCCGTCCGCCACGGCCTGATAGTAGCCGCCGTGCTCGGCCTGGGCGAGCCAGTTGGTACCGAAGGTGACTTTCTCGTTCGCTGCCGCGCTCAGCGTGCTAGCGGCAAGCAGCACGATCGCGCCAGCCGAAATCTTAAGTTTTCCGTCCATCCACACCACCCTTTGTTGCCTCGGGCGCGTCACACGCCGAGCTCGACACCATCGATTCAAGAAGCAAGACACATGCCATCGCCGGGACCGCCTGCCTGCGCAACAGTCGTGCGCGAGGCCGGACTGATCATGCTGTACCGGAGGCATCGTGCCTATTTTTTGGACGCCTGTCCACAATCGCCCTGACAACATGCACTGCATCTTGAAGGCTTGGCTAATCTGGTCTTAGGCTGGCGCCGAACCGGAGATCGCCATGTTCAAATTCCTGACGCCGAAGTCGATCAAACCGCCTTTTGCCCGCTACAGCCATGGCATCGAGGTGCCGCCCGGCAAGCGGCTGGTGCTGTGTTCTGGCCAGGTCGCCATCACTCTGGACGATCAGATCCCGGAGGATGCCGGCGCACAGGCTGAACTCTGTTTTCGCAGCATTGCCGCGATTCTCGGCGAGGCCGGACTTGGACTCTCCGACATCGTGCGCATCAACGCCTATGTCACCGACCGCGCTTTCCTCAGGCCCTACATGGACGTCCGCGACCGACTGTTCACCAGCCCGGCACCCGCCTCGACGCTGATGATCGTGTCCGGTTTCGCCCGGCCGGAATTCAAGGTCGAGATCGAGGTCATCGCGGCAGGGTGATCGACAGCCGATCCTTCCCGCGCTAGGTCTGCATTGAAGAGGCCGGCCTATCGAAAAGGCCAGTCTATCGGAAAAGGCATGACATGACCGTTGCGAAAAGACGCGTGTGGTGGGGCGACTATCGGACCACCGAATACGCCACCGTCGACCCGGAGGCGACGATCGCCGTCCTGCCGGTGGCGGCAATCGAACAGCACGGGCCGCATCTGCCGGTTTCGACCGATACCTCGATCATGAACGGCATGCTCGAAACGGTGATCGAGCGCCTGCCTGGCGATCTCGACATCCGCATCCTGCCCGTCCAGGCGGTGGGCAAGTCGAACGAGCACCTGCATGCGCCGGGAACCCTGACGTTGCCGGCGGCGACCTTGATAGACGCCTGGACCGAGCTTGGCCTGTCGATCGCACGGGCCGGGTTAAGGAAGCTGATCGTCGTCAACTCGCATGGCGGCAACGAGGAGATCATGGGCATCATCACCCGCGAATTGCGCGTGCGTGCAAAGATGCTGGCGGTGAAGACGAGTTGGCAGCGCTTTGGCCGGCCGGCCGGCATGTACACCGAGCTTGAGGAGCGCCAAGGCATCCATGGCGGCGATGTCGAGACCTCGCTGATGCTGCATTTCCGGCCGGATCTTGTCGACATGGCAAAGGCCGACAATTTCGTCTCCAACGTCGCCCGCGCAGAAAAGCAATTTTCGCTGCTGCGCCACACCGGAACCCACGCCTTCGCCTGGATCGCCACTGACCTCAACCCGAACGGCGTGGTCGGCGACGCCAGCATTGCAACGGCCGAAAAGGGCCGGCTGACCGCCAACCATCAAGCCGACGGTTTCATCAGCCTGTTGAGGGATGTGCGCAAGGCGAAGCTCGCCGACTGGTTGGCATAGGGTCCGTTTCAGGTCAAGGTGAGCCACACACGCCCACTTGAGGTCGAAGACAGACTGCCACTTCGATGGCGCTAGTTCCAGATCATGCGTAAAGTAAAGTCTCGGCGGTTTGTCTCTCTAGTCTCTCATCAGTCTCACATCCACGGGTGCGCGATGGTTGTCGTCACAAAGGCACTGACGTTCGCTGACTTCCATGCAGCCCACGCACTCATCGCGGAGATGGGCCAATGGGACGTTGCCCAATGCGGCGTGCACGGTCTTCCGTCGGAAGGCGTGATTTCCGCCTACTATTCTGACGATGCCGCGAGTTTGTTGGAAAAGTGCACATTGCCCAGCGCAGGCATGTACCTCGCTCGGGTCGGCTCTGTCGCCTTAGGTTGTATCGGCCACGTTAGCCATGGAGATGTTGCCGAGATCATTAAGCTCTTCGTCCGTCCAGAAGGACGGGGAAAAGGCGTAGGAGCCCGCCTCCTTGCGACGGCGCTCGATGCTATCGAGCAGTCCAAGTGCCAAAAGGTGAACCTGGTGACAGTTTCATTCATGACGAATGCGATCACCCTTTACCGCCAGTTCGGCTTTCAAGAGTGCGAACCGTTCGAACCGGCACCGAAGGGCTTGGAGGAAGCTACGCGGTACATGGAAAGGGTCATCAAGTAGCTTGGATGAAAACAAGCGCAGCCCGTCCAGATCGGGATGGATCAGGTTCTGACCAGAATCAGCCGTCGATCTTCAGCGCAAAAGGCGTGCCCTCGAAGGCGTCCGCGCCGCGCCCGATCGCCTGGATCGCGCTGGTCATGCGGCCGTTGCGATCGAGCAGCGCGTCGGCGACCGCGATCAGCCGCGGATTGGGCGTCGCCGAGGGCGACAGCGCGCGCAGCGTCTCAGCCAATTCGACCTCGCATCGCTTCGGCGCCAGTGCCGCCGCGATGATATAGGCCGAGGCGGTCGAACGGCTGATGCCGGCATAGCAATGCACGACCAGCGGCCTTGCACGATCCCATCGGCGCGCGAAATCGAGCAGATCCCGGACATGCTCCTCGCCCGGCATGGTCATGCCGTCCTGCGCCACGGCGATGTCGTGCATGACCAGATGCAGATGGTTTTCCCTGGCGATCGAGGCCGGGCGCGTCACCTCGGTACCGGCGGTCAGCAGGGAAAGCAGCCGCTCGGCGCCGGTCCTCGCAACCGTTTCCTCGACCTTGGACAGCGAACAGACATGGATCATCGTACCTTTTCCTCTATCAGTTGCGCCCAGTCGGCAAGAGCCGATTGGAGCCGCTGCCATTCTTCCTCCGGGCCCGGCAGCCCGGCGCGCAGCACATGCGGCCGGCCGGAGAAATGACGAAGCAGGATGCCACGCTCGCCAAGCGTCGAAAACAAGCCGGCGGCGTCCGACAGCCTGATGTAGCGGAACAGCGTGGTGCCGCCGGCGACAGGCACGCCGAAGCGGCCGAACAGCGCATCGAGCCGCGCGGCCTCCTCGGCCAAACGGCGCCGCATCTCAACCTGCCAGCCGGTGTCGGCAAGCGCGCGGATACCATATTCGAGCGCCGGTCCGGCCACCGCCCACGGCCCGAATTGCGCCTCCAGCCGTTCGACCGTCAGCGCGTCGGCCAGTGCAAAGCCAAGCCGCAGGCCGGCCAGCCCAAAGAACTTGCCGAAGGAACGCAGCACGACGATGCCGCCTTGCTCGACATCGCCGGCCAGGCTCTCGCCAAGCGGACCGACATCCATGAACGCCTCATCGACGACCAGCAACCCGCCTTTGGCGTGCAATTTTCCGGCAAGCGCAAGTAGCTTCTCGCGTTCGACGACGCGCCCGTCCGGATTGTTGGGGTTGACGACGATGGCAAGGTCGGCCCCTGCCAGCGCCTCGAAATCATCGACCTCCGTCACCGCATGACCGGCGATCGCCGCTGCCCTGGCATGTTCGGCATAGGTCGGCCCGAGCACCAGCGCCTTGCCGGGCCGCACCAGCGAGGCGATGCGCGGCAGCAGGATCTGCGTGCCCGGCGCTCCCATCACAGTCGCCGCCGACGGCGCGCCGTAGGCGCTTGCCGCGATCTCGGCCAGATCACGAACCCGCGCGGCTTCCGGCAATCGCGAAAGGGCGGTGGCGGGCAACTCGAAAAACGGATAGGAGTGCGGATTGATACCGGTCGAGAGGTCGACGAAGGGTTGTGGGGCGTGCGGGAAAAGCGCCCTCGCCCGGCCAAGGCTTCCGCCGTGATCCACCACTGTCGCCGCTCCATCAAGAGACTTCATGTCGATCCTGATCGCTTTCCTGTCACTGGTTATTGAATTCGCCGTGGGCTACCCAGCCTGGCTGTTCGGCGCCATCGGCCATCCCGTCACCTGGTTTGGCAGGCTGATATCCTTTCTCGATCTCAGGCTCAACCGCGATACTGATTCCGACGCCCTGCGTCGCCGGCGCGGCCTTCATGCGCTGCTGATCATCGTGCTGGTGCCTGCCGCCATAGCCTTCGCGGTGGAAACCATGCTTTCGGACATTCCCGCCGGACTGGTCCTCACGGCAATTCTGGCGACGTCGCTGCTGTCGCAGAAGAGCCTGGCCGAGCATGTCGAGGCGGTGGCCGACGGCCTCGACAATGGTGGACTCGACATCGGCCGTGTTGCCGTCTCACGGATCGTCGGCCGCGATCCTAAAAAGCTGGACAGATCAGGCGTCTGCCGCGCGGCGATCGAAAGCCTGGCCGAGAATTTTTCCGACGGCGTCGTTGCTCCCGTCTTCTGGATCGGCGTCGGCGGGCTGGCCGGCGGCGTCGCCTACAAGGCCGCCAACACCGCCGATTCGATGATCGGCCACCGCACCCCGCGCCACGAGGCCTTCGGCCGGGCGGCAGCGCGCTTCGACGATCTGATCAACCTGCCGGCGTCGCGGCTGACTGCACTGCTCATCGTGGGTGCCTCTTTCTTCGTCAAAGACGCCGATGCCGGCAACGCCTGGCGCACCGTGCAGCGCGACGCGAAAAAGCACCGCTCGCCCAATGCCGGCTGGCCGGAAGCTGCGATGGCCGGCGCGCTCGGCCTGGCACTTGCCGGTCCGCGCTCGTATGACGGCGTCATGGTCGACGACGCGTTCATGGGCGAAGGCGGCCGCCGCGATCTCGAGAGCGCCGACATCAGGCGAGCGCTGAAACTCTACCGGACGGCCGATCTTCTGCTGATCGCGCTGTTCGGCTTGCTGTCGGTGATCGTCATCGCTGCGTGACCCATCGGAAGGGTCAGGAACTCGAATTACCAAGTCACGCGGACTTCCCTTGCGCTTGAATCAGCCGCCTTGCCAAACCTTTTGATCGCATATCCACCGACAGCCGCGGGGGAAGATTTCAATACCGGTTCAATCACAACAAAAAGTCGTTCGGCATCTGGCCCGTAGATGTAGAGGATGCATTTGCCCTCGCCAAACTCATCGCTATCAAACTCACCGACCGAAGCATTGCCGACGACTTGCTCTAGCCGAGCTTCCAGCGCGAGAATGGAAGCGCGTTCTTTCGACGTTCCAAACTGCCCGTCATTCAGAAGGAGATAGACGATTACCGCTTGTTCCAACAGACAGATCTCCTGCTGCGAAATGATTAGAACTCTATGCCTTGCTGCGCCTTCACGCCGGTGGAAAAGTGATGCTTGGTCACGCCCATCTCGGTGACCAGATCGGCGGCCTCGACCAGTGTCGGCTTGGCGTTGCGGCCGGTGACGACGACATGCAGCCCTTCGCGGCGGCCTTTCAGCGCCGCCACCACCTTATCCAGATCGAGATAGTCGTAGCGCAGCGCGATGTTCAGCTCGTCGAGCACCAGAAGGCTGATCGACGGGTCGGCCATCAGTTCGAGCACCTTGGCCCAGGCGGCTTCGGCGGCAGCGATGTCACGCTTCAGATCCTGCGTCTCCCAGGTAAAACCCTCGCCCATCGTGTGCCAAACGACCCGATCGCCGAAAGCGGCAAAAGCGTCCTTCTCGCCGGTGTGCCATTTACCCTTGATGAACTGGACGACGCCGACGCGCTTGCCGTAGCCGAGCATCCTCAGCGCCAGTCCGAAGGCGGCGGTGGTCTTGCCCTTGCCGGGACCGGTGTTGACGATCAGCAGCCCCTTCTCGACCGTCTTTGCCGCGACCTCGGCGTCCTGCACCGCCTTGCGCTTTGCCATCTTGGCGCGGTGGCGTTCCTCGTCCTTGGGATCGATAGTATCGGCCATGTCATTTCACCTTGAGCGGCAGCCCCGCCACCATCATCAGCACCGTGTCGGCCACGGCCGCAACTTGCTGGTTGAGCCGGCCGGCGGCATCACGAAACCGGCGAGCCAATGCATTATCCGGCACGATGCCCTGGCCGACCTCGTTGGAAACCACGAACCATGGCCCGCGCGGCCGCGACAGCACATCGGCCAGCCTCTGGCATTCGACCTCGATGTCATGTTCGGCCAGCATATGGTTGGTCAGCCACAGCGTCAGGCAGTCGATCAGGACAGGCCGGCCGTCAGGCAGCGCCTCGATCGCGCCGACGAGATCGAGCGGCGCGTCGACGGTTGTCCAGCCCTCGCCGCGCCGCGACCGGTGCAGCGCGATGCGTTCGCGCATCTCGTCGTCATAGGCTTGCGCCGTGGCGATAAAGGCCCACGGCGCCGGACAGGCCGTCACCAGTCTTTCGGCATGCGCGCGCATTGCGGGGCGCGCCCCCCCCCAGACCACGGTCAGCCGCCCCCCCCAAGCAAACCCCGAAAGCCAAGCGGTAGCGCCCGCCCGGCGCACGGCCG
>NZ_JBVVQL010000005.1:290372-425173 GCF_055811195.1 Mesorhizobium sp. WSM4823
GGTGTCGGGTGTTGGTGGGGTGGCGGGGGGCGCTCGGGGGGCGCGCGCGGGGGGGGGGGGGGGGGCGGGGGCCCCCCCCCCCCCCCCCGCCCCCGCCGCCCCCGCCCCCCCCCCCCCCCCCCCCCCCCCCCCCCCCCCACCACCGATGACCAGGGTCAGCGTCCCGCCAGAAGCAACGCGATCAGGCAAAGCTGTCGCGCAGGCCGGTCGCAGTGCCGGTCAAGCGGCCACGCACCACGCCGACGACAGCCCCGAGCACCAGCCAGAACACCAGATTGGTCAGCGTCACCGCCACCACGAACTGGTGGTGCAGGCCTTCCGGAATCGGCGACTCGAAACTGTCGGGCTGCGGCGCGCCGACGATATGCGGCGCCACGATCAACGCCACGGCAAGCAGCGCCAGCGGCAGCGACTTGCGGAAGGCGAGCAAGCCGAGACCGGCCGCCGTCGCCACCACTGTCGCCATCCACCAGATCTGGCGCTGGGTAAGATCGGCGGCCGGCATCGCCGGCAGTTCGGGCGGCAGGCCCAGGTTCGGAGCGAGCGTGAACACGGCAAATCCGGCAAGCCCCCAGAACAGGCCCTGACGCCAATTGCCGATGCCGCCGGCGAATTCCGAAGCGGCGACCAGGATCAGCGCAAAGCCGATGCCGGTGACGACGTTGGCAACCACGTTGAAGGCGAAGCGCTCGAAGCCATCGGCCGGTGCCCAGCCTTCGTCTTCCGGAGCGGCAACTTCGGCAGGCGCCGGTGCTGCGCTGGCCATGGCTGTGGTATCAGCGGCGGGGGCAGCGGCATGGTCATGCGCGTGGCCGCCGCCAGCCTGTTCGTAGACTTCCGCCTTCAGGATCAGCGGCACGGTGGCATAGGCCTGCATGCAGGCGAGGACGACGCCAGCCACGAGCCCTGCGATCGCCGCGATGAACACGACGTTGCGAAACAGTGTCATGATGTCAGCCCCTCGTCAGTGGCAGGGAAACGCCATCGAATGGCGATAATCGTGGGCGGCATTGTGGACCGCATCGATATGCGAGAAGCCGACAAAGCCCATGACGAAAATGCCGAGGAATGCAGCAAGCGCCAGCTGCATGAAGCGCGACTGCGAGGAGACGGAAGCGCCGAGCGAGACGGAAGCGGTATTCATGTCTTGTCCTTTCGCCCTCCACCCGAGGGCATAGAAGTCAGTTCTCCTGTCGCCGGCAGGTCTCCTGGCTCGCGGATCAGCGCCCTTCCCCACCTTCCCGAAGAAACTCTTCAGTGGCATATGGAGAGGACTACCGCACACAGTTGCGGGGGCAGCCACGGCATTGGGCAAGAAATTTACCCTCACCGCATTCCCTCTTGGTCCCTAACGGAACCGACGACAGCTTCGACTATAGGCAGAATCGTCGCGGCCGGCAAACCAAATTCCGCCCGTTACCAGCGTGAATGCGCCACGCGGTCTCAAGGCTTCGAGGCAGCGATCCGCTCGGCAACCAGCTGCTGCAGCCGCCACAGCTGGCGGTCGTGAATGCCGCGCTCTTCCAGGTTTTTCACAGTGTTGTATAGGTAGTCGGCGCCTGATCCCCAGTGGCCGCAGGATGTAGAGAGCTTTTCGACCACCTCTTCTTCCCCGAGCGGTCCGGCATAGGTCGTCCCCTTGCGGTTGATGACAAAGGCCAGCGCCTTGAACGGCCCGCTGTCGCTTGCCAGCGAAAGCAGGCGCGGACGATAGCTCGTCGGCTTCAGCGTCACCTCACGCCGAAAAAGCTTGTCGAGCTGCGCGCGGCGATCGCCATCGCTCAGCCGAAAGGCTACACCCTTGCACTGTCCGCCACGGTCCAGCGCCATCATCAGCCCCGGACTCTGCTTGGTGCCGCGCCAGCGTGTCATGTTCATGCAAAAAGATCTGTGCCAGCCGCGCGCTACGGCGACACGTTCCTCGACGTGGTCGATTTCCGGCTTCCAGATCAATGAGCCATAGCCGAACAACCACAGCGGTTCGGAGGTTGGGAGTTCAGCCTGGAAGTCGTCAAGCATTGCGTCATAGTCGCGGTCATCCAGATGCGCCGCGTCCGGATCGGGACCGGCATCCTCGATCTCGCGCCAACAGCGCGTCACCAGTTCGGCTGTGAGCGACATCTGTCGTGCGGCCATGTCCCAATCCTTTTGCTTCCGGCATGATTAGGCATCACAACCGACTCCGGCAATGCTGTCGCCCCAATTGACAAAAGATTTGCCGGGGTGTCGGCTGGCCCATAACAGGAGTCAGCCATGCAACCCAGCCAGAGCGAGCACGATCCCTATAGTGGTTTGACCCGGCTTGAACCGGCGCTGCCGTCATCGGCGTACTGGGACGCCGACGTCCATCAGCGCGATCTCGACGACATCTGGTATCGAAGCTGGCTGCTCGTCTGCCGCGAGGTTGACCTTGCGCAGCCGCTGGCTTTCAGGACATTCCGTGTCGGCACGCAGGAGATCGTCGTGCTGCGCGACGAGACCGGCGAGCTGCGTGCCTTCCACAACACCTGCCGGCATCGCGGCTCGCAGCTCTGCCGGGAGAGCGAGGGACGGTTGAAGGCGCGGCTGATCACCTGTCCCTACCACGCTTGGTCCTATTCGCTGCGCGGCGATCTCGTGCGGGTGCCGTCGAAATCGCTGCCTGAAGGTTTCGACAAGGCCGATCACCCGCTCTATCGCGTCGCCCTGTCGGTATGGCGCGGTTTTATTTTCGTCAATCTCAGGGAAGATGCCGCCGGTTCGGCTGAAACATCCTTCGATCCCGCATCCGGCGATCTCGCCAACTGGCCGCTGGAAACGCTGGTGTCGGGCCATGTGCTGCGCAAGGTGATGAACTGCAACTGGAAGATCTTCTGGGAGAACTTCAACGAGTGCCTGCATTGCCCTGGCGTTCACAAGGACCTGTCGCGGCTGGTGCCGATCTATGGCCGCGGCCTGATGGGGCGGCATGACGATCCCGAATGGGCCCGTCACGCCGACAATGATGCGCCGGAGTTCTCCGGTGGCCTGCGGGCCGGAGCCGAGACCTGGTCGCGCGACGGGCGCGTCCACGGCCCGGTCTTTTGCGACCTCACTTCAGCCGAGCGCGCCGCCGGGCAGACCTATGCCACCCATTTGCCGTCGATGTTCATCGTTGGCCATGTCGACTATGTCAGGACCGTGCGGCTGGTGCCGCTCGGCCCGGAGCAGACCGAACTGACCGCCGAATGGCTTTTCTCGCCCGAAGCGCTCGCCGATCCGACGACCGATATCGACAACATCGTCGCCTTCGGCAGGCAGGTGCTGGAGGAGGATGCTGATATCTGCGAGGTCAACCAGAAGGGCCTGCGCTCGATGCGCCACAAGGCCGGGGTGCTGATGCCCGAGGAATATGAACTGCACCGCTTCCACAACTGGGTACGCGAACGCCATTCTGCGCCTACATCCAAACCATGAGCGTCAGAACGATTTCGGCAGATAGCGCCACGTGACATAGCCGCAGGCCGCGGCCAAAACACCGAGCGTGGCGAACACCGAGCCCAGCCCGAAAAACGCCAGAACCACCGAATAGACCAGCGGCGGCGTCAACTCGGAAAGGTCGAGATAGGTGCGATAGACCGCGGCCATCTGCGCCCGCTCGTAGAAGCGCACCGAGCGCATGAAGGCGGTCGAGCCCAGCGCGTCGAGAGCGATGGCGAAGAACGCGCCGCACAGCAGCAAGGCGCCGGTAAGAAACGGCACGGATTCGCCGACGGCGCCCGCCGCCAGCAGCGTGGCCGACATGGCGAAATAGGCTGATGTCATGGTTCGCCGGCCACCAAAACGCTGTCCCACTTTGCCCCAGAAGATGGCCGTGAACAGCAGCGCATTGCCCGCCGAAACCAGCAGGCCGCCGGCGATCTCGCCCTCGCCCGTGATCACCATGAACAAAGGCCCATAGACGAAAAACGTCGTCCAGAAGCAGGAGCGACCGAAGGCGATCAGCCAGGCCAGCCTGAGACGAGGCTGCGCGACGAAGCGGCCAATGTTGGCGAGCGGATTGGCCGGCCGCGTCTTGCCCGGGCGGATCGACTGATTGTCGCCGAGCCGGTAGGTCCAGAACAGCGCCAGCAGGGCCATGGCGAAGATGGCGACCGCGCCATGCGCGGCATAGATGCCAAAACGCGTGTAGAGGAAGATGCCGAGTGTCGGTCCGCTGGTCCAGGCGAGCATCGACCACGCCATGCGCAGCGATTCGGCCTTCATGAAATCGGTCTTGCGGATGTGGTCCATGATGTAGAGGCTGAGCGTGATTGACAGCGCGCTGGCGCCCATCACGCGGCACAGCATGCCCGCCAACTGGCCGGCAAGCGTGTGCGTGAGAAAGAACAGCGAGCCGACGGCAAGCAGGCAGGCGCCTGCAGTGTAGACCCAGCGCCGGGCAAAGCGCCGGATGAGCATCGGCATGAACAGCGTCACCGACAGGCCGAGCAGCGCCACGACGGTGTAGAGGATCGAGACGATCTGCTCGTTGCGGAGGATTTCGTAGGCCTGGATCGGGATGACGCTCGACACGATGGCGCGCGCGAAGGATTCGACCGCATAGAGCGAGGCGAAGGTGCGCGCATCCGCCGGCCGCAACGCCGGAAGCCCGATTGGATGGCGCACATGGGTAGCCATTTCTGTCCCCCCGAAGCAGAATCGCCCAATGCAGGACGTGGGGCCAAATCTGCCGTGGCCATCCCTGGGCCGGTAACAGGAAACCGACCCGTTCACGGCAAAAAGCGAAGCTGGTCAAAGGCTTTCCGGCGCTGGCCTAACGCGCCGGCCCGAAAATCGGAATCGATTTTCGAAAAAGCACGATGCGTCCAACTGGACGCACGTCGCTCTAAAGCCGGCACGAACCGGCGTAGAGGCCATGCGTGGCCGCCTTCTTTTGTCCAGGGCAATCGTGATAGTCGTCTTGCTCTGCTGAATCAGAATTGCGAGACCATGAGCATCGACACGCCCGTTCAGGATCAATCGAAGACGAAGCGCATCATCGCCATCGACGTCGCCCGCGGCATCGCTTTGCTTGCCATGGCGAGCTACCATTTCACCTGGGATCTCGAATTCTTCGGCTACACCGATCCTGGCCTGACCGCCGTCGGCTGGTGGAAATTCTACGCGCGCTGCATCGCTTCGACCTTCCTGTTCCTGGTCGGCATCAGCCTGTTCCTCGCCCATGGCAAACAGATCCGCTGGAACGGCTTCTGGAAACGCTTCGCCATGGTCGCCGGGGCGGCGCTCGCCATATCGGCCGCCACAAGGTTTGCCACGCCCGACAGCTTCATCTTCTTCGGTATCCTGCACGAGATCGCGCTGGCCAGCCTGCTCGGCCTGGCGTTTCTGCGGCTGCCGGCGCCGCTGACGCTTGTCGTCGCGGCTTTCGTCATCACCGCGCCGCTCTACCTCAGGTCCGGGATCTTCGACCATCCGGCCCTGTGGTGGGTCGGCCTGTCGGCAACCAATCCACGCTCCAACGATTATGTCCCGCTGTTGCCGTGGTTCGGCGCCGTGCTGGCAGGCATCGCGGCGGCAAAGCTCGCCTCAGCCTCCGGTGTGCTGATGCGGCTGGCGAGCTTCACGCCCGGCCGCTGGACGAATCCGCTGGTCTTTATCGGCCGGCACAGCCTCGCCTTCTATCTGATCCACCAGCCGGTGCTGATCGGCTCGGTCTGGCTGTTTTCGCAGATCATGCCGGCATCGGTCGAAACCAGGCAGGTGACCTTCCTGAAAGAATGCCAGATGTCGTGCGAGCAATCGCGCGACACGGAGTTCTGCTCCAGCTATTGTGTGTGCATGCTCGATACGCTCGAGGGCGAGGCCACGCTTGATCGGCTCTACCGCAACGACCAGGCTGCGGACTGGAAGGCACATCTCGACGAGCTCGCCGGTGCCTGCACTGCCAAAGCCGACAGCACTTTGATGGAGGGAGGAGCACAATGACCGACCATCAGACCAAACCGGGCCAGCCGAAACCAGGGCAGCCGAAACCGGGCCTTATACCGTGGCCGCCAGTGATCTATCTCGCGGCAATCGCCATCAGCATCGCACTTGGCTTGCTCTACCCGCTGCCATGGATCGGCGGCCTTTTGGGCGACATCCTGTTCGCGGCCGGCTGGGTGGCATTGTTCGGCGTCGTCGCACTCTGGTTCACGGCGATCCGCATAATGATCCAGGCAAAGACCACGCTCCACCCAAATGCCGTGCCGGATCACCTGGTGACATCAGGCCCCTTCGCTGTCAGCCGCAACCCGATATATCTGGCCAACACGCTGCTGCTGATCGGCGTTGCCCTTGTCTCGGGGATCGTGTGGTTCCTGCCGCTGGCGATCATCGCGGCTTTCCTGACTCAGAAGATGGCGGTCGAAGGCGAGGAGAAAGTCCTGGCGACGAAATTCGGCAAGAAATACCGGGATTACGCGAAAAAGGTGCGGCGCTGGATTTGAGAGCCGGCAGCTCGGGTTCCACCGCACAGAGTTTTTTGGCAGATCGCATACCTCGGCGACTAGCCGAAACGCCCGTCTCTTCGTCATCCACGGGCGGAGCAAGGAGCGCAGCGACGCAGCGCAGACCCGAGGATCCATGCCGCTACTTCTAAGCGCTGCTACGCTCCAGAATTCTGAACCGCTGCACGCCACGGCTGAGGCAACGGCATGGATCCTAGGGTCTCCGCGACGGAGCTTCGCTCCTGCTTCGCCCTTGGATGACGAAGGTTCAGGTGTTGACGCCGAGCTCCACCAACCGCTCGACACAGGATTCCTCGGCCTGGTCGAGCTCGGCCAGGGTCTCTTCGAGGTCGCGGCGCTTCTGGCGCAGATCCTCGCGCTTTTCCTCGATGCGCTTGATCATCAGATTGAGTTGACCGACCTCCCCAGGCGGCTCCTTGTACATCTGGATGATTTCGCGGATTTCGTTGATCGAAAAGCCGAGCCTCTTGCCGCGCATGATCTGACGGATGAGATGCCGGTCCGACGGGCGAAACAGCCGCGTGCGGCCGCGCCGCACCGGCTGCACCAGCCCCTCGTCCTCGTAGAAGCGCAGCGTCCGCGTCGAAACATCGAATTCGCGGGTCAGTTCGGTGATCGAATAATATTCCCGCATCTTCACTCCAAAATGCCTTAATCGGCCAAATGCCTAATCGGCCAAATGCCTGAACTTTGTGCGCCGCTTCGCGTTGCGTCTCGAATGAGACCCATGCTGCGCCGGAATCGGCAAGCGCCTCCGTCTGCGTCGGAACCTCGCATGGCATTTACGTAAAAGTCAATTGCAGGCGTAACCGCGCGTTCGCTCAGCGCACGCCGAACCACCATGTGGCAAGGCCGAGAAAGGCAAAGAACCCTACGACGTCAGTGACCGTCGTGACGAAAACCGCCGAAGCCACCGCCGGGTCGATCTTGAACCGGTCGAGCAGCAGCGGGATCAGGATGCCGGCAAGTGCGGCCACGAACATGTTGATGATCATCGCCGCTGCGATGATGCCGCCCAGGTTGGGATCGCGGAACCAGGCAGCTGCGACGAGGCCTATCAGGATGGCGAAGATGATGCCGTTGATCGAGCCCACGCCCATCTCGCGGCGGATGATGCGGCCGGCGTTATAGATGTCGAGATCCTTGGTCGCCAGCGCCCGCACCGTGACCGTCATGGTCTGCGAGCCGGCATTACCGCCCATGCCCGCCACGATCGGCATCAGTACGGCCAGCGCCACGATATGCTCGATCGTTCGGTCGAACAGGCCGATCACCGAAGCCGCCAAGAAAGCCGTCAGCAGATTGACCAGCAGCCACGGAACACGCGAGCGCGAGGTCGAAAGGATGCTGTCCGACAGTTCTTCATCGCCGACACCGCCCATGCGCAGCAGATCCTCCTCTGCTTCCTGCTGGATGACGTCGACGACGTCATCGATGGTCAGCACGCCGACCAGCCGGTCGTTCTCGTCGACGACGGCAGCCGACAAAAGGTCATACTGCTCGAATTCCCGCGCGGCCTCTTCCTGGTCCATGGTCGCCGGAATGGCGTGCCTGGTCTCATGCATGACCTCTTCGACCTTGACCGAGCGCTTGGTGCGCAGGATCTGGTCGAGATCGATGGCGCCGAGCAGCTTGAAGCTCGGATCGATGACGAAGATCTGGCTGAAGCGGTCGGGTAGGTTCTGGTCCTCGCGCATGTAGTCGATGGTCTGGCCGATCGTCCAGAACGCCGGCACCGCGACGAACTCGGTCTGCATGCGGCGGCCGGCGGTCTCTTCGGGATAGTCGAGCGAGCGGCGCAGCCTGATCCGCTCGGTGAACGGCAGTTGCGACAGGATCTCGTCCTGGTCTTCCTTTTCGAGATCCTCGAGAATGTAGACCGCGTCGTCGGAATCGAGGTCCTGCACCCCCTGGGCGATCTGCGCGTTGGGCAGACTGTCGACGATGTCGCGGCGGATCGCCTCGTCGACCTCGGTCAGCGCGGAAAAATCGAAGTCGGTACCCAACAATTCGACAAGCGCGCGGCGCTGTTCAGGATGAAGCGCCTCGAGCAGATCGCCGAGTTCCGATTGGTGCAGGTCGTCGACTTCACGCTTCAGCGTCAGCGTGTCGCGATCGGCGATCGCAGCACCGATCTGAGCCAGGAACGACGACAGAATGGCGCCGTCCTCGCCATAGATGTCGGCGTGGCTGTCTTCAGCGGCTCTGGCGCCGGTCGTCTGTTCGTCCTGGCCTTCCACCAGCGCCTCCCGCCATCAGAATTCCGGAAAAGGTGCCCGTCAGGTCTAGAGCATCGGACCTAAAAGTGGAAACCGGTTTTGGCAAAATCCGATGCCCAAACACAAAGATAGGGCGGCGGGACGATTCCGGCTTGGGAGTCCGCTGCTCCCATGGCGCAACGCATGGAAATATCAGCCGAAAATGCGCCCTGTTCTGTACGAGGCGAAGGCCGATGCGACCGGGTTAGCGGGCGGGAGATCGCTCTTGATCGTCCGAAGCGGGAATGGATTGATCATCTGCCATCATCGTTCTCTCTTAGAGCCGCCAAGATGAAACCACGATTGCGCAACAAAACTTAACATCACTTCACGCATGCGGCCACTTTCATCTGAAATGGTGGAGAGCATCGGAGGCATATCGCCTCGCTATACTGGAGCATGCATGTTCGCCAAAATGGACTCTGGAATATTTGCCGGCCGGGCATCTCTTGCAGCAATGGCCATACTGTTTTCAACGCATCCGGGAATAGCACTTGCCGCTGATGCCATTGCGGTGAATTCGGACGATCTCACCCTTCCACCGCCCGAACCTTCCCGTTTCGCCCGTTTCGAGCAAAAACTGTCCGACTGGCATGTCGTCCTGGGCGGCGGCGCGATCATCGTTCCAAAGTACGAGGGCAGCGACGAGTTCAAGGTCATGCCGGTGCCCTTTGTCACGGCGACGTTCCGCGACGTGGTGACGATCGATCCGAGAGGCGCCGACATCGCCATCTATGAACAGGACCGGTTCGAGTTCAGTGCGCGGCTTGGTTATGAAATGGGCCGCGATGAAGACGATGCCGACCGTCTGCGCGGGCTGGGAGACATCGGCATGGGTGGAACCGTGGGCGCGAAGGCCACGGTGAATTTCGGCCCGGCTGAAATCTTCGCGCAAGTGGACAAGACCATCGGCGGCAGCGACGGCCTGGTGGGCGAGGTCGGGATCGAGGTCAACCACCCGCTGTCCCAATCATTGATGGTCGGCGCCCGCGCCTCCGCCGTCTTTGCCGATGAAAATCACATGCAGGCCTATTTCGGCGTCACGCCGGAACAATCGGCTCGCTCCGGGCTGGCGCGCTACGATGCCGGCGCCGGATTGAAGCGCGCCGATTTTTCGGTGTCCGCCACATATATGCTCAACCAGAACTGGATGGTGCGCGGCGAAGCGGGAGTCGGCGTTCTCGTCGGTGACGCCGCCGACAGTCCGATCGTCGCCGAAAAGATCCAGCCGTCAGGCATGCTTCTCGTCGGATATCGGTTCTGACCGCCCACACAGGTACCAGTCCAGGCAATGGCAAACGTCGCACGACACCAAGGCGATTTGAACGCCGAGTCCAAATCGACAAGCCAAGTTTGGCGTGTCCTCATTGTCGAAGACGATGTCGAAATCGCGCGCATGCTGGGCGAGACGCTCACTGAAAACAGCATGATCGTGGAAATAGCCGAGAGTGGCATCCGGATGGACGCCGCGCTTCGCAAGCAGAAATTCGATCTCATCGTGCTCGATGTCATGCTCCCCGGCGAAAACGGCCTCAGCATCTGCCGCCGTCTTCGCGCGCACACGAACGTTCCGATCCTGATGCTGACCGCGCTTGGCGAAGAAATCGACCGTATCTTCGGGCTGGAGATCGGCGCTGACGACTACATGACGAAACCATTCAGCGCGCGCGAGCTGACGGCCAGGATACGAGCGTTGCTGCGCCGCACCGCCAGCGCTCCCGAAGAGCGGGATCGCTCGAGGGTGCTTCGCTTCAACGGCTGGCGGCTCGATCCGGTACGCCGGCAATTGCATGATCCAAGCAATGCGCGGGTTTCAACCACGATGCATGAATTCGACCTGTTGCTTGCGTTCTGCCGCAATGCCGGCCGGGTTCTCTCACGCGAGGAACTGCTCGGCGTAACCCATGCCGGGCTTGCCGGCCCGATCGAGCGAAGCGTCGATGTCCATATCAGCCGGATCCGCCAGAAGATCGAAAAGGATGCACGCGATCCGGTGCTTCTCAAGACTGTTCGGCTGGGCGGCTACATCTTCACCGCGACGGTGGAGGAAGCATGAGGAATTTCATCCGCCGCAGCCTGCCGCAGTCAGTGCGTGGGCAACTCGCGGCAATCATTTTCGTCGCGGTGATTGTGATCATGTCTACCGGATCGGTCGTCGAAAGGTTTACCAGGAATATCGACCTGCCCGTTATTGACGACAGTCTCCTGCGCGCCACCGTGATTGCAGGCCTGTTGCGCGAAGCACCAGCGGAGGCTCGTGACGAGATTCTGGCAGCGACGGCTCGTGCGGGCCTGGATTTCAAGATATTTTCGAAAGAACAGATCGACGGTATTCCATATTCTTATGCGCAGTGGCGAAACGTCGAACGGTTTCTCGGGTTCGGGAAGAGGCCGATTGAGGGACGGTGGGTGACTGTCGATGGTCGATCCGCGTTTGTCATTGGCCTGGATCAGCAGACCATCCTGGCTCACCTCGGAGTACCCGATGCCTTACTGACATCAGACCTCATCCGTTCCTTGTTCTACAAGTTTATGGCCTTCATCGCCTTGCCGACCTTGATCTGGTTCTTTGCGGTATGGGCCGTGACGGAGCCATTGAAACGCATCTCGGCGGCCGTCGGTTCGGCCGAGATCGAGAATGGCGACGAGCTTTTCGTCGAACGCGGCTCTATCGAGATGGCCGGGCTGGCGCGCGCGCTGAACAGGATGCGAATACGCATCCGGACGATGATCGAAAACCGCACGCGCATGTTGCGCAGCGTCAGCCACGATCTGCGCACGCCCTTGACGCGACTACGGCTTCGCGCCGAGCGCATGGACGATGGGCTCATTCGAACCGCGATGCTGTCCGATATCCAGCATATTGAAGATCTGATCGACGAGACTTTGACCTATCTGCGCAACGATGTCTCGACGGAGAAGCTGCAGCGTGTCGACATCGCCAGCGTGTTGCAAACCGTCTGCGCCGAATTTTCGGATGTCGGGTTTCCGGTCTCGTATTCCGGGCCGGATCGGCTTCTGGGCTGGTGCAAACCCAATGCGTTGGCGCGGGCGATCACCAATCTGTGCGACAACGGCGTCAGGTTCGCCGGCAACGTCACCGTCGCGTTGACGCAGACCGATACAGCGGCGCGCATCGAGGTCGTTGACGATGGGCCGGGCATTCCAACACCCGCGCGCGCCCGTGTTTTCGAACCGTTCTTCAAGGAGGACACGTCGCGCGGCGGTACGTCGAAGCATGGTTTCGGTCTGGGCCTCTCGATCGTTGCGGACATCATCCAGGGCCACGGCGGCAAGATTGAATTGCAGGACAACCAGCCAACCGGGCTCGTCGTTACCGTCGATCTGCCGAATGGACCAAGTGTCCAGCCGTCATAGACGGCCCGCACCGAGAGGGCACGGTGCGTTGGAGCAGGGCGGCAAAATCGGGTCTCTCAATATTTGCCGATGAAGGCTGCGTTGCCTATATAGTTGAACCTGCGCTTGCTTCGACCGCGGGCGTACGGAGATCAATCGTAGAGAAGGATAGAGATGCCGAACGACAACTCGGATGCGGCGATACCTAGAATTGCACTCATTTCAACCCACGGCTACGTTGCAGCCAACCCGCCACTTGGTGCGGCCGATACCGGCGGACAGGTGGTCTATGTCCTGGAACTGGCCAAAAAACTGGCCCAATTGGGCTATGCCGTCGATATCTGGACACGACGATTTGAAGACCAACCTCCTGTCGATGAAGTGGCCGACGGGGTTCGTGTTCTGCGTGTCGCCTGTGGCGGACCCGATTTTATTCCGAAGGAATATCTCCATCGCCACCTGCTCGAGTGGTGTGAAAGCGCGCTGCGGCTAATTCGAAAGGAAAACCTCTCCTACGACTTCATCAACAGTCACTACTGGGATGCGGGCGTCGCGGGGCAACGACTGTCGGAAGCGCTCACCATCCCGCACATCCATACGCCGCATTCCCTTGGCATATGGAAGCAGCGTCAGATGAAGACGGATTACCCTGATAAGGCCGATACATTCGAAGCCGAATTCAATTTCGCCGAGCGCATAAAGCACGAGACGATCATCTATCGAAGCTGCGCCATGGTGATTGCAACAACGCCGCCGCAGGTGGACATGCTGGTCGAGGACTATAGCCTCGAGCGTGACCGCGTGCACATGATCCCGCCCGGTTACGACGACAACCGGTTCTTCCCCGTCAGCGAGGCGTCTCGCCGGATGATCCGCCACCGGCTCGGCTTCGAGGGGCGAACGATCCTGGCGCTCGGCCGGCTCGCCACCAACAAGGGCTACGACCTGCTGATCGATGCATTTTCCGTAGTGGCGCCGCGTGTGCCGGATGCAGTCCTGAGGCTCGCGGTCGGCGGCGAGAACATGGACGAGCAGGAACAAAAGATCCTGAACCAGCTCAAGGAACAGGTTGAACAGCTAGGCTTACAGGATCGTGTCGTCTTTTCAGGCTATGTCGCCGACGAGGATCTGGCCGACACCTATCGGGCGGCGGACATGTTCGTCCTGTCGAGCCGCTACGAGCCTTTCGGCATGACCGCGATCGAGGCCATGGCCTGCGGGACGCCCACCGTGGTTACGATCCATGGCGGCCTCTATCGCGGGATCAGTTATGGCCGGCACGCGCTCTTCGGCGATCCGTTCGACAAGGAAGATCTGGGCATCACAATCGTCAAGCCGATGAAGCACCAGCGCCTCTACGGCCGACTGGGCCGCATGGGCGCGCACAAGGCGCGCAGCCTGTTCACCTGGACAGGTATCGCGCAACAGCTGGTCAGCCTCGTCGAGGGACGTCCGGTGTTGAAGGCGGTCGACGACCATGATTGGGACGAGCCGTGGAACGACGGCGATTGAAACCGATCGCGCTTTTGTCGAGTGATCTCGACGGCACCCTCACAGGCGATGCGCCGGCGACGGCGCGCTTTCGTTCCAAATGGGAAGCGCTCGACCCCGCGCATCGGCCGGTTCTCGTCTACAACAGCGGTCGTCTGGCCGACGACATTTTGAACTTCGTCGACGAAGTCGGCCTGCCGACGCCGGACTACGTGATCGGGGGTGTCGGCACGATGCTCGCCGGCCCGCGGCACAGCTCGCGCCCCGCAAAGCTTACCGATTTGGCGCACTTTACCCAGAGGTTTTCGGAAGGCTGGTCCCTTGAGAAGGTCGATGCGGTGCTCGGATCGCTCAAAGAAACCGTCCGGCAACCCGACGGTTATCAACACGCCTTCAAATCGAGCTGGTACCTGCATGACGCAAGTCCGGACGCCCTAGCCTATATCGAGCGTGCGCTGATCGAAGCCGGCCTGTCGGTGACGATGGTCTATTCGAGCGGACGCGATCTCGACATACTGCCGCGCTCAGCCGACAAGGGACAGGCGCTGGTCTGGCTCTGCAATGAACTCGGCATCGGCCTCGATGAGGTGGTTGTCGCCGGCGATACCAACAACGATCGCAGTATGTTCGAGCTGCCGGATGCACGCGGGATTGTCGTCGCCAATGCCCTTCCCGAACTGCGTGACATGGCTCGAGAGAACCGGCTGATTTACAGCGCGAAGGAGCAGTTCGCCCTTGGCGTCGTCGAAGGCCTCGTCCATTGGTCGGTGTTTGAGAATGCCTAATCCTGAGCTGGAAGTATCGATCTCGTTGTCACGGTTTGAGTGCCCATACCGTCGCGTGTAGAACGGCGCCCGGTTCGGCGATGAGACGTGCGGATTGTACCGGCTCAAAACCGTTGATCCGTTTCGTGCCGGCCCAACGACCGCGATCCGCGAAGACCTCGATCGATCCGTAGTCGAGGAATATCCGCAGCCGTTTTGGGCGGGCCCCCTTGGCGATATAGTGAGGGCCCGCGCCGCCATCTTCATGGCGAATGGCAAGCCCCTCCTCATCGCCCACAACCTCGAGGCGGACAGTAGGATGATTGAGCGTCAGGCGGAAATGGGCACCCGGCTTTTCCAACTCGAACAGGATTTCGACGGCGCCGTTGATAAAGCTCACCTGCTCTCCGGCTGCAAGGCGCGTTCGGTCCAGAATATGGCTCCGCAGGCTCTCGGCAGCCCCGATGGGCGGGGTATACAGCTCGCCGGCAGACAGACGAATATTGCGAGGCAGCGTCATGGCTGTGGGGAAATCGATCGCCGGCCCGGTATCGGCCCAGTTGGCAAGCCAGCCCACGCCGACGATAGCATCACCGTCGACAAAGGCCTGGAAGGCGTAGTTGTCCGTCCCGAAGTCCAGTTCCTGTTCGAATTCCTTGGCAAAGGTCTGGCCATCGAACCAGCCCACGATGGCCATTGTCAGGTTCTTGCGCCGGGTGGATTGGTCCTCGCTGTTCATCAGCCCGAGGATTAGAACCCACCGCGTCGCGGGTTCGGTCGCAGGCCCGTCGAGCGGCAGCAGACAGGGACATTCGATCGCCGTCGTCCGATAGTGTTTCTCGACCAGAAGCTTGCCGATATAGGTCCAGCCGGTGGCAGCCGTATGATCATGCGTTTCATAGAGCAGGACGACGCCACCCTCATCGCTCTGGCTGCCCAGCAGCATTTTCCAGCGGCCATCCGGTCCCTTGAAGACGTATGGATCGCGAAAGTCCGCCGTCAGTCCCTGGTCAAGCGGGCGGTAGGGCAGGACGACATCCGCATTTCCCGCCGTGATCAGGTCGCTGGAAGTGGCAGTGAGTTGGATTTGCTGTTCTGGGATGCGGTCCTGTACCTGCTCGGTGAAAAAGACGCGAATGCCCGGACCATCGGCAAGCGGAATGGCCGAGCCGGAATACGCGCCGCCCCGTTTGTCGGGCCTTGCGGTAAGATCTTCCGATGGGAACAGGAAAATAGGCATGTGGCGCCATCGCAAATAATCCGAAGATACGGCGTGCCCCCAATGCATCGTATTCCACCGAAGCCCATGGGAATAATGCTGATAAAAGAGATGTGGGCGGCCTTCGAACCGGCCAAATCCGTTTGGATCGTTCATCCAGCCGAACGGCGGACGAAAATGATAGCTGTCGGGGATGTTCGGCGGGGCATTTCCCGGATTGGTGTGGAGAACTGTAATACCTGTCTCCAGCACATCGGCCAGTGCGAACCAGTAGGCGACCGATACCGAGGCTTGATCCGTGTCGTAATCCAGTTCGACGCTGCCACCGCCGAAGACGTGAAAAATTCTGAATTCATACTCTTCGGCGTTCGTAACGCTGACCTCGCCGAACTTGCCACGGACATTGGAAAAAGACAGCGAGCCCGCAACGCCCGGCTTGGTCGCTTTAAGCCAGATATGGAACGTGGCGTTGACTGGCAGGTCGGCATGCAGGCTTCGAATGGTGTTCCCTCCCGCAATCCTTACCTGGCTGTCACTCATGAAGATGGCTCCGTTCTGTGCGGCGTTCCCCGACAGATAGAGTATCAAACCCGGTTATCGAACTGGAAATGTGTCGCAGGAGGTTAAAACTGGATTTTCACTTTAGCAAAGCCATTCCCCGGATCGACGGTCTTCGACGTCAATCGCCGGCAGCGTCGGTCTCAGCTCCTTGGCGCAAGACAGGGTTCTCGGTGGTCCGCTTCGCGGCACAGGTCGGTCTTTGAAGCATCCGGCATTTGAGGCGGGACAAACCAGGGCGCGGCATTCCGCGCCCAACCATCTGCAGCCTCGCGCAGTGTTTCAGTTCGCACAAACAGTCTTGGGAAGAGCTGCGGGGAAACAGAAAATTACGCAATAAAAAAAGCAGCTTATTGGGTATAGCTGGTGCGGTCGAGAAGACTCGAACTTCCACGGGTTGCCCCACAGCGACCTCAACGCTGCGCGTCTACCAATTCCGCCACGACCGCACGTGGTAGGAGCCGAAACGAACCGGCTCGCGGCGTGTAGCAAATCGTCTCCGGCGAAACAAGGGCGCGTCGTGCATTAATTGCCCCGGGATTCGGCATTAGCCTGCAAAGGGTTGGAACGTGTTCGGAACTGGACGTTTCAGCCGATTGCCGCCATATGTGAGGCCAATGCATGTCGCCCAAAAACATGCCCTCGGGCTTGAACCGAAGGTGCGCAGCGGTTTGGGACGACGATATGCATAAAACAAAATTTAAAGCGCGCCCACAGTTCCTTCAAACGCGGCCGCTTTAGACGAGATACGCCATGACACAACGCAGCCAGATCGCCACGTCGTTCCTGCCCCTGCCCGGTTCGGCGCCGGTCGAATGGCGGATCGAACCCGGCCTCACCGCCTATCCGGATGCGCTTGCCGTAATGGAGGCGCGTGCCGAAGCGATCCGAAGCGGCGCCGCCGGCGAGATGGTCTGGCTGGTCGAGCATCCGCCGCTCTACACTGCCGGCACCAGCGCCCGTATCGAGGACCTGATCGAACCCGACCGTTTCCCGGTGTTCGCCGCCGGGCGCGGCGGCGAATACACCTATCATGGGCCAGGCCAGAGGGTCGCTTATGTGATGCTCGACCTGAAGCGGCGGCGCGAGGACGTCCGCGTCTTCGTCGCGGCCCTTGAGCAATGGATCATCGGCACACTCGCCGCCTTCAACGTGCGCGGCGAACGACGCGAGGACCGCGTCGGCGTCTGGGTGGTGCGGCGGGATCGCCCCGCCCTGGCCGACGGATCGCTCGCCGAGGACAAGATCGCTGCCATCGGCATCAGATTGAGGCGCTGGGTGAGCTTTCACGGCATCGCCATCAATGTCGAGCCCGATCTCAGCCATTTCAGCGGCATCGTGCCGTGCGGCGTGCAGGACTACGGCGTCACCAGTCTCGTCGACCTCGGACTTCCCCTAGGGATGGCCGACCTCGATCTCGCCCTGAAATCCGCTTTCGAGGATGTCTTCGGACCCGCCGCAGCTCTGCTTGTCGAAACGGCCCGCAAGGCCGGCTGACAAAGCGGCGCTGAACCACCGAGTTCCGACGCCGCCCCTCACCCCGCAAAGAAAACGGGGCGCGCTGCCTCACATCGCTCCGATCCAGATCGCCATGGAAATAAGAAACGTGCTCATGCACACCAGTGACACGACATCCTGAACAAGACCGGTCATAACTCTCTCCTGTTTTCAGTATGTTCGTATTTTGTTCTAATTTTGTTCGAATGTCAACGACCGCAATCCGAGCGTGCCGCGAAATTCTGGGCGCTCAGTTCGGCACGGTTAAGGAAAGGTTTATGGGCAAATATCGGCCGTTCGCGCGCTGAACGTCCGTGAAAAGAACATCAGGACATGCCGGACGGCGCGCTTAGAGCGGAACAACCTTGCCGTCGGCCAACGTGACGCGACGGTCCATGCGCGAGGCAAGCTCGTGATTGTGGGTGGCGATCAGTGCCGCCAGCCCCGATTGCCGAACCAGCGCTCCCAATGCCTCGAACACATAGGAGGCGGTGACCGGATCGAGGTTGCCGGTCGGCTCGTCGGCCAGCAGCACCAGCGGCGCATTGGCGACGGCGCGCGCGATGGCGACGCGCTGCTGCTCGCCGCCGGACAGTTCGGAGGGGCGGTGCTGCGCGCGCTTGCCGATCTGCATATAGTCGAGCAGTTGCGCCGACCGCTCGGCGGCCTCCTTGCGCGTCAGCCCTTTTATCAGCTGCGGCATCATGATGTTTTCCAGCGCCGTGAATTCCGGCAGCAGGTGATGGAATTGATAGACGAAGCCGACATCGTTGCGGCGGATCGCCGTGCGCTCGTCGTCGGAAAGCCGTCCGCAGGCGCGGCCGGCCAGAATGACATCGCCGGCGTCTGGCCGTTCCAGCAGTCCGGCAGTGTGCAGCAGCGTCGATTTGCCGGTGCCCGAAGGCGCCACCAGCGCCACGATCTCGCCGCGCTTCAGCGAAAAATCGGCGCCGTTGAGGATCGTGAGCTTGCGCGGCCCCTGAACATAGTGCCGCTCGACACTCTTCAGCTCGATAATGGCCTCGGCCATCATTCGTACCTCAGCGCTTCGACCGGATCGAGCCTGGCCGCGCGCCATGCCGGAAACAGCGTCGCCAGGAACGACAGCGCCAGCGCCATGAGCACCACCGAGATCGTCTCGCTGGCGTCCATGCGGGCGGGCAGCTGGCTAAGGAAATAGAGCTCGGGATTGAACAGCCTCTCGCCGGCCAGCCAGGAGAAGAACTGGCGGATTCGCTCGACGTTCAGGCAGATAACGACGCCGAGCAGCACGCCGGCGATGGTGCCCACCACGCCGATCGCCGCGCCCGTCATCAGAAAGATGCGCAGGATCGCGCCGCGCGTGGCGCCCATGGTGCGCAGGATGGCGATGTCGTGGCCCTTGTCCTTCACCAGCATGATCAGGCCCGAAATGATGTTGAGTGCCGCCACCAGCACGATCAGCGTCAGGATCATGAACATGACGTTGCGCTCCACTTGCAACGCATCGAAAAATGTCCTGTTGCGTTCTCGCCAGTCGACCATGGTGATCGGCCGCTGCGACGCTTCCTCGATCTTCGGCTTCAGCGCGTCGACATTGTCGGGATTGTCGACATAGAGCTCGATCGTCTGGGCCCTTCCGTCCATGTTGAAATAGAGCTGCGCTTCCGAAAACGGCATGTAGACGATCGAGCTGTCATATTCCGACATGCCGACCTCGAAGATCGCCGTGACCGGATAGCCCTTCATGCGCGGTGTCGTGCCGAGCGGCGTGACGTCGCCGTCGGGCGCGATTAGCGTGATCGTGTCGCCGAGCACAAGACCGAGGTTGTCGGCCATGCGGCTGCCGATGGCGACGCCTTCGCTTGTGTCGAAGCCGGCGATCGAGCCCTGCTTGATGTTGTTGGCGACGATAGAAATCTTGCCCAGATCCTCGCCGCGTATGCCGCGCACCAGCGCCCCTGAGCCGCCGCCGACATTGCCTTGCGCCAGCACCTGCCCGTCGATCAGGGGAATGGCGTATTTGACGCCAGGCACGCCGTTGATGCGGTCGGCAACCTGCGCGTAGTCCTCCAGCGGCATGTCGAGCGGCTGCACGATCAGATGGCCGTTGACGCCGAGAATGCGCGTCAGGAGTTCGGCGCGAAACCCGTTCATGACAGCCATCACCACGATCAGCGTGGCGACGCCCAGCATGATGCCGAGGAAGGAGATCGAGGCGATGACGGAAATCACCGTCTCCTTGCGGCGCGAGCGCAGATAGCGCCACGCGACCATGCGTTCGAAGACGGAAAAGGGTCCGGCGGCCAGGGGTTTCGCTACTGCGGCTTCGCTCATGCGGCAGAACCGAAACGCTTCTTCACGTCTGCGATCGGCAGCGTCTCACGCTCACCGGTCCTGCGGTTCTTGATCTCGATCTCGCCGGCTGCCACGCCGCGCGGCCCGACGATCACCTGCCACGGCAGGCCGATCAGGTCGGCGGTGGCGAACTTGCCGCCCGGCCGCTGGTCGGTGTCGTCGTAGAGCACGTCCTTGCCGACGGCGACAAACGCCGCATAGAGCTCATCGCAGACGCGGTCGCACTCGGCGTCGCCGGCCTTCATGTTGATCAGGCCGATGTCGAAAGGCGCCACCGCCTCCGGCCAGATGATGCCGTTGTCGTCATGGCTGGCCTCGATGATCGCCGCGACCAGCCGCGTCGGGCCGATGCCGTAGGATCCCCCGGAGGCAAAATGATCCTTGCCGTCGGGCCCGGTTACCTTGGCGCCCATCGGTTTCGAATATTTGTCGCCGAAATGGAAGATGTGGCCGACCTCTATGCCGCGCGCCGAGACACGGTCGCTCGTCGCAACCTTCTCCCACGCCGCCTCGTCGTGCATCTCGTCGGTCGCGGCATAGGGAGTCGTCCATGTCTTGACGATATCACCGATCGCGGCATCGTTGGAGAAGTCCGTGTCCGCCCCCGGCACGTCAAGCGCGAGATAGTCGCGATGGCAATAGACCTGGCTCTCGCCGGTGTCGGCCAGGATGATGAATTCGTGGCTGAGGTCGCCGCCGATCGGCCCGGTGTCTGCACGCATCGGGATCGCCTGCAGCCCCATACGCGTGAACGTCCTGAGATAGGATACGAACATCCTGTTATAGGCTGTCCTGGCGGCTTCGAAGTCGAGATCGAAAGAATAGGCATCCTTCATCAGGAACTCACGCGAACGCATGACGCCGAATCGCGGCCGCACCTCGTCGCGGAATTTCCACTGGATGTGATAGAGATTGAGCGGCAGATCCTTGTAGGATTTCACATAGGCGCGGAAAATCTCGGTGACCATCTCCTCGTTGGTAGGCCCATAGAGCATGTCCCGATCTTGCCGGTCCTTGATGCGCAGCATCTCCTTGCCGTAATCGTCATAACGGCCGCTTTCGCGCCACAGCTCGGCCGACTGGATGGTCGGCATCAGGATCTCGAGCGCGCCGGCCCGGTTCTGCTCTTCGCGAATGATCTGGCAGACCTTGTCCAGCACCCGTTTGCCGAGCGGCAGCCAGGAAAAACTGCCTTGCCCCTGCTGGCGGATCATGCCGGCGCGTAGCATCAGCCGGTGCGAGACGATTTCGGCCTCGCGCGGATTTTCTTTGAGGATAGGCAGGAAATAGCGCGACAAACGCATGGACTGGTCCGTGAGAGAGAGTTGCCGCACCGGAATCGGCGCAGCGCTGGCTTGCTTGCCCCGGCTTCATAGCCATTTCATGACCGAATGGAAACCCGCCCCTAGGGCGCCCATTGGGGGCACCCATTGAGGCGCCGCAAAGGTGCCGCAGTGCCGCATCCGACTTGCTGGTCGTTTCGCAAGCAACGCCTGCCACACTATTGTGCAGTGCAGCACGAGATTGCCTATTTCCAGGCAAAATTCTGCGTGACATTTTCACCCGCCTTGGTCTAATGTGCCCCGATAACCGAGAGGGCGGAAAGAAATCTGCCCTCCTACGCGGTCAAAGTCTTGGGAGGATGCGATCTAGGCGCGGTTACTCGCTGCCGCCGGACACCGGAAACAGATCGGACGCGTTTAAATTGCAAGGCCTCGTGCCTTGCATTTTTTTTGTGCAATCATTTGCTTAGCATGACGAATTGCCAAATCGCTTTATCCAGACGTGCCGCTCGAAGATACGCGGCCGCTTTTGAGATAACGCCGTGCATAAAACAAGAAATTGACGCGCGTAAATATACATTTCGTGGAGTGCACGGCGCTCTCGCGGCAGCAAAACAAATCCCGAAGCCGGCTTTGTTTTCCCCCAGCGGCGCTCGCGTTCAGGACGACGGATAATGCGTTGCCGGCTATGCTAACGCGGGCTCTGGCTGAAATCCGGCACGATGTGCGGGATATCGTCGATGCCGAGGCCGAGCCCCCTCGTAATGCCATAGAAGATGCCAAGAAGAACCATCGTGACGATCGTCGTCCGCAGCATGGCGCGCAGCATATGCGGTCCGCGCGGCGCGCTGTGGACCGTGCCCAGCGTCACGTCCTGATCCTCGTCCTGCGTCCTCATGCTGAACGGCAGCACGGCGAACAGCACCACCCACCATGTGATGAAGAACAGGGCGATAAACGAAACCCAGCTCATGCTTGCTCCAGTTCGACCAGTGTGCCGAAGAAATCCTTGGGATGCAGGAACAGCACCGGCTTGCCATGCGCGCCGGTCTTCGGGTTACCGTCGCCGAGGACGCGGGCACCGCTGGCCTTGAGGTGATCACGTGCGGCAAGAATGTCATCGACCTCGTAGCAGACATGATGCATGCCGCCCGAGGGGTTCTTCTCAAGAAATGCCGCGATCGGCGACCCCTCCCCGAGCGGCTCCAGCAATTCGATCTTGGTGTTGCCGACGTCGACGAACACCACCGTTACGCCATGCTCAGGCAGCGCCTGCGGGGCGGTCACCCGAGCGCCGAGCGTATCGCGATAGGCCGCTGCCGCCGCGGCCAGATCCGGCACGGCAAGCGCGACATGGTTCAGGCGTCCGAGCATTGACTGCGTCCTTAGGGCAGTAAGGCAATAGGGCAGTATGGGAGTAGGGAAAAACTACTTTCTCCCCCTACTGCCGTACTGCCCTATTGCCTATTCCCTTACCTTGTGACGAACACTGTCACCAGCGGCTTCTTGCCCCAGGCTTCGTTGGCGGCGCCGCGGACGGCGCGGCGCACTGCCTCCTGCACGAGGTCGAGGTCTTTTCGGCGCTGACGGGGGATGGAGTCCACGGCGCCGATTGCCGCATCGATCATCAGATCTTCCAGGCTCTCGCCGCGGGCGTCGGCCTCGGCGACGCCGATGGCGACCAGATCGGGATCGCCGGCGAGTTCATATTTATCGTCGAGCACGACATTGACCGCCACATGACCGGCAAAGGACAGCTTGCGCCGGTCGCGAATACCCATCGCCTGGTCGGTGCCGATCAGCCTGCCGTCCTTGTAGATACGGCCGAACGGCACCTGATCGATGATCGTGGCAGCACCTGGATAAAGCCTCAGCATGTCGCCGTCGCGCACCTGCGCCACCTGGCCGATGCCCGACGTCGACATCAGCGAGCCCTGCGCCACCAGATGCGCCGCCTCGCCATGCACGGGAACGCCGATCTGCGGGCGTACCCATTCATACATCTTACGCAATTCGCTGCGGCGCGGATGTCCGGAGACATGCACCAGCGCATCGCCGTCCTCGATAATCTTGATACCGAGATCGATGAGGCGATTCTTGATCTCGAGGATCCCTTTCTCGTTGCCGGGAATGGTGCGCGAGGAAAACACCACTGTGTCGCCTGCCGTCAGCGACACCGATTTCATCTCCTCGCGTGACAGTTTCGCCAGTGCCGCAAGCGGCTCGCCCTGGCTGCCCGTGCAGATGATGACGAGGTTTTCACGCGGAATAAAACCAAAATCCTCCTCGGCGATGAATTCGGGGAGCCCGTCCATATAGCCGAGCTCACCGGCAACATCGATGACGCGCTTCAGCGAGCGGCCGAGCACCAGGCACTGTCGGCCGGCGTCCCTTGCCGCCCTGGCAATGGAGACGATGCGCCCGACATTGGAGGAAAAAGTGGTGACCGCGACACGGCCCTTGGCGCTCTGGATGACGCCCTTGAGGCCTTCGCCCACCGCCACTTCCGATGGCGACTCCCCTTCCCGCAGCGCATTGGTGGAATCGCAGATCAGCGCCAGCACGCCCTTGTCGCCATAGGCGCGGAAGCGGGCCTCGTCGGTCATCGGCCCGATCGTCGGCGCCGGATCGATCTTCCAGTCGCCGGTGTGGATGACGGTGCCGGCCGGCGAGGTGATCGCCAGCGACATCGGCTCGGGAATGGAATGCGCGACGGGAATGGCCTCGATCTCGAACGGGCCGATGGTGAATTTTTCGCCGGCCCGGTAGATCGTCAACGGGATTTTCGGTGCGCCTTGCTCGCCCTGCCGCTTGGCTTCCAGCAATCCGGCACCGAACGGCGTCATCCAGACCGGCGCCTTGAGCTTCGGCCATGTGTCGAGCAGCGCGCCGTAATGGTCCTCATGCGCGTGCGTGATGACGATGCCGCGCAGATTGGCGATGTTCTCCTCGATGAAGCGCGTGTCGGGCAGCACCAGGTCGACGCCAGGCAGGCTGGCATCGGGAAAGGTGACGCCGACATCGACGACAATCCATTCGCGCGCATTGGCCGGCCCGTAGCCATAGAGGGCGAAATTCATGCCTATCTCGCCGACGCCGCCGAGCGGCACGAAGACGAGTTCGGCGTTTTCAGCTTTCGCCATGATCTTTCCTTTCCTGGCCGGTCAAACCAAGCCCGTCAAAATCTGGGCCCGTCAAACCTGAGCCGACGCGACCGCGCCAAAATGCACATCGCCGGCGGCGATCGTCAGAACCGAACCCTCATCGTCGCGGATCACGAAACGGCAGTCCTCGTCAATGGTCTCGAACGTCCCGCGCACCACATTACCGTCAATTCTGACAGCAACCTGCCCGCCAAGCCCTGCCGCGCGCGCCAGCCAGCGCCGCCTGACGGCGGAAAGCCCACGCCCCTCATTCCACAGCCGCGCATTCTCGGCCCAGGCATCCGACAGCGCCAAAAACAAGGTCTCGGCATCGCAGGCAGCGCCCAGCGCGCTAAGCGATGTCGCGGGATAAGGCAAATCCTCTGGGTATGCCACAACATTGACGCCGATGCCGACCGCCACTGCGAAGCGATCGCCTTCAAGCATCGCCGATTCCAGCAGGATGCCGGCAAGCTTGGCACCGGAGGCGAGCACATCGTTCGGCCATTTCAGCTCGAAACGGTTCTTCCCATCGCTGCCGCCGTCGAGGCCGATTGCTATCCTGCCCTTCGGCACGACGGCGTCGAGCGCATCGGCAAGCGCCAGGCCGGCAACGAAGCCGAGCGTCGCGGCCAAGCGAAGATCGGCATTGGTGACCACCAGCAGCGTCGCCGCAAGATTGCCCTCGGGCGTCGCCCACACCCGGCCGCGCCGGCCACGCCCGCTTTCCTGTTTTTTCGAAACGACCCAGAGCTTGCCCGGGTCTCCCGCCCGCGCATGCTCCAGCGCCAGCGCATTGGTGGAACCGACCGTGTCATGTGCCTCGAGCCGGAACCCTTCCGACGCCGCTGTTGGGGCCAGCCGAAATGCCATCCTGTCAGAAAAATGTCTTGGCGGCGGCTTCGGCATAGGTGCCGATCGGCCCGCCGATCAGCACGTAGAACAGCACGAAGGCGCCGCAGACGCCGAGCACGACGCGAAGCTCGGTCGCCATCGGCACGAAGCCGCCGACCGGTTCGTCGAACCACATGATCTTGATGATGCGCAGATAATAATAGGCGCCCACCACCGAGGCCAGCACGCCGATGATCGCCAGCGCGTAGAGATTGGCATTGATGGCGGCGAGGAACACGTACCACTTCCCCCAGAAGCCGGCGAGCGGCGGGATGCCGGCCAACGAGAACATCAGGATGGTGAGGATCGTCGCCATAATCGGATTGGTCGACGACAGGCCGGCCAGATCGCCGATCTGCTCGACATTGCCCTCCTTGCGCCGCATGGCGAGGATGAAGGCGAAGGTGCCGAGCGTCATCACCAGATAGATCAGCATGTAGATGGCGACGCCACGCACGCCGGCCTGGCTGTTGGCGGCGAGGCCGACCAGCGCGTAGCCCATATGGCCGATCGAGGAATAGGCCATCAGCCGCTTGATGTTGGTCTGGCCGATGGCCGCGAACGCGCCGAGAGCCATCGACGCGATCGAGATGAAGACGATGATCTGCTGCCAGTCGGCGGCGATCGGTTTGAACGCACCCATGGTGACGCGCACGATCAGCGCCATCGCCGCCATTTTCGGCGCCGCCGCGAGGAAGGCCGTCACCGGTGTCGGGGCGCCTTCATAGACGTCCGGCGTCCACATATGGAACGGCACCGCCGATATCTTGAAGGCAAGGCCCGCCAGCACGAAGACCAGGCCGAAGACGAGGCCAAGCTGGCGCTCGCCGCCTCCTAGCGCCGCGGCGATCTCCTGGAACCCGGTATTGCCGGTGTAACCGTAGACGAGGCTGATGCCGTAAAGCAGCATGCCCGACGACAGCGCGCCAAGGACGAAATATTTCAATCCCGCCTCGGTCGAGCGCAGATTGTCGCGGTTGATCGCCGCCAGCACATAGATCGCCAGCGACTGCAATTCGAGGCCGAGATAGAGCCCGATCATGCCGTTGGCCGAGATCATCAGCATCATGCCGAGCGTGCACAGCAGGATCAGCACCGGATATTCGAATTTGTCGAAATGCTCCGCCTTGGCGAAGCGCATCGACATGACCAGCGTGACCGCCGACCCGATCAGCGCCAGCACTTTCATGAAACGGGCGAAGGGATCCTGGACGAAGGCTTCGCCGTAGGCATTGCCCTGCCCGGTTGAAAAGATCGTCCAGACGCCGGCTACCACCAGGACGGCGACGGCAAGGCCGCTCACTGTGGTTGTCGTGTTGGCGCGCGAATAGGCGCCCAGCATCAGCAGCGCCAGGGCGCCGATGGCAAGGATCAGCTCTGGTGTCGAGAGCGAGAGGCTGGAGAGAAGGTCCGGCGTCATGGTTCGCAAACCTCCCAGTCAGTTCGCCGCCGCGGTCTGCGCGGCGTCGATGGATGCGGTGACATTGGTAACCAGCGCCTTGACCGATTCGGCAGTCGCGTCGAAGACCGGCGCCGGGTAGACGCCGAAAAAGATGACCAGCACGACCAGCGGATAGATGATCACCTTCTCGCGCGCCGACAGGTCGAGCAGATTTTTCAAGCTGTCCTTGGTCAGCGCGCCAAAGATCACCCGGCGATAGAGCCAGAGCGCATAGGCCGCCGACAGGACAACGCCGGTGGCGGCGAAGAACGCCACCCAGGTGTTGACCCGGAACACGCCGAGCATGGTCAGGAACTCGCCAACGAAGCCGCTGGTGCCGGGCAGGCCGACATTGGCCATGGTGAAGATCATGAACACGGTGGCGTATTTCGGCATGTTGTTGACCAGCCCGCCATAGGCGTCGATGTCGCGCGTGTGCATGCGGTCGTAGATGACGCCGACGCACAGGAACAGTGCGCCGGAGACCAGGCCGTGCGACAGCATCTGGAAGATCGCCCCCTGGACGCCTTCCTGGTTCATCGCGAAGATGCCCATGGTGACGAAGCCCATATGAGCGACCGACGAATAGGCAATCAGCTTCTTCATGTCCTCCTGCATCAGCGCCACCAGCGAAGTGTAGATGATGGCGACGACGGACAGCGCGAAGACCAGCGGCGCGAACATCTCCGAGGCGATCGGAAACATCGGCAGCGAGAACCGCAGGAAGCCATAACCGCCCATCTTCAGCAGGATGGCGGCCAGGATCACCGAACCGGCCGTCGGCGCCTCGACATGGGCATCCGGCAGCCAGGTGTGCACCGGCCACATCGGCATCTTCACGGCGAACGACGCGAAGAAGGCCAGCCATAGCCAGGTCTGCATGGTGGCCGGGAAGTTGTGCGTCAGCAGCGTCGGGATGTCGGTGGTGCCGGACTGGAAGAACATCGCCATGATGGCGAGCAGCATCAGCACCGAGCCGGCCAGCGTGTAGAGGAAGAACTTGAACGAGGCGTAGACGCGCCGCTTGCCGCCCCACACGCCGATGATGATGAACATCGGGATCAGGCCGGCTTCGAAGAAGACGTAGAACAAAACGATATCCAGCGCGCAGAACACGCCGATCATCAGCGTCTCCAGCAACAGGAAGGCGATCATGTAGGCCTTGACGCGCTTCTCGATCGATTCCCACGAAGCCAGGATGCAGAGCGGCATCAGGAAGGTGGTCAGGATGACGAACAGCATGGAGATGCCGTCGACGCCCATATGGTAGGAGATGCCGGAATCCAGCCAGGCAACCTTCTCAACGAACTGGAAGCCGGGTTCGGAATTGTCAAAGCCGGTCCAGATGAACAGCGAGATGATGAAGGTGATGCTGGTCGTCCACAAAGCGATGGCGCGAATGTTGCGGCGGGCATTTTCGCTGTCGTCACGCACGAACAGGATGAGCAGCACACCAACCAGCGGCAGGAAGGTGACCAGCGAGAGGATCGGCCAGGCGGTCATCAGAGCATCATCCAGGTGACGAATGCGGCAACGCCGATCAGCATGGCGAAGGCATAGTGATAGAGATAGCCGGTCTGAAGCTTGACGACCCGGTTGGTGACGTCGACGACGCGCGCCGAAATGCCGTCCGGACCGAGCCCGTCGATGACAGTGCCGTCGCCGGTCTTCCATAGGAAGTGGCCCAGGCGTTTTGCCGGCCGCACGAACAGGAAATCGTACAGCTCGTCGAAATACCATTTGTTGAGCAGGAAGGCGTAGAGCCCGCGATGCTGCGCCGCCAGGTTCTTCGGCATCTCCGGCGCGCGGATGTAGAATTGCCAGGCAATCGCAAAGCCGATCAGCATGGCGACGAACGGCGCCAGCTTCACCCACAACGGCACTTCGTGCATGTCGTGCAGGATGTGGTTTTCCGGCAGCGTGAACAGCGACGCCTTCCAGAACTCGGCATAGCCCTCGCCGATGAAGGCGCCATGGAAGATCACGCCGGCGAACAGAGCGCCCACCGCCAGGATGAACAGCGGCACCAGCATGACCGGCGGCGATTCATGGACATGGTGCATGACCTCGTGGCTCGCCCGCGGCTGGCCGTGGAAGGTCATGAAGATCAGCCGCCAGGAGTAGAAGCTGGTGAAGCAGGCGGCGACGACCAGCAGCACGAAGGCAAGGCCGGCGACCGGATTGTGCGCGGCAAAAGCGCTTTCGATGATCGCGTCCTTGGAGAAGAAGCCGGCGGTGCCGATGACCGTCACCGGAATGCCGACGCCGGTCAGCGCCAGCGTGCCGATCACCATCATCCAGTACGTCTTCGGGATGAGCGTCCTGAGGCCGCCCATATTGCGCATGTCCTGCTCATCGGAGACGGCATGGATCACCGAGCCGGAGCCGAGGAACAGCAGCGCCTTGAAGAAGGCATGCGTGAACAGATGGAAGATGGCCGCGCCATAGGCGCCGACGCCGAGCGCCACGAACATGTAGCCGAGCTGCGAGCAGGTCGAATAGGCGATGACGCGCTTGATGTCGTTCTGGACGAGGCCGACGGTTGCCGCGAAGAAAGCGGTGAAGGCGCCGATGAAGGTGACCACGATCAGCGCCGAATGCGACAGTTCGAACAGCGGCGACAGCCGCGCCAGCATGAACACGCCGGCCGTCACCATGGTGGCGGCATGGATAAGCGCCGAGACCGGCGTCGGGCCTTCCATGGCGTCAGGCAGCCAGGTGTGCAGCGGCACCTGTGCCGACTTGCCCATGGCGCCCATGAACAAAAGCAGGCAAACGACGGTCATCGCAGCCTGCTTGTCGAGCGCATAGCCGAGGAAGGTCAGCACGGCAGCACCCTGCGGTGCGCCTTCGGCCGGGATGAACGTCGCCGCATTAGCGAAGATGGTGCCGAGATTGACCGACCCGAACAGCACGAACACGCCGAAGATGCCGAGCGCAAAGCCGAAATCGCCGACGCGGTTGACGACGAAGGCCTTGATCGCGGCGGCATTGGCCGACGGCTTCTTGTACCAGAAGCCGATCAGCAGGTAGGAGGCGAGGCCGACGCCCTCCCAGCCGAAGAACATCTGCACGAGGTTGTCCGATGTCACCAGCATCAGCATGGCGAAGGTGAACAACGACAGATAGGCGAAGAAGCGCGGCCGGTTCGGGTCGTGATGCATGTAGCCAATCGAGTAGATGTGGACCAGCGCCGAGACCGTGTTGACCACGACCAGCATCACCACCGTCAGCGTGTCGATCCTGAGCGCCCATGCCGCCTCTAACCCGCCTGACTGGATCCAGCGCATCACCGGCACGGTGAATACCTCGCCCTCGCCGAAGCCGACCGAGAAGAAGGCGACCCAAGACAGCACGGCTGATATCACCAGGAAGCCTGAGGTGATGTATTCGGACGCCTTGGCGCCGAGCGACGTGCCGAACAGGCCGACGATCAGGAAGCCGAGCAGCGGAAGGAAGACGATGGCCTGATACATGGTGGTTTCCGTCAACCCTTCATCATGTTCACGTCTTCGACCGCGATCGAACCGCGGTTGCGGAAGAAGACGACGAGAATGGCGAGGCCGATCGCCGCTTCAGCCGCCGCGACCGTCAGCACGAACAGCGCGAATACCTGTCCGACGAGATCGCCGAGTGCTGCCGAGAAGGCGACGAAATTGATGTTGACCGCGAGCAGGATCAGCTCGATCGACATCAGGATGACGATGATGTTCCTGCGATTGAGGAAAATGCCGAACACGCCGAGCGTGAACAGGATCGCCGATACGGTCAGATAATGTGCGATGCCGACGGTCATCTCAGATTCCTTCGCCCGTCTTGACCTTGCGGATTTCCATTCCCGTTGCCGGCGTGCGGCCGACCTGAGCAGCGATCGACTGCCGCTTGACGCCCGGCTTATGGCGCAGCGTCAGCACGATGGCGCCGATCATGGCGACCAGCAGTATGAGGCCCGCAACCTGGAAGTAGTAGAGGTAGTCGGTATAGAGGATGTCGCCGAGCGCTGCCGTGTTCGAGCGCGCGGCAAGGTCCGGAATGGGCTTTGAGACCGTCGCGGCCAGTTGCGGCGCGAACGTATAGCCACCAAGCACGACGATCAGCTCAGCCGCCAGGATCAGCCCGACCAGCGCGCCGATCGGCGCATATTGCAGGGCACCTTCCTTCATTTCGGCGAAATCGACGTCGAGCATCATGACGACGAACAGGAACAGCACCATGACCGCGCCGACATAGACGACGAGCAGGATCATCGCCAGGAACTCTGCGCCGGTCAGCATGAACAGGCCGGCGGCGTTGAAGAAGGTCAGGATCAGGAACAGCACCGAGTGCACCGGATTGCGCGCCGAAATGACCATGAACGCCGACGCCACCGCGATAAAGGCGAAGAGGTAGAAAAAGGCCGCCTCTAGTCCACTCAGCATGGGTTCCCCCGGTTCCTGTCCAAACAGGACGTTCGTCCTGTTCGATGTTTGCCACCGCCTCCGGCCGGCAAGTTGCGTGTTCCTATCGCATGTTTCGACCGGGTTGAAAGACCCGGATCGAAAGAAAACATGCGACACTTTCAATTCCGGAGGATGTACCTTTTCGGGATCATCCTCTGAACGAGGCCGCTCGCCTCGTCCATGCGTCAAATGTCAGCGGTACGGCGCATCCAGCGAGAGGTTGCGCGCCAGTTCGCGCTCCCAGCGGTCGCCATTGGCCAGCAGCTTGTCCTTGTCGTAGTAAAGTTCCTCGCGCGTTTCGGTCGCGAATTCGAAATTCGGCCCCTCGACAATGGCGTCTACCGGGCAGGCCTCCTGGCAGAAGCCGCAATAGATGCACTTCACCATATCGATGTCGTAGCGCACAGTGCGGCGCGTGCCGTCATTGCGGCGCGGGCCGGCCTCGATGGTAATGGCTTGCGCCGGGCAGATCGCCTCGCACAATTTGCAGGCGATACAGCGTTCCTCGCCGTTCGGATAGCGGCGCAGCGCATGCTCGCCGCGGAAGCGCGGACTGGTCGGCCCCTTCTCATGCGGATAGTTGATCGTCTCCTTCGGCGCGAAGAACTGGCGCATCGACAGGAAGAATGCACTGACGAAGTCCTGCAGCAGCAGCGACTTGGCGGCTTGGGATAGAGCGGACATCACGCAAACCCCGTGATCTTGAGGAACGCGGCGACAATCACCACCATCGCCAGCGAGATCGGCAGGAAGACCTTCCAGCCGAGCCGCATCAGCTGGTCGTAGCGGTAGCGCGGCACGAAGGCCTTCACCATCGAGATCATGAAGAACACCAGGCAGACCTTGAGAACGAACCAGATCAGGCCCGGCACCCAGGTGAAGGGAGCGAAGTCGAAGGGAGGCAGCCAGCCGCCGAGGAACAGGATGGTGGCCAGCGCGCACATCAACACGATGGCGACATACTCGCCGAGGAAGAACAGCAGGAACGGCGTCGACGAATATTCGACCATATGGCCGGCGACGAGTTCCGATTCTGCTTCGACAAGGTCGAAAGGCGGCCGGTTCGTCTCGGCCAGCGCCGAGATGAAGAAGATGACGAACATCGGGAACAGCGACAGCCAATGCCAGTCGAGGAAGGTGTTGGGCAGGCCAACCCGGGTGCCCAGCCCATCCTGCTGCGACAGCACGATATCGGACAGGTTGAGCGAGCCGACGCAAAGCAGCACGGTGACGATGACGAAGCCGATCGAGACTTCGTAGGACACCATCTGCGCGGCCGAGCGCAGCGCGCCGAGGAATGGATATTTCGAGTTGGACGCCCAGCCGCCCATGATCACGCCATAGACTTCGAGCGAGGAGATGGCGAAGACATAGAGGATGCCGACATTGACGTTGGCGATCGCCCAGCCCTCGTTGACCGGAATAACCGCCCAGGCCGAGATCGCCAGCACCGCCGACACCAAAGGCGCCAGCAGAAAAACGCCCTTGTTGGCGCCGGAGGGGATCACCGGCTCCTTGAACACGAACTTCAGCAGGTCGGCGAAAGCCTGCAGCGTGCCCCATGGGCCGACGACGTTTGGGCCACGGCGCAACTGAACCGCCGCCCAGATCTTGCGGTCCGCGTACAGGATGTAGGCGACGAAGATTAACAGCACGACGATCAGCACGACCGACTTCAGCAGGATGATCAGCGCCGGCAGCACGTAGAAGGAGAAGAAGGTGTCCATGCTTATTCCGCCGCCTGCCTGAAGCCGTTTTTCGCCAGCGCCGAGCATTCCGCCATCACGGCGGAGGCCCGCGCGATCGGGTTGGTCAGGTAGAAATCCTCGACCGGCGAGGTGAAGGCGCCCTTGTTCAGCCGCCCGCCGAGCTTCGCCACCTCGGCGATATCGTCAGCGTTACCGGCCGCGACCTGGTCGATGCGGGCGAGATGCGGGTATTCTGAATAGAGTTTTGCGCGAAGCTGCGGCAGCGAATCGAACGGCAGCTTCTTGCCGAGCACATCCGACAGCGCCCGCAGGATCGCCCAGTCCTCACGCGCATCGCCCGGCGCGAAGCCGGCGCGATTGGTCTGCTGCACGCGGCCCTCGGTGTTGACGTAGGTGCCCGACTTTTCGGTGTAGGCGGCACCCGGCAGAATGACGTTGGCGCGGTGCGCGCCCTGATCGCCATGCGTGCCGATATAGACGACAAAGGCGCCGCCGGTCTTGGCTATGTCGATCTCGTCGGCGCCGAGGAGGAACAGCACGTCCGTATCGCCCAGCATGCCGGCGACGTCCTTGCCGCCCTCGCCCGGCACGAAGCCGACATCGAGACCACCGACACGCCCCGCCGCAGTGTGCAGCACGGAAAAGCCGTTCCAGTCGGCCCTCGCGGCGTTGACGGCCAGGCTAAGCTTCGCCGCCTGGCCAAGCACGGCCGCGCCATCGGCCCGTGCCAGCGCGCCCTGGCCGACGATGATAAGCGGATGCGTCGCTTTCTTCAGCACCTGGAAGAACTTGCCGTTGCCGTCGGCCAGCTCCTTCAGCGATTCCGGTCCGGCGCCGAGCTGCTCATAGTCGTAGCGCGTGTCGCCGACATCGCCGATGACGCCGACCGGCAGGTTGCCGACCCGCCAGCGCTTGCGGATGCGGGCGTTGAGCAAGGACGCCTCGAAGCGCGGATTGGCGCCGATGATCAGCACCGCGTCGGCCTGCTCGATGCCCTCGATCGTCGGGTTGAAGATATAGCTTGCCCGGCCGAGCGACGGATCGAGCGCGGCACCATCCTGACGGCAGTCGGTGTTCTTCGAGCCGAGCGAGGCCATCAGCAGCTTCAGCGCATAGATTTCCTCGACGGCGGCGAGATCGCCTGCGATCGCGCCGATCTTGTCGGGCACTGCGTTCGACACCGCGTCCTTGATCGCGGAAAAAGCCTCGGCCCAGCTTGCCGGGGCCAGCTTGCCGTCCTTGCGTACGTATGGCCGGTCGAGACGCTGGGTGCGCAAGCCATCCCAGATGAAGCGGGTCTTGTCGGAAATCCACTCCTCGTTCACCGCCTCGTTGGTGCGCGGCAGGATGCGCATCACCTCGCGGCCTCTCGAATCGACGCGGATCGCCGAACCGACGGCATCCATCACGTCGATGGATTCGGTCTTGGTCAGCTCCCACGGCCGCGCCTGGAAGGCGTAGGGTTTGGAGGTCAACGCGCCGACCGGGCAAAGATCGATGACGTTGCCCTGCAGTTCCGATGTCATCGCGCTTTCGAGATAGGTGGTGATCTCGGCGTCCTCGCCGCGGCCGATCAGGCCGAGCTCGGAAATGCCGGCGATCTCGGTGGTGAAGCGGACGCAGCGCGTGCAATGGATGCAGCGGTTCATGATCGTCTTGACCAGCGGCCCGATATATTTGTCTTCGACCGCCCGCTTGTTCTCGTGATAGCGCGAAGAATCGACGCCGAACGCCATCGCCTGGTCCTGCAGGTCGCATTCGCCGCCCTGGTCGCAGATCGGGCAATCGAGCGGATGGTTGATCAGCAGGAATTCCATCACGCCTTCCCGGGCCTTCTTGACCATCGGCGTGTTGGTGAAGATTTCCGGCGTTTCGCCATTCGGGCCAGGACGCAGGTCGCGCACGCCCATGGCACAGGACGCCTGGGGCTTGGGCGGGCCGCCCTTCACCTCGATCAGGCACATGCGGCAATTGCCGGCGATCGACAGCCGCTCATGGAAGCAGAAGCGCGGCACTTCCGCACCAGCGTCCTCGGCCGCCTGCAGCAGCGTGTAGTGGTCGGGTACAGTAATCTCTTTCCCGTCGACCTTGAGCTTTGCCATGTCGTCTCAAACCCCTGCGGACGTTCCGCAATCTTTCTTCCCGGGCCACAGCCGAAGCCGCGCCACGTATTCAATTCAATGTTTGGCCTCGGCCAACGCCGCCGCCTGGCCAAGCCAGTCGTCGCGGTCGATGCGGCCGTTGAACGACAGATAATCGTCGACCCAGGCAATCTCTTCCGGCGTCCATGCCGCGATCTGGCCGTAGGTCCAGATGCCCAAGCTGTTCAGCACCTTTTCCAGCTTCGGCCCGATGCCGGATATCGCCTTGAGATCGGCCGGATTGGCCGGCTTTTCCATGGCTTTGGGCTGCTTGAAGTCCTCCGGCATCAACCTGGTCGGCTCGGCAGCCGTATCCACCACGCTTCGTGCATCATCCATGCTGTTTGCCGCTATGTCATTCACGTCCCTGGCGAAGGACTGCGCCTCGGCAATCAAGGTTTTCGTCGCCGCGCGCGCCTTGGTCGAGGAACTCGTTCCCGTCTCGGAAAAGCGTTCGACCCTGGCCTCGAAATCGTCAACGATCGGCTGGAACAGGCGCTGCGAGGCCTCGGCGGCGCCCGAGAGCGCGCCCATCCATACGCCAAAGGCATGATTGGCAAGCCCGATGCCGAGCGCCGACATCGCTGCCGCACCCGCGACAGGGTGCGCCAGGAGATTGACGGCGTTCGCCATCTCCTTCGGCATCATCCTGGTCAGGTCCTGGTTCATCTTCTCGAACGGGTCCAAATCTGGCGTCAAATGATCGGGTTTCGAATTCAGCGACATAGGTGGTCTCCTGGTCGTTTCTTCCGTATGCCCCGAGCCTGTTTCCTCAAATCGAGCCTTCGCTCGTATTTCAAATCGAGCTCTCGCTCGTATTTCAAATCGGGCGTTTGCCCGTATCTCAAATCGGGCGTTTGCCCGCTTCGAATTCTTGTCTATTCCGCCGCCACCATCACCGGCTCTGCCCGGTGCGCATTGCGCGAAAACTCGTCGATACGCCGCTCCACCTCGCCGCGGAAATGCCGCATCAGGCCCTGGATCGGCCATGCCGCCGCATCGCCCAGCGCGCAGATCGTGTGGCCCTCCACCTGCTTGGTCACGTCGAGCAGCATGTCGATCTCACGCTTCTGGGCCTCGCCGCGCACCAGCCGTTCCATCACCCGCCACATCCAGCCGGTGCCTTCGCGGCAAGGCGTGCACTGGCCGCAGCTCTCGTGCTTGTAGAAGTAGGAAAGCCGGGCGATCGCCTTCACGATATCGGTCGACTTGTCCATGACGATGACGGCAGCCGTGCCGAGACCCGATTTCAGGTCGCGCAGCGCATCGAAATCCATCGGCGCGTCGATGATCTGTTCGGCCGGCACCAGCGGCACCGAAGCGCCGCCTGGAATGACCGCCAGCAGATTGTCCCAGCCGCCGCGGATGCCGCCGCAATGCGTCTCGATCAGCTCGCGGAACGGGATCGACATCGCCTCTTCGACGGTGCACGGATTGTTGACGTGGCCGGAGATGCAGAACAGCTTTGTGCCGACATTGTTGGGCCGGCCGAAGGACGAGAACCAGGCAGCGCCACGGCGCAGGATGGTCGGCGCCACGGCAATGGATTCGACATTGTTGACCGTCGTCGGGCAGCCGTAGAGGCCGACATTGGCCGGGAATGGCGGTTTCAGCCGCGGCTGGCCCTTCTTGCCTTCGAGGCTTTCGAGCAGCGCCGTCTCCTCGCCGCAGATATAGGCGCCGGCGCCATGATGCATGTAGATGTCGAAATCGTAGCCGGAAATGTTGTTCTTGCCGATCAGCTTGGCCTCATAGGCCTCGTCGATGGCGCGCTGCAGCGCCTCGCGCTCGCGGATGAACTCGCCGCGCACATAGATGTAGGCGGCGACCGCGCCCATGGCGAAGCCGGCAATCAGGCAGCCCTCGACCAGCGTGTGCGGGTCGTGGCGCAATATATCGCGGTCCTTGCAGGTGCCGGGTTCGGATTCGTCGGCATTGACGACGAGATAGCTCGGCCGGCCGTCGCTCTGCTTGGGCATGAACGACCATTTGAGCCCGGTCGGGAAACCAGCGCCGCCGCGGCCGCGCAGGCCCGAGGCCTTCATCTCGTTGACGATCCACTCGCGCCCCTTGGCGATGATGCCGGGCGTGCCGTCCCAGGCGCCACGCGCCATCGCGCCGGCCAGCGACTTGTCGAAAAGGCCGTAGATGTTGTTGAAGATGCGGTCTCTATCCTGAAGCATTGTTCGTTCCTCAGACCGGCTTCTTGCCGAAGACGCGGATATATTCGGCGACCCCGCCCTTGGCGAGCGCCTTGGCCTGCTTGACCCAGTCTTCGCGGTCGATGCGGCCGTGGAAGCTGAGATAGCCGTCGACCCACTCGCGCTCGGCCTTCTTCCAGGACGCGACTTGCGCATAAGTGAAGATGCCAAGCGAATGCAGGATGCCTTCGATCTTCGGACCGACGCCTGAGATCAGCTTGAGATCGTCGACCAGTGCCGGCCTTGCGATGCCGGCCGGGCGATTCTTGTCCTCGAGTGAAGGTTTGGCATTGGTCGTCTTGGCGCCGGTTTTTTTGCCGGCAGCGCCGAACGGCGCCTCCTTCAACTCCGGCGCCTTGAAAGCAGCCGCTGGCTCAGCCTTGCTCTTGGGGCCGCTACGCTGTTTCGAAACCTTTTCGACCTCCGGCGCGGCCTTGTTGGCGTTGGCAGCCGAATGCCGCGGTGCGGCGACGCTTGCCGCCTTTTCGGTCTCTGGTGCGACCTTTGTGGCCGAAGGCGACTCCAGCGCCGGGCTGGTTTCAGGCGCATCGGTCTTCGGCTTGCTGGCTTTCGATGGCGCAACGGGGGCAGCCGATGCCGGCGCGACCGGGGCTGCCGGCGCGGCGGCGACAGTCGACGCTGCACCTTGCGCGGCCTTGGCCGCTGCCTTGGCTTCCTTGTCGCGGGTCGTCTTGAGGATTGCCTTTTCGCTTTTCAGCGTCGTCAGGCCAGTAAGCGGCTCGGAGGTGATGCGGCCGTTCTGCGGCCCCGGCGTCACCGAGGCGCCCTTGCCGGCATCATAGAGGTCGATGATCTCGGCAAGCCGCTCCGGCGTCAAATCCTCGAACGTGTCCTTGAAAATCATCACCATCGGCGCGTTGACGCAAGCGCCGAGGCATTCGACCTCTTCCCAGGACAACGTGCCCTTGTCGTTGGTGTGGAACTGGTCGTGGTGGATCTTGGACCGGCACACGTCCATCAGCGCTTCCGAGCCGCGCAGCATGCAGGGCGTGGTGCCGCAGACCTGAATATGCGCGCGGGTGCCGACAGGATTGAGCTGGTACTGCGTGTAGAAGGTCGCGACTTCCAGCCCTCGGATATAAGGCATGTCGAGCATGTCGGAGATCGTCTCGATCGCCGCCTTGGTCACCCAGCCTTCCTGCTCCTGCGCCAGCATCAGCAACGGGATGATCGCGGATTGCTCGCGGCCCTTCGGATACTTCTTGATCCATTGCTTCGCCGCCGCCGCATTCGCCCGGTTGAAGGCGAAGGAGGCTGGCTGGAGGCTGGCTTCTGCGAGACGGCGGACTGACATTTAGCGATCGACCTCACCAAACACGATGTCGAGGGAGCCAAGCACGGCGGTGACGTCGGCCAACATGTGGCCACGGCACAGGAAATCCATGGCTTGCAGATGAGCGAAGCCGGGCGCGCGCAGCTTGCAGCGGTAGGGCTTGTTGGTGCCGTCGGAGACGAGATAGACGCCGAACTCGCCCTTCGGCGCTTCGACCGCCGCATAGACCTCGCCTGCCGGCACGCGGTAGCCCTCGGTGTAGAGCTTGAAATGATGGATCAGCGCTTCCATCGAGCGCTTCATCGCCGCACGCTTCGGCGGCACCACCTTGCCGTCGAGGTTCGACACCGGCCCGCTGCCTTCCTTGCCGAGCAGCAGATCGACGCACTGACGCATGATTTTCGCCGACTGGCGCATCTCCTCCATGCGCACGAGATAGCGGTCGTAGCAATCGCCGTTCTTGCCGACCGGAATGTCGAAATCCATCTCGGCATAGCATTCATAGGGCTGCGACTTGCGCAGATCCCAGGCGACGCCGGATCCGCGCACCATGACGCCGGAAAAGCCCCAGGCCCAGGCATCGGCCAGCGAGACGGTGCCGATGTCGACATTGCGCTGCTTGAAGATGCGGTTGCCGGTCAGCAATGCGTCGAGATCGTCGAGTGATTTCAGGAACGGATCGATCCAGTTGCCGATATCCTCGACCAGCTTCTGCGGCAGGTCCTGGTGGACGCCGCCGGGCCGGAAATAGGCCGCATGCATGCGCGAACCCGAGGCGCGTTCGTAGAACACCATGAGTTTTTCGCGCTCAACGAAGCCCCACAGCGGCGGCGTCAGCGCGCCGACATCCATCGCCTGTGTCGTCACATTGAGGATGTGCGACATGATGCGGCCTATCTCGCAATAGAGCACGCGGATCAGCTGGCCGCGCTTCGGCACCTCGATGCCGAGCAGCCGCTCTGCGGCAAGCGCAAAGGCATGCTCCTGGTTCATCGGCGCGCAGTAATCGAGCCGGTCGAGATAGGGCACGGCCTGCAGATAGGTTTTGGCTTCGATCAGCTTTTCAGTGCCGCGATGCAACAGTCCGATATGCGGATCGACGCGATCGACGACTTCGCCATCGAGCTCCAGAACCAGCCTCAAAACACCATGCGCTGCAGGGTGTTGCGGTCCAAAGTTGATGTTAAAATTGCGGACGGAGGTTTCAGCCATTCTGGCGCCTCAATTCGTCTTGGCTTTTTCGTCGCCCGGCAAGACGTAGTCCGTCCCTTCCCATGGCGAGAGAAAATCGAAATTGCGGAATTCCTGCTTGAGCTCGACCGGCTCGTAGATGACCCGCTTGGCCTCGTCGTCGTAGCGCACCTCGACGAAACCGGTCAGCGGGAAATCCTTGCGCAGCGGATGGCCTTCGAAGCCGTAATCGGTCAGAATCCGCCTGAGATCGGGATGGCCGGAGAACAGCACACCATAGAGATCGTAGGTTTCGCGTTCGAACCAGTCGGCGCCGGGATAAACGCCGGTGATCGACGGCACCACGGTTTCCTCGTCGGCCTGGACCTTGATGCGGATGCGAATATTCTGCTTCGGCGACAGCAGATGATAGACGACGTCGAAGCGCTTGGCCCGCGACGGATAATCGGCGCCGCACACATCGATGATCGAGATGAATTGGCAGTTTTTATCGTCGCGCAGGAATGTCACCACCTCGATCAGGTCATGCGGCTCGACCGAGATGGTGAGTTCGCCATAGGCAAACACCGCATCGCTTATCCGGCCGCTCAGCTTCTCGCCGAGATAGGTCGAGAGTTCATTCAACGACAGGCTCATCATACCGCTCACCGCTCGATCGTGCCGGTGCGGCGTATCTTCTTTTGCAACAGAAGGATGCCGTAGAGCAGCGCCTCCGCGCTCGGCGGACAGCCGGGCACGTAGATGTCGACCGGCACGACGCGGTCGCAGCCGCGCACCACCGAATAGGAATAGTGGTAATAGCCGCCGCCATTGGCGCAGGAACCCATCGAGATGACGTAGCGCGGCTCCGGCATCTGGTCATAGACCTTGCGCAGCGCCGGCGCCATCTTGTTGGTCAGCGTGCCGGCAACGATCATGATGTCGGACTGGCGCGGTGACGCGCGCGGTGCGACGCCGAAGCGCTCGCTGTCATAGCGCGGCATCGAGGTATGGATCATCTCGACCGCACAGCAGGCAAGACCGAAGGTCATGAACATCAGCGAGCCGCTGCGGGCCCAGGTGATCAGCGCCTCGGTCGAGGTGACGAGGAAACCCTTGTCGGCCAGCTCGTTGTTGATCTCGAGGAAGAAAGGGTCATTCGCCCCCACCGGCTTTCCGGTGCTGGGGTCGAGAATGCCCTTTGGCTTCGGCGCGACGAGCGTGCCGGAATTGTCGCTCAATCCCATTCCAGCGCTCCTTTCTTCCATTCATAGGCAAAGCCGATGGTCAGCACCGCCAGAAACACCATCATCGACCAGAAACCGAGCATGCCGATCTGGCTGAAAGACACGGCCCATGGAAACAGGAAGGCCACCTCCAAATCGAAGATGATGAATAGGATCGACACCAGATAGAAGCGGATGTCGAACTTCATGCGGGCGTCGTCGAACGAGTTGAAGCCGCACTCATAGGCGGAAAGCTTTTCCGGATCTGGGTTGCGGTAGGCCACCAGGAAGGGTGCGGCAAGCAGCGCCAGGCCGACAACCAGCGCCACGCCGATGAACAGGACGATGGGCAGGTACGAACTCAACAATGCGTTCATGCTGCAGCTTTCCGTTGGCGGCCAATCCACTCTGATTACAGCACCGGACCCACTTGCGGAAGCGTGACAGTTTAACCACTGAACCGTTTTAGGGGGCTCTATGCTGCAACGCGGCGAGGGTTAGCGCAGGGCTTTCGGCGAAGCAAGTCAAACCTTGTTCAAAACACGGTGCTGGACGGCATATCCTGATAAACTGGTCCGATCCGCTCCTGTTGATTTCCTTCGGTTTTTACTCCACTTTTCTCTCCTGACATAGATGCCGCCAAAACCCTGCTAGCATGGCGCGGAATCATCGCCCAACCTTTGGTCGAACCACAACAGAGTGCCGTCTGCATGAAGGAAAAAATCTCACTCGCCATGGCCCGGCGCATTGCGCTTGCAGCGCAGGGCTTTGCCGATCCTCGCCCTAATAGCACGCCTGATCGCCGCCATCTGGCCCGTGTACTTGGCCGGACCGGCCTGCTGCAGATCGATTCCGTCAGTGCGGTGGTGCGTGCCCACTATATGCCGCTCTATTCCAGGCTTGGCCCCTACCCGCTCGCGCTGCTCGATAACGCCGCCGTGACGCGCAAGCGCAAGGTCTTCGAGTATTGGGCGCATGAAGCCTCCTTTCTGCCGGTCGAAACCTATCCGCTGATGCGCTGGCGCATGGAACGGGCCGAGCGTGGCGAGGAAATGTACAATGGGCTGGCCAAATGGGGCCGCGAACGCGCCGGCTACATTGAAGACATTTATCGCGAGGTCGTCGAACGCGGCCCGATCGCTGCTTCCGCCCTCGAAGGCCAAAAGGGAAACGGCGGCTGGTGGGGCTGGAGCGATGCCAAGCACGCTTTCGAATGGCTGTTCTGGGCCGGCCGCATCACCACGGCAGCGCGTCGTGGCTTCGAGCGGCTTTACGATCTGCCCGAACGGGTGCTGCCGCCGGCGGTGCTCGCTCTGCCGGTGCCATCCCCTGAGGATGCGCATCGCGAATTGCTGCGCATTTCCGCCCGCGCCCACGGCGTCGCGACTGCGGGCGACCTGCGTGACTATTTTCGCCTCTCTCCCGCCGACATCAAGGGCCGGATCGAGGAACTGGTCGAGGTGGGCGACCTTTTGCCGGTGCGCGTCGAAGGCTGGAGCAAGCCGGCTTACCTTCACAAGGACGCCCGTTTTCCGCGCAAGATCCAAGCGCGCGCGTTGCTCGCTCCGTTTGATCCCGTTGTCTTCGAGCGCTCCCGAACGGAAAGGCTGTTCGACTTCCGCTATCGCATCGAGATCTACACCCCGGCCGAAAAGCGCCAATACGGCTATTATGTGCTGCCGTTCCTGCTCGGCGAGAGGATCGTGGCGCGCGTCGACCTCAAGGCCGACCGCCCCGCCGGCGTGCTGCGCGTCCATGCGGCCTATGCCGAGCCCGGCGCGCCGCCTGAAACGGCGGCCGCGCTGGTCGACGAATTGAAGCAGATGCAGGGCTGGCTCGGCCTGGAACGGATTGAAGTCACGCCCGCAGGCGATCTAGGTCCGGCGTTGGCCGACATCATCGCGTCGTAGACACGCGTTGACACGCCTGCATACACAAGCCTAAATCCGGTTCAGACGGTCTCCTCTCGGCAAAGGGAGGAGCCAAGAGGGAATGCGGTGCGAAATCTCGATTTCAAATCCGCGGCTGTCCCCGCAACTGTAAGCGACGAGCCAAGGCCGAAAACCACTGGGACGGTCCCGGGAAGGCGGCACCAAGGCGATGACCCGCGAGCCAGGAGACCTGCCGTCTAGGACTTAAAGAATCCGATCGCCTGGCGGGTTTTCCGGGCAAGGAGCCTGATTTGGAACGCGACAGCAGTTTTCCAGCTGAGACAGCGGACGTATTGTCCGGCGATTGTGATACCTTGGCCGGCGTCACCGTGATCGTCTGCGCCTCCTGCCGTGACGAGACCGGCTCCGACGGCCATCCCCGCGCCGGCGAACTGCTTGCCGAAGACACGCGCCGCGCTGCATCAGGCGAGAATATCCGTATCCGCACCGTCGAGTGCCTCGGCAACTGCAAGCGCCGGCTGAGCGCCGCGATCCTGCGCGACGGCTGCTGGAGCTATGTCTTCGGCGACCTGACCGCGACCAGCGGCGCCGATCTCGTCGCCGGCGCAAAGCTCTTCGCCACCTCGACCGATGGCCTCATTCCATGGCGCGGCCGCCCCGATTGCCTGAAGCGCGGCCTCGTCGCCCGCATCCCTCCCCTCGACCTTTTGAAGGATCAGATATGACCGCTTCCCTCTCCCGCGTGCCCTGCACCGTCGTCACCGGCTTCCTCGGCGCCGGCAAGACGACGCTGATCCGCCATCTGCTGGAAAACGCCGGTGGCAAGCGGCTAGCCATCATCGTCAACGAGTTCGGCGACATCGGCATCGACGGCGAGATCCTGAAGGGATGCGGCATCGACACCTGCCCCGAGGAAAACATCGTCGAACTGGCCAATGGCTGTATCTGCTGCACCGTCGCCGATGATTTCGTCCCGGCGCTCGACCAGATCCTGTCTTTGACGCCGAAGGTCGACCATATCCTGATCGAGACCTCTGGGCTGGCTCTGCCCAAACCGCTAGTCCAGGCCTTCCAGTGGCCGACGGTCAAGAGCCGGGTGACGGTCGACGGCGTCATTGCCGTGGTCGACGGACCGGCGCTGGCCGAAGGCCGCGTCGCCAACGACATGGACGCCCTGCAGGCGCAGCGCGCGCAGGACGAGACGCTCGACCACGACGATCCGGTCGAGGAAGTGTTCGAGGACCAGCTCGCTTGCGCCGACCTGATCATATTGTCGAAGAGCGATTTGATGGATGCCGCCGGCTCGGCGCGTGCCAATGCCATCATCGGTGAGCACGCCGCGCGTGCCGTCAAGATCGTGCCGGCCTCGCAGGGTAAGGTCGATCCATCTGTGCTGCTCGGCCTCGGCCTCGCCGTCGAGGACGACATCGAGAACCGCAAGACCCATCACGACGACGAGCTCGACCACGAGCACGACGACTTCGATTCCTTCGTCATCGATATTCCGTCGATCGCCAATCCCGATGAGCTGGCTTTGCGCGTCGCCACGGCGGCGAAGGAAGAAAATGTGCTGCGCGTCAAGGGTTTCGTCGAGGTCGGCGGCAAGCCGATGCGGCTGTTGCTGCAGGCTGTCGGGCCGCGGGTCAATCATTATTACGACCGCGCCTGGACCGCTGAAGATGACCGCCGCTCGCGCCTCGTTGTCATCGGCCTGAAAGGGCTGAACCGCCCGGCCATCGAACGTATCCTCGCCGGCTGACCTCAGGCACGAGCCGCGATGCACATCCTCACCACAACATCCGCCTCGCTCGACGATCTCGCCGAGCCTGTCGATCTCAGGCAGACGCCTGCGGATGTCGTGGCGCTGTCCTTCACCGACAGCGATCTGGCCGGGCTGGCGGCGGCGTGGAAGGCGGACGCGGATCGCCTGCCGTCGATGCGGCTTGCGGCTCTGCGCGACCTGCGCCATCCGATGTCCGTCGACCTCTGGATCGACAGCGTCGCCCAGCACGCCAAGGTCGTCCTGGTTCGTATCCTCGGCGGCTATGACTGGTGGCGCTATGGCTGCGACCAGCTTGCCGTTGTCGCACGAGATCGCGGTATCAAGCTGGCGCTCCTACCCGGCGAGAGCCACGACGAGGATTTGCGGCTGATCGAAGGCTCGACGCTGCCCCGCGAGGACTTGGACGGGCTGCTCGGCTATTTTCGCGAGGGCGGCGCGGAGAATATGAAGGCGCTGGTCACCCGTCTCGCAGGGTTGGCCGGTATGGACACGGCGATCGTCGAGCCGGTCAGAGTGCCAAAGGCGGGATATTATCAGCCGGGACTTGGGGTCGTAGAACGCGTCGTCCCCCTCCCCCTCAGGGGGAGGGTCCGGCCGCAGGCCGGGGGTGGGGTCCTCTCTGACGCGCGCCGACAGAAAAAAACGTCGAGCACTGCCGCAACGACCCCACCCGGCCCTTCGGGCCACCCTCCCCTCGAGGGGGAGGGAGATGCCGCGCCCATCATCCCGATCCTCTTCTACCGTTCGATGCTGCTGGCCGCCGATGTCGCGCCCGTGGACGCGCTTTTCGAGGTGCTAAGCGCGCGCGGCATGGCCCCCGTTCCCATCTTCGTCTCCAGCCTCAAGGACCCGGCATCGCTCGCCTTTGTCGAGACTGCGCTCGCGACCCTGAAGCCTGCCGCTATCATCACCGCCACGGCCTTCGCCTCCGGTGCCGAACCCGGCATCGAAACCCTGTTCGACCGCGCCGGCGTGCCGGTGTTCCAGGTCATCGTCGCGACGACACGCCGCGACATCTGGCAAAACAATCAGCGCGGCCTGGCGCCCGCCGACCTCGCCATGCATGTCGTGTTGCCGGAGCTCGACGGCCGTATCCTCGCCGGCGCCATTTCCTTCAAGGGCGAGGCCGAAACCGATCCCGCATTGGCCTTCCGCGCTTTCGCCAACCGGCCGGAGCCGGACCGCGTCGCGCAAGTGGCTGCCCGCATCGAGGCCTTCATCCGCCTGCAGCGGACGCCCCGCAAAGAGCGCAAGCTCGCCATCCTGATCCCCGACTATCCGAGCGCCCCCGGCCGCACCGGCTATGCCGTCGGCCTTGATGTGCCGTCCAGCGTGCTGGCGATGCTGCACGACCTGAGCGAACAGGGCTACGCCGTTGAAGGGATTCCGCAAACGCCGCGCGCGTTGCTGGAGATGCTGGAGGTGGCCGGGCAGGGATTGAGTCTGGAGGATTATCTGGCCTTCTCCACGGAATTGCCGAAAGCGGCATACGCCGCCGTGGAGGCGGCATGGGGTAAGGCAAAAGATGAAGCAGGCTCGCGCGAGGCACCCCCCTCTGTCCTGCCGGACATCTCCCCCTCAAGGGGGGAGATTGCGCCCTCATCTCTGCTTTCGCCGATCTCCAACGCTGCAGGAAGAGAGCCGGCAATGGAGCCGCCAATCTCCCCCCTTGAGGGGGAGATGTCCGGCAGGACAGAGGGGGGTGTTCAAGCGCCCACCACCGCAAATTTCCCCTTCCGCGCCGCCACCTTCGGCAACATCACTGTGGCGCTCGCCCCTGATCGCGGTCGCTCCGCGGACCGCCGCGCCGACTATCACGACCCGACATTGCCGCCGCGCCACGCGCTGATCGCCTTCGGCCTGTGGCTGCGCAAGACGCTCGGCGTCCATGCCCTCATCCATGTCGGCGCCCATGGCACGCTGGAATGGCTGCCTGGCAAGACCGTTGCGCTCAGCGAAACCTGTTTTCCCGAGATCGTCACCGGTCCCCTGCCCGTCATCTATCCCTTCATCGTCTCCAACCCAGGAGAGGCAGCACAAGCCAAGCGGCGCATCGCCGCCGTCACCCTCGGCCATCTGCCGCCGCCGCTGGCCGGCGCCGGACTCGACGAAAACCAGCACCGGCTTGAACGGCTGGTCGACGAATACGCCCAGGCTGACGGGCTCGACCGCCGCCGCCGCGACCGCCTGGCGAAGCTGATCGTCGAGACCGCGCAGAAGACCGGTCTCGCTTCCGAAGCCGGCGTTGCCAAAACCGACGCGCCAGACGAAGCACTGCGCCGCATCGACGCCTGGCTCTGCGACCTCAAGGACTTCGCCATCAAGGACGGGCTGCACATTTATGGCCGCTCGCCCAAGGGGGACGGCGCGGGCGAGGCCGATCCGCTGCGCGAACAAAGTGCGGCCGCCGAGAAAGCAGCGCTGCTTGCCGCCCTAGACGGCCGCCATGTCGCCGCCGGTCCTGCCGGTGCGCCGGCGCGGGGCCGGCGCGATGTGCTCCCGACCGGCCGCAACCTGTTCACATCGGATCCGCGCTCCATGCCGACGCCGACATCCTTCGATCTCGGCACGGCCGCGGCTGAAGAGGTGGTACGCAGCTACATGCAATCGCATGGCGATTGGCCGCGCTCGCTGGTCATCGATCTCTGGGGCTCGGCCTCGCTGCGCACCGGTGGCGAAGAGATCGCGCAAGGCCTGGCGCTGATGGGCTGCCGGCCGCAATGGGATTCCGCCACCGGCCGCGTCACCGGCATCGAGGTGCTGCCGCCGGCCACGCTTGGCCGCCCGCGCGTCGATGTCACCTGGCGTATATCAGGCCTGTTCCGCGACATGTTCCCGACCCAGATTGCGCTGATCGACGCTGCGGCCAACGCCGTCGCAGCCCGTGACGAGGACGCTTCGGAAAACCCGCTCGCGGCAAGGACCCGCGCGGATGGAAAGATCAGCCCGCGCATTTTCGGCACCTCGCCTGGCACCTACGGCGCCGGCGTCGAGGATTTATTGTCGAGCGGCGACTGGGGCGCGCGCGAGGAGATCGGCCGCGCCTACCTCGATGCCACCTCGCACGCCTATGGCGGCGCCGAGGGCGAAGGTGTCTCAGTGCCCGGCGCCTTCGAGGATCGTATCGCTGAGGCCGACCTTCTCGTCCACACCGGCGACGACCCCGGCCGCGACATCCTCGAAGGCTCCGCCGACGTCGCCTTCATCGGCGGCTTTTCAGCGGCGCTTGCGGCACTCGGCAAGAACGCCGACGTCATCGTGCTCGACACCACGGACCCGCAAAAGCCAAAGCCGCGCTCGGTTGGCGAGGCGGTGTCGCGGGTAGTCCGCGCCCGCGCGGTCAACCCGCGCTTCATATCAGGCCAGATGCGGCACGGGCCCCGCGGTGCCTCGGAATTCGCCGAGACGGTCGACCGTCTCGTCGGTTTCGCCGAGACCACCCACGCCATACCGGGCGCGCTGATCGAAGCCGTGCACGACGCCTATCTTGGCGATCCCGTGGTTCGCGCCTTCATCCTGCGCGAAAACCCTTCCGCCGCGAAGGTCATCGCCGAACGCTTATTGTCGGCACGGCGGCGCGGTCTCTGGCATCCGCAGCGCAATTCCATCGATGACGATCTCGCCGCACTGATCGCCGAGGCCCAGGCGCTGGGGGTGGCGGCATGAACGCTTTCTCCCGCCGCGGCGCCTGCCCTGCTCTGTCCGTGCCGATGCAGACCGGCGACGGGCTGTTGGTGCGGCTCAATCCGGTCGCCGGAGGACTCTTGCCGAAAGCCTTGATCGGGCTAGGTGAATCCGCCTTGCGGCACGGCAACGGCATCATGGAAGTGACCGCCCGCGGCAGCCTGCAGATCCGCGGCCTGACGCCGGCAAGCGCCCGGCTGCTGGCGGTGGAGGTCGACGCGCTCGGGATTGCGGTGCGCACCGGGGTTCCGGTCGAGACCGGCCCGCTGGCAGGCTTCGATCCGCAGGAGATCGCCGATCCGCGACCGCTGGCAGAGCGGATCAGGGAGGCGATTGAAGAGGCTGGTCTGACGGCAAGGCTCGGTCCGAAGGTTTCAGTCGTCATCGACGGCGGCGGGCAACTGACGATGGGTGCGGTGACGGCCGACGTACGACTGGCTGGGATCAGAACCGACGCGGGCGCCCGCTGGCTGATAGCCGTTGCTGGCGACGGGCAGAATGCCAGGCCTCTCGCCATGGTCGAGGAGGAAGCAGCCCGTGATATCGCCGTCGCGATTCTAAGGATGGTTGCGGAAAAAGGCCGCGAAGCCCGTACAAGAGATTTGACGGAACGGCAGCGCAGATCTCTCGCAAGCTGGCATTCCTTCGCGCCCCCCTCTGTCCTGCCGGACATCTCCCCCTCTAGGGGGGAGATCGGCAGTTCCGCCGACGGCCGTCCTTCTGCTGCCTTGGTATTCGGCGCGACTTCGGCAATTAGCGAAGGCGGATACCAAGGGGCAATCTCCCCCCTAGAGGGGGAGATGTCCGGCAGGACAGAGGGGGGCGCCGTCGAGCGCTCTCGCCCGCCCATTGGTGTCTTCGACCTGAACAACGGCCGTGCCCTCGGCATCGGCCTGCCCTTCGGCAGCATGCCAGCAGGCAAGCTCATCGACCTCGCGCAGAGTGCTCTCACCCTCGGCACAACCGAAATCCGCCTCGCACCAGGCCGCACGCTTCTCTTCCTTGGTCAGCCTGCAGCCGCCAATCAGAGCCTTCAGCAAGCCGCCGCCACCCTCGGCTTCGTCACCGACGCCACCGATCCGCGCACCAGGATCGCCGCTTGCCCCGGTGCGCCCGCCTGCGCCTCCGGCCGGATCGCGACGCGTGACATCGCCGAGACCATCGCTGCAGAAAATCGTGACATCCTTGATTTCTCCTTCAAGCTTCACATTTCCGGCTGTGCCAAGGGCTGCGCGCATCCCGGGCCGGCGGCGCTGACACTGGTCGGCGGCGAAAACGGAGCCGGACTTGTCGTGGACGGGACGGCAAAGGCCCTTCCTGCCGGATACAGGCCGGGCTATGACGCCGCGCGCGGCATCGGCCATATTGCGGCAGCGATCCGCCGCGCACGACTTCGAGGCGAGACCACCGCCGCCTGCCTGACAAGGCTTGGCGCGGCCGGTGTCACCGAACTCTACCGACAGGAATGAACATGACCGCCTACGACTATATCCATGACGGCACGGCGATCTATGAGCGCTCCTTCGCCATCATTCGTGCCGAGGCCGACCTGTCGCGGTTTTCCGACGCCGAGGCCGATGTCGCCATCCGCATGATCCATGCCTGCGGCCAGGTCGAGGCCGCGCAGCACTTTGTTTTTTCCGGCGATTTTGTTGCCGCCGCGCGCACGGCGCTGACGGGTGGCGCGCCGATCTTCTGCGACGCCGAGATGGTCTCGCGCGGCGTGACCCGCGCGCGGCTGCCGGCCGGCAACGAGGTGATCTGCACGCTGCGCGATCCGCAAACCTCCGACATCGCCAAAAAGATCGGCAACACCCGCTCGGCTGCAGCCATCGACCTGTGGGGCGAGCGCATGGCCGATTCGGTCGTCGCCATCGGCAATGCGCCGACAGCGCTTTTCTACCTGCTGGAAAGGCTGCGCGACGGCGCGCCGAAACCGGCTGTCATCATCGGCATGCCGGTCGGGTTCGTCGGCGCGGCCGAATCGAAGGACGCGCTGGCCGAGAATTCCTATGGCGTTCCCTACGCGATCGTGCGCGGCAGATTGGGCGGCAGCGCCATGACCGCCGCAGCACTCAACGCATTGGCGAGGCCGGGCCTGTGAACGCGATTGCAAAAGGCAGGCTTGTCGGCGTCGGCACCGGTCCCGGCGACCCCGAGCTGCTGACGCTCAAGGCGGTGCGCGCGCTGGCCGAGGCCGACGTGGTTGCGCATTTCGCCAAGCGCGGCAACAACAGCAATGCGCGCGCCATCGTCGGCGCCCATTTTCGTCCCGATTTGATAGAGTTGCCGCTGCTCTATCCCGTGACCACCGAAATCGACAAGGATCACAGCGATTACCGGTCGCAGATAACCGATTTCTACGAGGAGTCGGCCGAAAAAATCGCCGAGCATCTCAGCGCCGGCAGGATGGTCGCCGTGCTTTCGGAGGGCGATCCGCTGTTCTACGGCTCCTATATGCATCTGCATGTCAGGCTGGCGCACCGCTTCCCGACCGAAGTCATTCCCGGGGTCACCGCCATGTCCGGCTGCTGGTCGGCGACCGGAACGCCGATCGTCCAGGGCGACGACGTGTTGACCGTGTTGCCGGGCACGATGAGCGAATTCGAGCTGACCCGCCGCCTCGCCGATACCGATGCCGCCGTCATCATGAAGGTCGGCCGCAACCTGCCCAAGATCAGGCGCGCACTGGAAGCGACCGGCAAGCTGGCGCGTGCCGTCTATGTCGAGCGCGGCACCATGCCGGGCGGCATCTCGATGCGGCTGGCCGACAAGAAGGACGACAAGGCGCCCTACTTCGCCATCGTGCTGGTCGCCGGCTGGTCCGGCCGTCCCGAAGCATTGATGGAGGCCGGAGCATGAGCGGCCGCCTGACCGTCATCGGCCTCGGACCCGGCAATGCCGACCAGGTGACGCCGGAAGCGAGCCGCGCCGTGGCCGAGGCAAAATTCTTCTACGGCTACAAACCCTATCTCGACCGGCTCGATCTCCGCTCCGACCAGACCCGCGTCGCCTCGGACAATCGAGAAGAGCTGTCCCGCGCCAAGGACGCTCTGGCAAAGGCTGCGCAGGGCCACGATGTTGCGGTCGTCTCCGGCGGCGACCCCGGCGTCTTTGCGATGGCGGCGGCCGTCTGCGAAGCGATCGAGGCCGGTCCGGCGGAATGGCGCGCCGTCGATGTCGCAATGCTGCCCGGCATCACCGCGATGCTCGCGGTCGCTGCCCGCATCGGCGCGCCGCTCGGCCACGATTTCTGCGCCATTTCACTGTCCGACAATCTGAAGCCTTGGGATCTTATCGAACTGCGCCTGCTGGCGGCGGCGGGCGCCGGTTTCGTCATCGCGCTCTACAACCCGATCAGCAAGGCGCGCCCCTGGCAGCTTGGCCGCGCCTTCGAATGCCTCACCGCGATCCTGCCCGGCACCACGCCTGTTATCTTCGGCCGCGCTGCCGGCCGTCCCGACGAGCGCATCGAGGTGTTTCTGCTGGCGGACGCCGATGCGGAAAAGGCCGATATGGCGACCTGCATCATCATCGGCTCGCCGGAAACCAGGATCATCAAGCGCGGTGCAAAACCGGCGCTGGTCTACACGCCGCGTTCGGCAGCGGGCCCAAGAAAATGACTGACCATCGCATCAAGGGCTTCGACGGTCTCGGCCGACGTAACATCCGGCAGCGCCGGCCTGCCGATCATGACCACCTCTATGCCGAGCGCCCGCGCTGCGGCGATCTTGCCGTAGATCGCCTGGCCGCCGCTGTTTTTGGAAACGACAACATCGATGCCACTGCTTTCGAGAAGCGCGCGTTCGTCCGGCTCCCGAAACGGCCCGCGCGCCAAGAGATAGGTCGCATCGGACACAGCAAGCCTTGGCTCGACCGCATCGACACTGCGGATGAGATAGTGATGCTGGGGCGCGGCTTCGAAAGCGGCCACCTCTTGCCGGCCGAGCGCCAGGAAGACGCGGCGTGGAGCCGATCCCAGCGCCGTCATCGCGCTGGCAACATTGGCGACCAGCGTCCATCGGTCGCCTTCGACAGGCTCCCAGCCGGGGCGCCTCAGCGCAACGATCGGCACGCCGGTGTTGCCCGCCGCTTCCGCCGCGTTGGCGGAGATTTGCGCCGCATAGGGGTGCGTGGCGTCGATCAGCAGGTCAATTTGGGTCTCGCGGAGATACGCCGCCAGCCCATCGGCGCCGCCGAAACCACCCGTACGGGTAGGCACGTCCTGCGCGACAGGGTTTTCGGTGCGGCCGGCCAGCGACAGCGTGAGCGACACATCGGTGCGCGCGGCCAGCTTTCCCGCCAGTTGCCGGGCTTCGGTTGTTCCGCCGAGGATCAGAATGCGGTGGGTCATCATGCCTGCTGAGGGTCCGCGCGGCGCCAAGCTCAACTCAAGATGGCTCACAATCGTCGGCATCGGCGAGGACGGTGTAGCGGGTCTCGGCGACGAGGCCAAGCAGTTGATAGCCGCGGCTGAATTCGTCTTCGGCGGCACGCGTCACCTTGCCCTTGTCGCGTCACTCGCCAAAGGCGAAGCACGTGCGTGGCCGGCCCCTTTCGATCCCGAAATGCGCGACGTGCTGGCGCTTTCCGGCAGACGCGTCTGCGTACTGGCCTCGAGCGATCCGTTCTTCCACGGTGTCGGCGTCACCCTTGCTCGCAAGGTTCCTGCCCAAGAGACGCAGGTGATCCCCGCACCTTCGGCCTTGTCGCTGGCCGCCGCCCGCCTCGGCTGGGCGCTGCAGGATATCGAGACCATTTCGCTGCACGGCCGCTCGCTCGACCTGATCCGGCCGCTGCTGCACCCCGGCAGCCGCATCCTAGCGCTGACCTCGGATGGCGATGCACCGGCGGCGATTGCGGGGCTGCTGACCGAACTCGACTTCGGCGCCTCACGGCTGACAATCCTGGAGGCAATGGGCGGCCCGAACGAAAGGCTGCGGTCGGCGCGAGCGGACGCCTTCGATCTCGAAAAGATCAACCCGCTCAACGTGCTGGCAATCGAGGTTGACTCAACTTCCGAAGCACGCATCCTGCCGCTGGCTTCAGGCCTTGCCGATCATTTGTTCGAGCATGACGGCCAGATCACCAAGCGCGAGATCCGCGCCATTACCCTGTCTGCCCTCGCCCCCAGGCGCGGCGAGTTGCTGTGGGATATCGGCGCCGGCTCGGGTTCGATAGGAATCGAATGGATGCTGGCCCATCCCTCGATGCGCGCCATTGCCGTCGAGGCCGACCCGACCCGCGCCGCCCGCATCCACCGCAACGCTTCACACTGTGGCGTGCCCGGCCTCGTCGTGATCGAAGGCTCGGCACCAAAGGCGCTTGCCAAGCTGGGCACGCCCGATGCGATCTTCATCGGCGGCGGCGGCAGCGATACCGGCGTGCTGGCCGCGGCCATCAAGGCGCTGCGCGTTGGCGGCCGCCTGGTTGCCAATGCGGTGACGCTGGAAATGGAGGCGCTGCTTCTCGCTCGTCACGCTGCGCTCGGTGGCGATCTCACCCGCATCGCCCTATCGCGCGTGTCACCGGTTGGTTCGATGCAAGCCTGGCGGCCAGCTATGCCGGTCACCCAATGGAGCTGGGTCAAGCCATGATGGTCGCGGGCATCGGCAGCCGTAAAGACGTCAGCGCAAGGGATGTGCTTGCCGCGATAGAAACTGCGCTGGAAACGCATGGCCTGGCGATGACGGCGCTTTCGGCGCTCGCCACCGCTTCTCTGAAGCAGGACGAGCAGGCAATCTTCGCCGCGGGCGGGGAGCTCGCCCTGCCCGTGATTGTTGTCGAGGACGATGCGCTCATCGCCGCGTCGTCGCACGTAATCAACCGCTCGAGCCTGTCGCAGGAGCGTGCCGGCACACCGTCGGTTTCCGAAGCCTCCGCGCTTGCCGCTGCCGGAAAAGGCGCGAAACTGCTTGGGCCGCGCACCGTGCTCGGCCCGGTCACCTGCGCGATCGCCATCAGTGGAGACGCGGCATGACCGTCCACTTCATCGGCGCCGGACCGGGCGCGGCCGACCTCATCACCTTGCGCGGCAGCCGACTGCTGGAAAGCTGCCCGGTCTGCCTCTATGCCGGCTCGATCGTCGCGCCCGAGCTGCTGCAGCACTGCGCCCCCGGCACAAAATTGATCGACACCGCGCCGATGTCGCTCGACGAGATAGAGGCGGCATATCTCGATGCCCACGAGGCTGGCCACGATGTCTCCCGCCTGCATTCCGGTGACCTCTCAGTGTGGAGCGCCGTCGCCGAGCAGATCCGCCGGCTGGAAAAGCACGGCATCGCCTATACGCTGACGCCGGGCGTGCCCTCCTTCGCTGCCGCCGCGGCAGCGCTGCGCCGCGAACTCACGATTCCTGAAGTCGCGCAGAGCCTGGTGCTGACCCGCATCTCCGGCCGTGCGTCAAAAATGCCGCCCGGCGAGACGCTGGCCGGCTTCGGCCGCACCGGCGCGACGCTGGCCATTCATCTTGCCATCCACGCCATCGACCGTGTCGTCGCCGAATTGACGCCGTTCTATGGCGCCGATTGCCCGGTTGCGGTCGTCTTCCGCGCCTCCTGGCCGGACGAGCGCGTGCTGACCGGCACGCTGGCCACCATCGAGGCGCAATTGGCCGCCGATCCGATGGAACGCACGGCGATCATCTTCGTCGGCCGTTCGCTGGCAGCGGAAGGCTTTGGCGAGAGTTCACTTTACGACGCCCACTACCAGCGGCGTTTTCGCGGACGGGACGGATTGTGAACGACGGTACCGGAAAAAGAAATGGAAACGCTTCAGTCGAACAGGCTTTGGCCCGGCTGAACTTCAAGCCGCGCCAGCTGGAGCCGGGTCATGTCTGGCTGGCCGGCGCCGGCCCCGGTGATCCCGGCTGCTTGACGCTGGAAGTGCTGGCGGCACTTGGGCAGTGCGATGCCCTCGTTTACGACGCGCTGGTGTCTCCCGATGTCGTGGCAGTGGCGGCCAGTGCCGAGCTGTTCTATGCCGGCAAGCGCGGCGGTCAGCCGTCGATGAAGCAGGACGACATCACCGCTCTGCTGGTGCGGCTGGCGCACGAAGGCCGCCGCGTCGTCAGGTTGAAAGGCGGCGACCCCTATATTTTCGGGCGCGGCGGCGAAGAGGCGCTGGCACTTGCCCGTGAAAACATTCCGTTCCGCGTTCTGTCCGGCCTGACTTCGGGCCTCAGCGCGCTTGCCGGCGCCGGCATCCCGGCCACCATGCGCGGCATCAACAAGGCGGTAATCCTGGCAACCGGCCACGCCGCCGGCACCGATGACGACCTCGACTGGGCGGCAATCGCCCGCACCGGCCAGCCGGTCGTCGTCTATATGGGAATGGCCAATCTGCCGCTGATATCAGGCGCATTGCTCGAGGGCGGGCTGGCGCCGGCGACGCCCGCCGCGGTGATCGTCGCCGCGACCACGCCGCAGGAGCGCATCGTCGTCGCCACGCTCGCCACCATCGCCGACGAGGCGGCCGCCGCCGGCTTGACCTCACCGGCGCTGATCGTTGTCGGCGGCATCGTCGCGATGCGTGCAGCATTGGCGGGCGAGCCATGACCCGCTCGATCATCATCGGCGCGCCGCGTTCGGGTTCGGGCAAGACCAGCGTCACCATCGGCATCTTGCGCGCGCTCGCCCGGCGCGGCCTGAAAGTGCGCGGCGCCAAATCCGGTCCCGACTATATCGACCCCGGCTTCCACACCGCTGCCACGGGCCTGTCCGGCGTCAATCTCGACAGCTGGGCCATGCCGCCTGCGTTGCTCAACGCGCTGGCCGGTGCCGCGACTGAAGATGCCGATTTCGTTTTCCTGGAAAGCGCGATGGGCTTGTTCGACGGCATTCCCGCTGCTCCGGGCCGCACCGGCTCGGCCGCAGATCTTGCCCGGCTCTACGGCCTGCCGGTGCTGCTGGTGCTCGACGTTTCCGGGCAGTCGACCACGGCGGCGGCCGTCGCCAAGGGTTTTGCTACCTATGACCCCGACGTGCGCATGGCCGGCGTCGTGCTCAACCGGCTGGGCAGCGAGCGTCACCGGCGGCTTTGCAGCGACGCCATCGAGGCGCTCGGCCTGCCTGTCGTCGGCGCCATATTGCGTGACCCCTCGCTCAACCTTCCCGAGCGCCATCTCGGCCTCGTTCAGGCCGGTGAATATGAAAATTTAATGGCGCATCTGGACCGACTGGCCGACATGGTCGAAAGGTCGCTCGACCTCGACGCCATCATGGCGCTGGCGGCGCCATTGACGCCTGCATCGGGCAGCTTCAGCGACGCACTGCCGCCGCCCGGCCAGCGCATCGCATTGGCCGAGGATGCAGCCTTCACCTTCCTCTATCCGCATGTCGCCGCGCATTGGCGCAAGGCCGGGGCGGAAATCGTCCTCTTCTCGCCGCTCGCCGACGAAGCGCCCAGCGACGATTGCGATGTCTGCTGGCTGCCCGGCGGCTATCCCGAGCTTCATGCCGGCCGCCTCGCCGGCGCCGCGAATTTCAGGGCAGGCATCGTGGCCTTTTCGGCAACGAAACCGGTGCATGGCGAGTGCGGCGGCTTCATGGTTCTCGGCGAGGCGCTGGAGGATGCATCGGGCGAGACGCACGGGATGCTCGGCCTGCTCGGCCACTCGACCAGCTTCGCCAAACGCAAGATGAATCTCGGCTACCGTGAGGCGCGGCTGCGGGCCGCTTGCCCACTGGGACCCCAGGGCACGCTGATCCGCGGCCACGAATTCCATTATGCGCAGATGATTGCGGCCGGCAATGACGAACCACTGGCCGACCTTGCTGATGGCCAGGGCAATCCGCTCGGCGCCTCCGGCTACCGGCGCGGCCATGTCAGCGGCACATTCTTCCATGCCATTGCGAGAGGTGCATGACCGCAGTCCCCTCGCCCCGGCAAGCCGTCGACGACATCGCGCTCTGCCTTGTCTTTTTCACCCGGCTGCCGCTGCCGGTTTTCGACTTTCGCGATCGCAGACTGGCCAGTGCGATCTGGGCAGCGCCCATCGCCGGTCTCGCCGTCGCGCTGATTGGCGCCATGGTCTACGCCATCGGGACAAGGCTCGGTCTTCCCGGTGGGCCGGCGGCAGCACTGACCCTTGCCGCAACCTTGCTCGTCACCGGCTGCATACATGAAGACGGGCTTTCGGATGTCGCCGACGGTTTTGGCGGCGGCAAGACGCGCGAGAAAAAACTGGAGATCATGCGCGACAGCCGCATCGGCGCCTACGGCGCCTGCGCGCTTGGTCTCTCGCTGCTGATACGCTGGAGCGCGCTTTCGGAATTCGCCAGCCCGGCGCAAGTTCTCGTCGCTCTCATCGCCATGCATACCACTTCGCGCGGCCTGTTCGGTGCTTTCATGCATCTGTTGCCGCCGGCTCGCAGCGACGGCCTCTCGGCCGATGCAGGCAGCGTATCGGCCGAAACCGCCATTGCCGGCGCCCTGCTCGGCGCCGTGGCACTGCTGACGCTCGGGCTCGGTGGCGCGGTCGCTGCGCTCATCCTGCTCGGCCTGTTGTTTGCCGCCTTCCGTATGCTGTGCCTCAGCCAGATCGGCGGCCAGACCGGCGATACGGTCGGCGCGCTGCAGCAGTTTGGCGAGATCGCAATCCTGCTCGTCGCTTCCGTTTGCCTTTCCTGACTCTGTTTCGGAGACTTTGCCCCCATGCCTTTCAAATCGCTTGATGAACTGCGCGCGGCCTGCCTCGATCTGCCTCTGGGCAGCGACGCCGCGGCCAGTGCCGTTGCCCGCCGCCAGGACACGCTGACCAAGCCGCAAGGCAGTCTCGGCCGGCTGGAAGCAATAGCCGCATGGCTGGCGCGCTGGCAGGGCCGCGACATGCCGCAGCTCGACCGCGTCAAAGTCTTCGTCTTTGCCGGCAACCACGGCGTCACCGCACAGGGCGTATCGGCCTTCCCGTCGGAGGTCACCGTGCAGATGGTGGCGAATTTCGCCGGCGGCGGTGCCGCCATCAACCAGCTCGCCCGCATCGCCGGTGCGGAGCTCGACGTCATTCCGCTCGACCTCGATCACCCGACCGGCGATTTCACGCAAGTGCCGGCGATGAACAACGAAGTCTTCCTCGCCGCCGTCTCGGCCGGCTACGGCGCGGTGACGAAAGATCTCGACCTCGTCTGTTGCGGTGAAATGGGCATCGGCAACACCACGCCGGCGGCAGCCATTTCGGCGGCCTTGTTCGGCGGCGGCGCGGAAAAATGGACCGGGCGCGGCACTGGCGTCGACGATGCCGGCCTTGTACGCAAGATCACCGCCATCGAGGCCGGCCTCAAGCGCCACGCCGAGGCCCTTGCCGACCCGCTGTTGGTCGCGGCAGCCCTTGGCGGGCGCGAACTCGCCGCCATCTTCGGTGCGACCCTAGCCGCACGACATCACGGCGTACCGGTGCTGCTCGACGGCTTCGTCTGCACCGCCGCCGCCGCACCCCTGGCAAGATTGCACCCCGCCGGCCTCGCCCACACACTTGCCGCCCATGTCTCGGCCGAATCGGGCCATCGCCGCCTGCTCGAGGCGCTCGGCCTGCCGCCGCTGCTCGACCTCGGCATGCGGCTCGGCGAAGGCTCCGGCGCCTGCCTTGCCGTCAACATCGTCCGCTCCGCGCTCGAATGCCATGCCCGCATGGCAAGCTTTGCCGAGGCTGGGGTTTCGGAGAAGTAATCTCCTCAACCTGAATCAAGTCTCGATCGAGCCCTCGATGGATCACGGCGGCATTGGGGAACCGGGCAGGCCCGAGCACGTTGTGGCCGGTCAGCCCGGGGTTACGCATGCAACAGCTTTTCCAAGAGTTCGGCCATCCGACATACGTCCCGTTTCCCGTTATTGCGGCGAGGCTTCTACTGGCGTCGATCTTCGGCGCGGCGATCGGGTTCGAACGCGAATGGCGAAATCGGCCTGCCGGGCTCCGCACCCATATACTGGTCTGCGTGGCAGCCGCTACTTTCGGTATTCTGACGATTGAAATCATTCACGCGCCGATGTTTCTGCAGGATTCCGTGAGGGTCGATCCGATTCGTGTTGTCGAAGCGGTTACCGCTGGCGTCGCGTTCCTTGCTGCCGGATCGATTTTGTTTTCGAAAGGCGAGATCCACGGGCTGACGACCGGTGCTGGCATGTGGCTGTCTGGGGCAATTGGCGTGGCGTGCGGGCTCGGTCTGTGGCAAGTGGCGGCGCTCGGCACGCTTTTGGTGCTTGTCGTGGCAGGCCTTCTCTACAGTTTTGCCGCCAAGTCCGGTATTGGCGAGAACACCGGACAAGAAAAGCCCATGTCGGAACAAAACGTGCCCAAGCGGCCCAAAGACTGAGGAAAACGCCCCGCGTGCCAAGGCAGAACGCCCATTCGCGAGATCGATACGGCTGACCCGGTGTGCAGATCAGGCAGGAACTAAGTCCTAAAGCTTCGGTCTTAGATCACGGCTCAACAGACGCGCTTCTCTAAGGATCGATGCACGATCGAAACCGATCAGCGATGCGATGTCACGTATTTCCTGCTCGCTAGCACCTGACTCTTGCGCAAGCGCGCGTACATGGTCGTCGGTCAGGCCGGGCTTGGGTACTTCTGCCATCACACGAATGCCTCGCATTTGGGGCAGGAGTGCGGTGGTTTCTCCTAAGCATCAGCGCCCATTGCATGCCTGACGATTTAGTCTTGTACGCTTTCGGGCAAATTTTGAACAGTCGCCTTCTCTTACTGTCGCGATCCTCCGCCGGACCTCTCGTGTCGTCTGGACGATAGAGCCCTCGGTATTGCCGAGAAGCCGACCGGGCTGGCGCAAGGTCCGTGTGAACATCCCGCCGTGGAAGGAATGGCGCTTTTGCAGTCCCGCTGGGCCGAGCCCGCGCCGCAGCTGGAGCCGAACGCGAATTGAAAGCCAACCGTCAGGGCTGGAAGCCGCTATGTTCGCAACACTCTTTCCAGCAGCGAAAAAGCGGGAAATCAACGAATTAAATGGTGGGTGCGACAGGGATCGAACCTGTGACCCGCTGATTAAGAGTCAGCTGCTCTACCAACTGAGCTACGCACCCACTCGCCGGTAAAACCAGCGTCGGCGGGCATATAGCCGCCGCCATCCGCCATGTCCAGCCCTGCCGGATTCATTTCCCGACAAATCGCCTCGAGCCGATCGCGATCAGACAAACAACCGGCCTTCCGCCACCTTGACGGCATGGCCGCCGATGCGGGCGGCGGCGAGTTTGCCGCCTTCGACCGTCAGTTCGAGGCGAATGCGCGAAGGCCGCCCCATCTCCAGCCCTTGCTCGATCCAATGCCGGGAAACACCCTCTCTCGGGCCATCGAAATGCATGATCGCGCCGGCAAAAGCCGCCGCCGCCGAACCGGTCGCCGGGTCTTCATAGGAAGGATTGCCCGGCACGATCATGCGGACATGAAAGGCGCTCTCGTGGTTCACCGTCTCGCGGCAGTAGACATACGGGCTGGCGAAGGCCCATTCGCTCTTGCGGGGTGCCAATTCCGACCACGCCTGGTTGTCCAGTCTTATCCGCGCCGCCGCCTCCAGATCGGCGACCGGAATGGTCACATAGGGCACGCCGGCCGACCAGAACGAGACGCGGTGATTCTCGAAGCCGATTTCGTGCGGCCCCAGGCCAAGCGCTGCCCCGATCGCCTCCGGGTCGGCGGACAATTCCAGCTGCTCCGGCAGTTTGGCCAGGTCGAACTCGGCAAAGGCTGCGCCATCATGCTTGCTGACGGCGCAGCGCACAGGGCCGATGTTTTCTTCCAGGACAAAGATGCCGGCGGTGTCGCCATCGCCAGCCATTTCGGCAAGCGCGATCGCGGAGCCGACGGTCGGATGACCGGCGAACGGCATTTCGTAATCGGGCGTGAAGATGCGGATGCGGGCGCGGTGCTTGGGATTGTCCGCCGGCAGCACAAAGACCGTTTCCGACAGGTTGAACTCGCGTGCGATGGCCTGCATCGCGGCCGTGTCCAGCCCCTTGCTATCCAGCACGACGGCCAGCGGATTGCCGGCCAGCCGCTCGGTCGTGAACACGTCGTAAAGTAAGTAATTCCGGGTCAGCATCGTAGTAAGCCTTCTGCCTCAATCCTAACATGGGCGAAATTTAATTTGATATTTGAACCATTAGGCCTGATCTGTGCACTGATTGGGACATCACTGATATTATAGGGGTCCGGCGTGGACCAGATTGTCAATCTGCCAAAAGTGGAATCCGCTTCCACCATCGAGACGGCGCTCGGGCTTGACCACCAGGGCCTGAAGAAGAAACGGCGTCGCTTCTGGCTCTATGGCCTGCTTACTCTGATCGTCGTCGCGGCTGGCATCGCCGGCTACCAATGGTATGCCGGGTCTCCCGCCAAGATCGACTATACCACGGCGCCGGCCGCGGTCGCCGATCTCACGGTCGAGGTATCGGCGACCGGCACGCTGCAACCGCTCACCCAGGTCGACATTTCGAGCGAACTGTCCGGCGTCGTCCGCGCGGTGGCGGTCAACGAGAACCAGCAGGTGAAGAAGGGCGATGTCCTGGCGGCGCTCGACACGGCCAAGCTGGAGGTGCAGATCGAACGCGCCGAGGCTTCCGCCAAGGCGGCGGCCGCCAATGTCGAGACCGCCACGGTAACCCTCACCGAAAGTGAAAGAGCGCTTGTGCGCGCCGCGGCACTCACCAAGCGCGGCATGGCGACGGACCAGTCGCTTGAAGCGGCGACCGCGACGCGCGACCGCTCCAAGGCAGCGCTCGACAGCGCCAAAGCCAATCTTGCCATCGCCAATGCCGACCTCAAGGCGCAGCAGACCGACCTTGCCAAGAGCACCATCTATGCGCCCATCGACGGCATCGTCCTGACGCGCTCGGTCGATCCCGGCCAGACGGTCGCCTCCTCGCTGCAGGCGCCGGTGCTGTTCGTCATTGCCGCCGACCTCAGGAACATGGAATTGAAGGCAGCGGTCGACGAGGCCGACATCGGCGCGGTCAAGCCCGGCCAGCATGCGCGCTTCACCGTCGACGCCTTTCCGGAACGGCCGTTCGATGCCGAGATCCGCGACATCTCCTATGCTTCGGTCACCACTGACGGTGTCGTCACCTACGACGCGCGGTTCGACGTCGACAACAACGAGCTTCTGTTGCGGCCGGGCATGACTGCCACCGTTTCCGTCGTCACCAGAGAGGCCAAGGGCGTGCTCACCGTGCCGTCGACGGCTTTCCGTTACCGGCCGGCGCAAGCGGCCGCCCGCGGGTGGAGCCTGAGCGACCTGTTCACGGGCCGTATGGGCCGTCCGGGCGGCAACCGCCAGCGCCAGGCGACGACGACCCCTACCGACGGCTCACGCACGCTCTACGTGCTCGAGAATGGCCGGCCTCGGCCGGTCAACGTCAAGACTGGCTCCACCGACGGCGAACTGACCGAGATCACCTCCGGCCTCGGAGAGGGTGCCCAAATCATTACCGCGCAGCAGCGGAACTAAGACCGTGGCGGCGAGCGCGACCCTCATCACCTTCGACAAGGTCTGGAAGAGCTATGGCCAGGGCGAGGCCACGGTCCATGCGCTGGCTGGTGTCGACCTTGCCATCCGAAGCAGTGAATTCGTCGCCATCATGGGACCGTCGGGCTCGGGCAAGTCGACGGCGATGAACATCATTGGCTGTCTCGACACGCCGACGGCCGGAACCTACAGCTTCATGGGCATCGATGCTGGCCGTCTCGACCGCAACCGCCGCGCCATGCTGCGCAATCTCTATGTCGGCTTCGTCTTCCAGGGCTACAATCTCCTGCCGCGCACCACGGCGGTGGAAAATGTCGAACTGCCGTTGATCTATCGCGGCGTCGCCGCCCGCGAGCGCCATGACCTCGCCATGAAAGCGCTGGCCGAAGTCGGTCTCATCGGCCGCGAGCACCATACGCCGGCCGAACTCTCCGGCGGCCAGCAGCAACGCGTGGCGATCGCGCGCGCCATCGTCACAAGGCCGACCCTGCTCGTCGCCGACGAGCCGACCGGCAACCTCGACACCGCACGCACGCACGAAATCATGGAACTCCTGACCAGGCTGAACACCGAGCTTGGCCTCACCATCGCAATGGTCACGCACGAGGCCGACGTTGCGGCCTATGCCGAGCGCACAATTCGCTTCCTCGACGGCCACGTCGCCTCCGACACCGTGAATCTCGATATGGCCTCGCTATGATCTGGGAAACCGTCCGCCTCTCGCTGCTTTCGGTCCGCCGCAACGTGCTGCGCTCGTTTCTGACGCTGCTCGGCATCGTGATCGGCGTCGCCGCCGTCATCGCCATGCTTACCATCGGCTCGGGCACCACCGAAAAGGTAAAGGCCGATATCTCCAAGCTCGGCAGCAATCTGCTCGTCGTCCGTTCCGGCCGTCCCGCCGGGCCCGGCGGACCGGGAGGACTCGACCAGGTGGTTCGTCCACTTGCCGAAAAGGACCTTGCCGCGCTCGTCGCCCATCTGAGCGGCGCCCGCGCCATTTCGCCGGCCTCGCAAAAGCAGGTCCGCGTCATCTTCGGCACGGAAAGCCTGACGTCGGGTGTCACCGGCACCGATAGCGTCTATCTCGATGCACGCGACTGGAAGCTGGTTTCGGGCCGCCCCTTCAGCGATTCGGAGACCCGCTCGGGCACCGGCGTCTGCCTGATCGGCGAAACGGTGCGCCAGCAGTTCTTCGGCGCAGGCGACCCCGAAGGCGAGATCATCCGCGTCAATCGCACCTCCTGCAAGATCATCGGCCTGCTCGAGCCGAAGGGCTATACCGGCTTCGGCCAGGACCAGGACAATGTCGTGCTGATGCCGCTCGCCGCCTATCAGCGCCGCATCGCCGGCAACCGCGATATCGAATCGATCTACGTCGCTGCCGACGACAGGACGCCGACCACCGAGCTGCTGCCGCGCGTCGAGGACTTTTTGCGCGACACGCGCCGCATCACGCCGGACCGGGAGGACGATTTCTCCATCCGCGACATGACCCAGATCGCCGACGCCATGGCGAGCGCCACCACGACGATGACTGGTATGCTAGGCGCGGTCGCCGGCGTCAGCCTGCTCGTCGGCGGCATCGGCATCATGAACATCATGCTGGTGTCGGTCACCGAACGCACCCGCGAGATCGGCATAAGGCTGGCCATCGGCGCACATGAAAAGCACATCCTCATCCAGTTCCTGGTCGAGGCGACCGTTCTGTCGCTGCTCGGCGGCATCATCGGCATCCTGATCGGCCTGGCGCTGGCCGGTCTTGCCTCGCTGACGCTGGCCATCCCGTTCGCGCCAAGCCCGGCGGTCGTGCTGCTCGCGGTCGGTTTTTCCGCGCTGATTGGCATGGTATTCGGCTTCTTCCCGGCTCTGCGTGGCGCAAGGCTCGATCCGATCGACGCGTTGAGGCATGAATAGAGGGCGTCACGCGACGTTTCGGCTGTTTAAATTTCTTTTGGTGGTCTTTCGCCTCCTCCCTGTCGTCAGTCAACCTGCGGTGCTAGTATAGTCGTCAGGGCTAATATGACCCTCAGGGGGTGGGAAGTATGAGCAAGAAAGAACGCCTGATTCTGGCGATGGTGATCGTCGAGGCCGCCTTGGCAGGCCTCTGGTGGTATCTAGCCAGCTATGGCATGGCCAATCCCGATCGCGTTACCGCCGATTTCCAGCAAGTCATCGGCCAGACGATGGGAATTGCGATGGGGGGCTTGCTGGGTCTTGGGATCGTCCTGTTTTTCGTTGCCGCCCGCAACGACCGCAAAGCCACCGCAGGCAAAACGCGTCGTTAGAGTGGCGTGCGTCCAGTTGGACGCACAAAACGCGCTCTAACACTTTGAATCTGCTCTTTCCGAAAATCGATTCCGATTTTCGGGCCGATGCGTTAATCCCCGCCGGCAAAATGCCACTCGATCAGCGGCTTCATGTGCGGCATCAGCCCGTCCGGCAGGTCTTTGGCAGTGCGGATGATGACAGGCCCTTCGATTTCCGGCTCTGCCCCTGAATCAGCCTCTGCGGCAACAAAGGCGCTGATGCGCTGCGCGATCTCATCGGCGGATGCCGGCACGCGATAGCGGCGAAAGATCACCGTGCCGCTTGCCGTCGATAGGGCATAGTAGCGCTTGCCGCGTGTCACGCCGGCAAGGTCGAGGCCGGTTTCTTCCTGCACCTCGCGGATCATGTTGAAGTCGACATCGACGAGCCCGTCGCGGAAATCGGTCGGCTCGAATGAGCCGGCGGCGAAATAGACGCGGCCGGCATTGACCGTGTGCGGCGCCATGCGGATCGCCACCAGCGCATTGTCGCCGGCGACCAGCATGGCATGGGCATAGGCGTGCTCGGCGCCAGCCACCTGCCGATTGCCGCGCCAAAGCATGAAGGTCGAATAGCGCACCGCATGGCAGCGGCCGACAAGGCTGTTATCGCGATAGCTCAGCGCCGAAAGCAGCACCACGGTGCCGTCGAACAACGCCGGGTTGGCCGCGATCTCACGGCCCCAGTTCTCGGCGATCGCCTGCGCATTATCGCGTTCGAACGGGTGCGGGCCGGGGTCGAGCCTGACGTCGACGGCGTCGACCGGCAGGATGACGTTGCGCGGCAGGTCGAAACTCAACGGAGCGATCCTCGGAGCGAGATGAGGTCCAATTGGAGCATTCTGCCGGTGATGGTTTGGGTCAAGATCGCGGGCTTTGTCGCAGGCCGTACCGGAAGTACGGACAAGACAAAGGCCGATGGATTTGGCCCAAACCAGCCCGGGAGAAGTTCCAATTTGACCTCGTTTCGCTCTATGCCATGTCCAGGGTGATCGCCACCGGACAATGGTCCGACGCCTTCGGCCGGTCCCAGCCGGCACGCGGAAAGCGGTCCACCTCCTGGCCCGCCGGAAAAATCGTGCGCCATGGCTGGCCGTTGCGGATGATGTCGGGAACGGCCGTCGCATTCGTGCTGGCCAGCGCCTTCGACAACAGAATGTAATCGAGCTGGCATAAATGCCGCTCTTCCGGCCCGCGCGTATGATAGAAAGTCCAGCGGTCCATCTCCGGCCGCCGCTCAACCGCATTCTCGCAAAAACCACCGGCGGTGAGCACGTTGAGGCAGGACTGGCTCTCGTTGATCACCTCGAAGCGGTAGCCGTCAAAGGTGTCGCCGGAGACCTTTACGCGCTGCCGATAGTCGTTCATGTCGCCGCAGATCGCCCAGCGCTTGTCGGCTGCGTGATCCCCACCGAAACGCTCCTCGATGATCCGGCGCACCGCTTGCGCCTCGGCAATGCGCAGCGGCATCGTCGCCTCGCGCCCGTCAAGACCGTTGCGGGGCGAGCCCATCGACTTGAAGTGCACGAGATAAAGCGTCAGCGGCACGCCGCCTACCTTCAGGTCGATTTCAAGGCAGTCGCGCCGGAAGATGCGCTGATTGGCCTGGTGCCCAAGCGCCGCCAGTTCAGGCGTGTGCAGGCCGAACTGCTCGAACGTGACATAGGCGTGGCTTGTCATACGCACGAATTCGATCGGCTGGCCCTGTGCGGTCTCGTTGCGCATCATCACGGCGACGTCGATGCCGCGCGAATCATTGCCGGCGGTGGTGTATTTCTGCCGATAACCGTGCCCGACCATCTTGAACAGATAACCGTATTCGAATGCCTTCAGTGCCTCGATGTTGTCGACTTCCTGCATGCAGATGATATCGGCGCGGGTGGCAGCAATGGCCAGCGCCGTGAGCTGGCGCGTATCGTCGGATTGCGCGATCGCCCGCGCCTGCTCCAGCATCCTGTATTCGGCCTCGCTCTGGATATCGAAGAGCGCCAGCGTGCGATCTTCGTTGAGCTGGTTGCGGTATCCGGAAAAATCAAACCTGTTCATCAGGTTTTCGACGTTGAAGGTGGCGAGGCGCAGCGACATGGCGGTGACCTTTGCCCACAAGCGCGCCCGAAAACAAGAGCCTGCCTTGCCCGTTATGGTTGAGGGAACCTTTTCGTTCATCCTCCGTTCAGGCGGGAGGTTCCATGAATGATGTTCTTCCCCGGGGTATTCTGGGCGTGGGGCCTGAAAGCTCTTGGAGAGTGCAATGAACTCGCTCTTTTCTTCGACGGTGAAATCCGGGCTGATAGCCCTGGGTCTCATCTCCGGCATCACGGCGCCGTCCGCCGCCGGCCCGATCATGCAACCCGAAATCTCGGTGCCCGCCAGCACGGTTGCACCGACAATCACACCTGTCCGCGATAGCTGGGCTGGCGGCAACGACCGGCGCTTCGACAACTGGCAATGGCGTCGCCACGACGGCCGCCGTTTCTCAAGGTCGGGTAATTGGGACCGCGGTGACTGGAACCGCCGAAACTGGAACCGCAGACACTGGAATCGCGGGGATGACTGGCGTTGGCGTCATCATCGCCGCCATTACCGCGGCCGCTACTATGATGACGGCGCGGGTGCGGCGATTCTCGGCCTGGGCCTCGGGCTCGGCCTTGGCAGCATGTACAACAACTACAATTATTACGATGCGCCGCCACCGCGCCGCTATTATCGTGCAGGGTCGAGCGCTCACGTCCGGTGGTGCTATAATCGCTATCGCTCGTATCGCGCCTGGGACAACACATTCCAGCCCTATGGCGGTCCACGCCAGCAGTGCTGGTCGCCCTACAGCTGATCGACTGATGCGTTCCGGACGGCGCCGCCCCCTTCGCGGCGCCGTTTCTTCTTGCCCCATTTCTCCTGAACTATTCCCTGTCCGGCCGGGACATCGCGAGATGGTTTTCGCTGCCGACGATAACGCTATGTTTATCAGGCGGGCCTAATTATCTTGCCGATCGCACCACATGAAATGCGACGACTCGCCGGGGATTGGGCGCGATGGCTGAAGACGAACACAGGGATCAACGCCGGCAACGCGTCTTCAAGGGCGCGACGATCCTGACTGGCATGACAAAATCCGAGGTCACCTGCACGTTGCGCAACATGCATGCCGGCGGCGCCGAACTGAAGGTCTCGATTGACGCACGCGTTCCCGACGAGTTCCTGCTCTATGTGCCGACCGACGGCGTCGCCTACAAGGCGGAGGTCCGCTGGCGCCGCGAGGATCGCATCGGCGTCATGTTCACCGGCACCGAGCCAAAGCCCCACTGGCACTACGGCTGAACGCTAGAGCGAAATTCGCATCCGGAACAACAGAACCAGGACAAAAAAGCCGGCGGATCGTACCACCGGCTTTCCTGTGCAATGATGAATTGCGAATTAATTCTCGTCGACGAGCTTGTTCTTCGAAGTCGCCCGCGGGCCGAAGCGCGAGAGCGCCCAAGGAACGAATGGATTTCGATCAGTTCTTGGCCTTGTCGACCAGCTTGTTCTTCGAAATCCACGGCATCATCGCACGCAGCTTGGCGCCGACTTCCTCGATCTGATGGCTGTCGTTGTTGCGGCGGATGCCTTTGAAGCGCGACATGCCGGCGCGGTATTCCTGCATCCATTCCGAGGTGAACTTGCCCGTCTGGATGTCCTTCAGCACGCGCTTCATCTCGGCCTTGGTCTCGGCGGTGATGATGCGCGGACCCGAAACATATTCGCCCCATTCGGCGGTGTTCGAGATCGAATAGTTCATGTTGGCGATGCCGCCTTCGTAGATCAGGTCGACGATCAACTTGACCTCGTGCAGGCACTCGAAATAGGCCATCTCCGGCGCGTAGCCGGCTTCCACCAGCGTCTCGAAACCGGCGCGGATCAGCTCGACCAAGCCGCCGCACAGCACAACCTGTTCGCCGAACAGGTCGGTCTCGCATTCCTCGCGGAAATTGGTCTCGATGATGCCCGAACGGCCGCCGCCGACGCCGCAGGCATAGGACAAAGCCAGATCGAGCGCGTTGCCCGAAGCGTCCTGGTTGACGGCAACCAGGCAAGGCACGCCGCCGCCCTTCTGGTATTCGCCGCGCACGGTGTGGCCGGGACCCTTCGGCGCGATCATGACGACGTCGACCGAGGCCTTCGGCTCGATCAGGCCGAAATGCACGTTGAGGCCGTGGGCAAAAGCGATCGCTGCGCCGTCGCGGATGTTCGGCGCGATCTCGTTCTTGTAAATATCGGCCTGCAATTCGTCCGGCGTCGCCATCATCATCAGGTCGGCCCATTTGGCGGCGTCCGCCACGCTCATCACCTTGAGCCCGTCGGCCTCGACCTTCTTGGCGGTCGCCGAGCCGGCCTTGAGGCCGATGACGATGTCCTTGGCGCCGGAATCCTTGAGGTTGAGCGCATGCGCCCTGCCCTGGCTGCCATAGCCGATGATGGCGACCTTTTTGCCCTTGATCAGGTTGAGATCGGCGTCGCGATCGTAATAGACACGCATTTTTTCTTCCTTCCCGTTGTGAATTTCAGAGCATGATGCCGAAAGTGTGAAGCGGTTTTCGGACGACATCATGCTCTATCTCTTTGATTCAGAGCCGGATTCCGATTTCAGGTCGACTTGACCTGAATCATCCGGCTCTAGGGGCCTTGCGGCCCGGTTTTTGCTCCGTAAAGAGCGAGAAACTGCTGCGTCGCCCGGACGGCATCGCCGCCGATCGCCGCATCAGTCATTTCCAGCCGGTCGCCGAGCAGAAGGCGAATCTGCACGTCGCGGGCGACCAGCCCGAAAAAGGTGCGGAATGCCGCTTCGGCATCCGAGAACTCGAGAAGCCCGGCCTGCTGGCCTGCGTCCAGCACCGGCTTCAGGCGCCTGGCCAGCGCGAAGCGGCCATTCTCCAGCACGATGGCGCCGAGATCGTCCTTGCCGGATCCGGCATGGCCGACCGCGACGCGGTTGAGCGCGATCGAGGTGTCGCTCGAAATCACCTTGAGCCAATCCGAAGCGAAGCGCTCGAGGCTGGCCGTCAACGAGGCAAGGTCGAGCCCCTTGCGGTCGACCGGCACCACTCGCACCTTGGACGCCTGCCATTGCACCGTTGCCGTCAAAAGCCCATCGCGATCGCCGAACCATTTGTAGAGCGTTTCCTTGGAACAGCTCGCCCGCCGCGCCACGGCGGTCATGGTCAACTGATCGCCCTCCTCGACCAGCAGGCGAAGGGCCGCGTCGAGCACGGCTTTCTGCCGCTCCGTCAGCACCCCGCTGGTCTCGATGTCGGCGCTTGCCTGCAACAAACTCTTTTCCTGCTCGAAGACAGCGGCATTCAATCAGAAGGCAGTACCGTACGTTACGGTTCTCTATGGCGTATTGTCCGAACCGGTGCAAGCCCCTATCTCAATTTTGACGCTTTCCAAAAAGGGCGGCTTTTACCGGAACGGCGTATCACGGAGGGGAAGATGCTCATCGGCCTGCTCGCCTTGACCGTTACCGCCGCCTTCGCCGGCGCCGCCATCTATGTCAGCGTCGCCGAGCAGCCGGCGCGGCTTCGTCTCGATGACCGGGCGTTGCTGCAGGAATGGCAGCCTTCCTACAAGCGCGGCGCCGCGATGCAGGCGTCGATCGCCGTTGTCGCCTGTGTTCTTGGTGTCATTGCCTGGTGGCAGACCGGCAGTCTCGCCTATCTGGTCGGGGCGGTGTTTATCATCCTGCCCTGGCCATGGACTCTGATCGCAATGATGCCGACAAACCGAGTGCTGGAGGCGATGGACGCGGCCGCCGTCAATCCGCAGTCCCGGGCATTGATCATCAAATGGGGCAATCTGCACCTGATCCGCGTCGCGCTTGGCGTTCTGGCGACATTGGCATTTCTGTGGGGCAGTGCCTGACGGCTGCAATCGACCTTCAGCGCCAACGGCCACATCACTCCAGGGCGGCTGGATGGCGCAGCCGCCCAAGCAGAGCCGACAAGATTTCGAGGTCGTCGTTGGAAAGCCTGGCGCCGACCAGCTCCGCGATCGACCGTCCGTAGACGGCCCACATGCGGCGGCGCGTCTCGCGCCCCTTGCCCGTAATACGGATAGTCTGTCCTCGCCCGTCATCGGCGACCCTGAGCTTCTCGACCAGCCCGTCGGCTTCGAGCCGCGCCAGCAACCGGGAGATGTTGTATTGCGCAAACAATGTGCGCTCGATCAGCTGGAATGGCCGCAACCCGCCCTCACCCGCTTCGGCAAGCTCATGCAGCACGTCGTACCAGCCAAGCGGCGGTAAGCTGCTGTCCTTCAGCGCGTCTTCGGCTCTTTCCACCAGCTGGCGCGAAACGCGCATCAGGCGCGCCCAGGCCTTGATAGCCGCGGGCGAAGGATTGGTTTTCTCCGTCATGGTTGCAGCATAGGAGATAGATGCAGTTGCATCAAGATTGCCAGTGCATGCAATTGCATCTATATAGATGCAGTTGCATTGACACCGGAGGCACTACGATGAAACATGAAATCTGCAAAATCGCCGATATCCCGGAGACGGGCAGCCTGGCGACCGACAAGCTCGTTCTCGTCAGCCATCACCTTTGTCCCTATGTGCAGCGCGCGGCGATCTCGCTCGCCGAAAAGGACATACCGTTCGAACGGATCACCATTGATCTCGCCAACAAGCCGGCCTGGTTCAAGGCGATATCGCCGCTCGGCAAGGTGCCGCTGCTGCGCGTGCAGCGGGATGGCGAGGAAACTGCGATCTTCGAATCGGCGGTCATCCTCGAATTCCTTGAAGAAACGCAGATCAACCCACTCCACCCTGCCGACCCACTGGCCCGCGCCCGCCATCGCGCCTGGATCGAGTACGGCTCGGCCATCCTCAACGCCATCGGTCGCCTCTATTCCGCACCGACCGAGGCCGCCTTCCTTGTCGAAAGCGAAGGTCTGTCGGCGATGTTTGATCGTCTCGAAGCGGAACTGGCGGCTGGCCGAGCTGGACCATGGTTCGCTGGCGAGCGCTTTTCATTGGTCGATGCTGTCTATGGACCAATCTTCCGCTATTTCGACGCCTTCGATCGGATCGGCGATTTCGGCATCCTTAGCGGAAAGCCGCTTGTCGAGGCCTGGCGCAAAGGATTGCACGAACGCAAGTCGGTGAAGGACGCTGTCACCCCGGATTATCCACAGCGCCTTCATGCATTCCTGCAAGCGAGGGGTTCGCATCTTTCGAAACTCATCCGCCGCACCGAGGCAGCCACTGCGCTTCCTCAATCCCGATCCGCCTGAACGGATCGACCAGTGTTCCAGCCACCATCGAGGCAAGGATGTTTGGCGCCGGTGGAATTTTTGCCACCGACGCCACCAGCCTGTCGCGGACAAACGGCATCACGGTCGAATCCGACTGATAGAACGGCGTCAGCATCAGCGACAGCGCCTGAAAGACCCGGACGTGCCACCGCCGCGCCTTGACATAAGTCTCCAGCGCCGCGTCGACGCCGTCAGTCTGCAGCAGCGCGTAGTTGAGCGCCGCCGCGTCGAGCAGCGCCATGTTCGCCCCTTGCCCGAGCTGCGGGCTGGTCGAATGCGCCGCATCGCCGATCACAGCCAATCGCCTTGCGGCCGGCACCTTGAGCGTGTGATGGCCGTAGCGCGCCAGCGAAAGCTGCTCGAAACTGTCGATCTGGCTCGTGAACGCCTCGCATTCGGGCCAAAGCCGAACAACCCTCGCCTTCCACGCGTCAAGGCCTGCCGCCCTCACCTGCCCGGCGTCCGCCGGCTTCAGGCTCCAAAAGAACGCCGCCATCTCCTCGGCGTCCGGCTCCGGCCGGCCGATCGGCAGCACGCCGATCATTACGCTCGCTCTGTCGTAACGCTGCAGCAGGGCGTGCGCATCGAAACGGTCGCCGCGCCAGCCGAGCGACGCCCAGAACGCGCCATAGGCGAGCGGCCGCGGTTCACCCGGATTCTGCACACACTGCCGCAATTTGGAGCGCGAACCGCTGGCATCGACGACCAGGTCGAATGGCCCTGTCCTTCGCCCGTTGCCGCAGACCAGCATTGCGCGCTCGCCGGTTTCCAGTGTCTCGAGCTCGACGCCGGTTTCGATGACGATCGCCTCGCGCTGGACGGCGCGGAAAAGCACGCCGAACAAAGCCGCCCGGTGCACCGCCAGCCCGAAACGACTGCGGCGCTGTGCATCATAGCGGACGTCCAGCACGGTGCGGCCGGTTTTCGCATCAGCGCCATGCAGGCGGTCGATGCGGCTGCCCAACGCGAGGATGTCGTCGAGCAGACCAAGATCGGCAAGCACCGTCAGCCCGGTCGGCTGCAGGATCAGCCCGGATCCGACCGGCTTTGGCTCGTCGAAGCGCTCGAAGATGGTGACCCGATGCCCGGCGCGCCTCAGATAGAGTGCCGTGGCCAGTCCGGCCGGGCCTGCCCCGGCAATCGCGATGTCCAAAGAAATGCCCATTGCCCGCCGAATCTTCCCGCCCGGGCCGGACAGTCCTTCAGCAGTATCGCCAAATCAAGCCGCCGCTTCTGGTATCGATGGGGTTAGGTCTAGACAGCGTCGAAGGCGTTCCGCGCAGCGCGTACAGCGCCATGATTGAGCTCGGCCCACTGAAGCAGCTGGTGCAGCGGCCCAAACATCGAGCGTCCGAGATCGGTCAGACTGTATTCGACGCTCGGCGGCTTGGTCGGGAACACCTCGCGATGGACGTAGCCGTCGCGCTGCAAATCGTGGAGCGTCTGGGTGAGCATGCGCTGTGAAATGTCAGGCACCAGCCGCCGCAATTCGCCAAAGCGGTACGGCTTTTCGGCCAGCGCCATCATCAACAGCGAACTCCATTTGTTGCTGATGCCCTGGATCACGTCGCGGACCGGACAGTCCGCAATGTTCCCCCCGCCGCTGCCCGATTTATAGATCTCGAGCTTCGATCTCAGACTGACGATCTTGCTGTCCATCGCTGGTTCCCTACGCCTGCCTACCTCCCGCAAAACTGCCTTCTTTACGAGGGTCGGTCAATTCCTATTTTAGTGCTGGTCTCTTTTTGAGACCCATATAAGCACCCGCCGCTCCGGCGCAACGACAGGACCTCCCATGACCGAAACCCTTCTCGTCACCGGCGCTTCCGGCCAGCTCGGCCGCGCCGTCATCCATCGCCTCTTGAATACGCTCAAGGTCTCGCCCGCACGCATCATCGCCACCACACGCAATCCGGCAAATCTCGCCGACCTGGCGGCGCGCGGCATCGCCATCAGGCGGGCCGATTTCGACGATACCGAGTCGCTCGTCGAGGCATTCACGGGCGCTGACAGGGTCCTGATCATCTCAACCGACGAGCTCGCACTTCAGGGCAAACGCCTGAAGCAGCATCAGAGCGCGGTCGCGGCAGCCAAGCAGGCCGGCGTTTCGCATCTGCTCTACACCTCTATGCCCAACCCGGAGCCGGGATCGCCGGTGCTGTTTGCGGGCGATCACTACGGCACCGAACAGGCGATCAAGGCGAGCGGCATCCTCTACACGATTTTCCGCAATGGCTGGTATCAGGAGAACCTGTTCATGTCGCTGCCGCACGCCATTGCCTCGGGCCAGTGGTACACATCGGCCGCGGACGGCCGCATCGCCCATGGCGCTCGCGACGACATGGCCGCAGCGATCGCCGCCGGCCTTGCCTCGGGCGCGACCGAAAGCACGATATACACGCTGACGGGTCCGCAGGCGCACACGGTCGCCGAGATCGCAGCCCTGGTGACCGACGTCACCGGCAAACCCATCGAGGTCATCCAGCTTTCGGACGAGGCGCTGGCCGAAGGGCTGAAGGCGGCAGGCGTCCCCGAAGGCTTCGCCCCCGTCATCGTTTCCTTCGACACCAACACGCGCTCGGGACGAATCGGCATGGTGACCGATGCGATCGAGACGCTTTCAGGTAAAAAGCCGCAATCGCTGAAAAATTTCCTCGAGTCGAACAAAGCAACTCTGGCTGGCTGAAGCCGCGGCGGTTCCAAAAAAGGCCGTGCCTTTCGACAGGGCACGGCCTTTTTCTAGATAGCCACCTGCGTTCCGATCTCCACCACACGCCCGGTCGGGATCTGAAAATACTCGGTCGCATCCGCCGCCGTGCGCGCCAGCCCGATGAACAGCTTGTCCTGCCACACCGGCATGCCGGAATTGGGTGATGCCTTGAGTGAGCGCCGCGATAGGAAGAAGGATGTCGTCATGATGTCGAACTTCCAGCCCTGCTTGCGGCAGATCGCCAGCGCACGCGGAATGTTGGGCTGCTCCATGTAGCCGAAGGTCAGCGTCACCCGCATGAACAGCTCGTTGATCGTTTCCATCTTGACCCGGTCACTGTCGGGCACGACGGGCTGCTGCGCCGTCACCACCGAGAGGATGACATTCTGTTCGTGCAGCACCTTATAATGCTTCAGGCTGTGCATCAGCGCGGTCGGCGCGCTGACGGGATCGCTGGTCAGGAACACGGCCGTACCGGACACCAGCTGCGGTTTCTTCTTCAACAGATTGCCGGCAAGGAAATCGAGCGGAATCTCGTTCCTGCGCGTCTTGTCGAATAGATAGCGACTGCCGCGTATCCAGGTCCCCATGATCAGCCCCATGATGCAGGCAACAGCGATCGAAACCCATCCGCCTTCCACAAATTTCACAATATTTGCCAGGAAGAAGCCGGTGTCTATCGTGCCAAAGAGCAGCGCGAGCGCCGCAGCGAGCGCGGTCTGCCATTTCCATTGCCAGCGCATCACCACGAATAGCAAAATAGTCGTCATCAGCATTTCGCCTGTCACCGAAATTCCATAGGCGGAAGCGAGCGAACTCGAACTGCCAAAGCCGACGACCAGCAGCATTACGCCGAGCGCGAGAATGAGATTCACGCGCGGCATGTAAATTTGGCCGAGTTGCATCTCGGAAGTATGCTGAACTTCGATTCTGGGCAGAAGATTGAGCTGTACCGCCTGCCGGGTCAGCGAAAACGCCCCGGAGATAACGGCTTGACTTGCAATGACCGTCGCTGCTGTTGCGAGCCCGACCATCGGTATCAGCGCCCAATCTGGCAGCATTTGGAAAAACGGGTTATCGGGCAGCCCCCCGTGGGCAAGAACGAATGCGCCTTGCCCAAAATAGCTAAGCAGCAGGCAGGGGAAGACGATCCAGAACCAGGCCAGCACGATTGGACGGCGACCGAAGTGGCCGAGATCGACGTACAGTGCTTCAGCACCGGTGACCGCCAGAAAAACCGCGCCGACTGTGAGAAATGCCCCCGCCTTGGCTTCGGCAAGGTAGACGACTGCATAATAGGGATTGATCGCCAAAAGCACCGAGGGATCGTCCCAAATATGCAGCAATCCGGCAATGCCGATCGCCAGAAACCAGAGCCCCGTCACCGGCCCGAAAACGGAGGCCACTCTACCGGTCCCGAAGCGCTGCACGGCAAACAAGACGGCAAGAATCACCAATGTAATGGGAACCACGTACGGATCGAACGCCGGGGTCACGACGCTCAGGCCCTCCACCGCTGAAAGCACCGAGATGGCCGGCGTTATGATCGCGTCGCCGAAAAACAATGCGGCTCCGCAGAGACCAATGGCAAGAATGATGCCGGAACCAGCCGGATAGGCTTTCCTGGCCAGCGCCATGAGCGACAGAGTGCCGCCCTCGCCGTTATTGTCCGCCCGAAGCACGAAAGCGACATATTTTATTGTCACGATGATCGTCAGTGCCCAGACGATCAGCGACAGAATGCCCAGAACGGCACTGCGCGGATCGGTGCCGGACGAAGCATGTAGTGCCTCGCGAAGCGCGTAGATCGGGCTGGTACCGATGTCGCCATAGACCACGCCGAGTGCGCCCAGCATCAGTACCTTGGTGCTGTGCTGTCCAACCTCAGAATGGCTTGATTGTTCGACGGGTTCTGCCTCACTACCACTATTGGTAAGGGCCATGGACAACACTCCGATAAGCGCGCGGTGCTCTACGCTTGCTGCGATGCAATATCAAGTGCCCCAACGTGATGGCTGCCATGTCCGCAAAGCGAGGCTTCCATCTCTACCACCCACAGGCCTTCAGAAATCTTTTGACCGTGCTGGCCATGCCATACTCCAACGCATCGGCTGTCAACCCATGTCCGATCGACACTTCGGCCAATGCCGGAATGCGCTTTGCCAATGCCGGCAGGTTGCTCACCACCAGATCGTGCCCGGCATTGACCTGAAGCCCGGCGGCAAGTGCGGCATCCGCGGTTTTTCCCAATCTTTCCAACTCCTTTGCCGCTTTTGCGGAATCGGAATGATAGCTGCCATACGGACCCGTGTAGAGCTCGATCCGGTCTGCGCCGGTGTCGCGCGCGGCCTTCACGCCTGCTGGATCCGAATCGGAAAACAAAGATACGCGAAAGCCTCCCTTTTTCAGGCGCTTGACGATCGGTGTCAGGAACGCCGCGTCGGCAACGAAGTTCCAACCATGATCGGAGGTAGCCTGGGCAGGGTCGTCCGGCACCAGCGTCACCTGCTCCGGCTGGTGCTTTTCCACAAGCGCCAGAAAATCCTCATTCGGATAGCCCTCAATATTGAACTCTGCCTTGGGGAATTCGTCGTCGATCAGCGCCCTGATCTCCGGCAGGTCGGAATGCCTTGTGTGCCGCTCGTCGGGTCGCGGATGCACCGTCAGTCCATGCGCACCCGCGGCAAGTGCGATGCGCCCGAGCCCTGTGACGCTCGGCCATGGCAGGTCTCGCCGGTTGCGAAGCATGGCGATGGCATTAAGATTGACGGAGAGTTTTGCAGGCATGGCTTCTCTGGTCCGGATGTATTAGCGGCCATCTATACCGCCTTTGGCGGGAACGGACAGGGGGTTTCCGGTGTTCCAGAGGGACGGATGATGTCCAGCAAGAGGAAGACCCCGTGAATTACCTTGAAGCCGTGCCTGCGGTTCGCCGCATCGACGCCGACCGCGACGACCTGTTCGCCATCGATGTCGTCGGCCATGTAACGGGAGCCGACGCGGAAAACCTGTTCGGTTTGCTGGAGGCGGCATACGCGTTGCACCCGAAAATCGACGTGCTGGTGCGCCTGATCGATCATGATGGCGTCGATTGGGGCGATGTGTCGGACGAAACGCTTGAACAGGGCACGACCCATGCCGTGGAGCATGTCGGCCGCTGCGCTGCGGTTGGCGAGCCGAACTGGATACCCGACGCGCAGAGCTTGTTGTCTGCTTCCTCTCCGGTCGAGCTCAGGCATTTCGAGGCAGAAGACGAAGCATCCGCCTGGGAATGGCTCGGCGCCAAACCGCTTGCCCCACGGTGATGCAGCTCCAGTCCCCGGGCGGCTCCACCTATCTGACAATCGTCAGCCGCTCGGCCGCACGCGTGATCGCGGTATAGAGCCAGCGCTGGCGGGTTTCCTTGAACGCCCAGCTTTCGTCGAAAAGCACGATCTCGTTCCATTGCGATCCCTGCGCCTTGTGCACGGTCAGCGCGTAGCCATAGTCGAAATCGTCGAAGCGCTTTTTCTGCTGCCAGGGAATATCGGCGTCTGGTTCCTCGAACGCCGCTTTGAGCAGCTTGATCTTGGCGACGCCGCGGTCCGGATCGTCCTCCTCCGGTGAGACCAGCAAATTGATGCCGGGCTTCACCGTCTCGCGCGACGAGGTCATCACCTTCCACAGCGAGCCGTTGAGCAACCCCTTGGCTGGGTCGTTGCGCAGGCAGACGAGCTTGTCGCCTGCTTGGGGATAATCGGCATTGAACCCCTTCAGCTCGCGCAGCCGCTGATTATAGCGACGCCGCGTCCTGTTGGTGCCGACCAGCACCTGGTCCGCCTTCAGCACCAGCTCCTGAGTGACGTCTTCCTTGCCGATCACCTGCGCCGTGCCATAGTCGCCGCGCATGAATTCGCGCCCCTCGCGCACGTCGAGCGCCAGCCGCAGGATCGGATTGTCGCGCGCCTGACGGTGGATTTCGGTGAGCAGGATGTCGGGCTCATGGTCGGTGAAGAAACCGCCGCCCGAGATCGGCGGCAACTGGCCGGGATCGCCGAGGACGAGGATCGGCGTGCCGAAACTCATCAGGTCGCGGCCGAGCTGTTCGTCGACCATCGAGCATTCGTCGATGACGACGAGCTTGGCACGCGAGATCGGGCTTTGCCGGTTGAGCGAGAAAGTCGGCGACATCGAGGTCTTGCCGGTCACTTCGTCCGCCACCGATTCCTCGCCCTTAGGCCGGTAGATCAGCGAATGGATGGTGCGGGCATTGACCGCCCCCTTGGAACGCAGCACCTGCGCCGCCTTGCCGGTGAAGGCTGCGAACTGCACCTGGCCGTCGACATGTTCGGCGAAATAGCGCGCCAGCGTCGTCTTGCCGGTGCCGGCATAGCCGAACAGCCGGAAGAGCTGCGGCTTTCCGGTCTTGAGCCAGTTGGCTACCGCCTTCAGCGCATCGTCCTGTTGAGGAGAGAATTCCATCAGCGCGAGAGACCGGATTCGCGAGGGAAAGACAAGGCCGACGGCCACCGTCATCAGATCATCGGCGGCGGGCCGCACCGACACCAATGAAAGCTATCAGGCAGAAACAGGAACGTAAAGAGAACAAACGCCTGTCCGCAATGACCTAGCCGGTCCGGGAGCCACGACCTTCGGTCGACCTGGGATCGTTCTCGAGCAGAATCGGCTTGCCATGCGGCGTTGCATGCGCGGCGCGTTCCCAGGCAGCGGCGAGCGCATCGACGTCGCCCTTGCCGGCAACCCCTTTGGTCGACAGCAAATTTTCCAGCGCCGCGAGCCAGTGCTCGTAATAATCGTGGCCATCGGTTGCGGCGCCGGGCTTCTTGACCTCAGCAGACAAGGCGTCCGCCCATTCGCTCCAGGAAAACAGGCCCTTGTCGTGCAGCGCAACCGCCATGGCGAAGGCTTCCGCCTGCCATGGCTCGGCGAAGACCGGCTCGTCGAAACCCGCCGGCAGTTCTTCACGCCGGCTCAAGATAGCTCTCCCAGGCATCGATCGACACGGTCAGCGTCGGGTCGGCGCCCTCGCCCCAGATCTCCGCGCCGTCGAAAGCCACTGTATAGACCCATTGCGGGTTCTCGCCCTGGCCATGCGCATTCGCATCAGGGAAGACAAAACCATCGCGCACCGCCTCGACGACGCCTTGCTTGCCACGGGCGTAGCGCGGCAGCCTTGTGTGGCCGGTCGGATGGAAATTCTTCGTGCGCACCAGGTCGCCTGCCTTGAACCGCGCCGGCGTAGCGATCGGTCGGTCGCAGGGGCCGCCCTTGGCCAACACATCAGGCACGTTTTCGGCTTTCAGCACCCGCTTTGGCGTCGCCGCTGGATCGACCGCGTTGCCCGCGGCCAGATCGCGGTCGCTGACGAAGCCATGCCGCTTCAGCAAGGTTTCCAGCGCCTTGATCCATATCTGATAGTAGCTGGAGGCATAATAGTCGGCGGGATGTAGCGATTCCCGCGCATGCCGGCTCTCGTCGATGGTCCAAGCACCCATCGCGCCGGCGGTGAGCGTCACACCCAGCGCCCGCCTTTCCCAGGCGGCATGGAAATACGGCTCGTCCTTTTCGGGTGCGACCGGCCCGAACCCCATCTGCCCACCGAGATCATGCGGTGCGTTCATGCCGGCTCCTTCGCCAGCGCCGTACCGATCATCGCGTCGCGCGTCACCAGATCCGCCAGCCGCTCCTCGCTCCATCCGTCGGTGCCCTTCGGCCGCATCGGCACGACCAGATAGCGAAGCTCGGCGGTGGAATCCCATACCCGGATTTTTGTTGTCGCGGGTAGCGTCAGCCCGAACTCCTCGAGCACGCCGCGCGGATCGATCACCGCGCGCGAACGATAGGGTGGCGACTTGTACCAGACCGGCGGCAAGCCGAGCACCGACCACGGATAGCAGGAGCACAGCGTGCAGACGACAAGGTTGTGCGTCTCCTCTGAATTGAACGCCGCCTGCATGTGCTCGCCTTGCCGGCCGGTATAGCTCAGCGATTCGATCGCCGCCGTCGCATCGCGTTTCAGCCAGGCGGCGAAGCCGGCATCGGCCCAGGCCTTCGCCACCACCCGCGCGCCGTTGCGCGGACCGATTTTTGTCTCGTAGGTGTCGACGATCACGTCGATCGCGGCCGGATCGATCAGCCCTTTCTGGGTAAGGATCGTCTCCAGCGCGCGCACCCGGGCGGCAAAAGGATCAAGCTCGTTATCGTGGTTATGATCATGTGACATGGCTGCAAATTACGACTGCACGCATCCCGCCGCAAGCGCCGCGGCTTGGGCCAGCCCTATCGGCCTCTATTCCGCTGCCGCCTTCTGCGGCTCGCCCTGCAACGCTTCTCCGCCCTCGAACAGCGAAGGCTGGTCGATGGCTTCGACGGGTAGCTGCTCGTCCCGACGCCTCGGCCACAGCCCGACAAGCCAGCCGGAAAGATGCTCCATGTAGACATAGATCACCGGCGTGACGAACAGCGTCAGCGCTTGCGAAGCGACCAGGCCGCCGACCACTGCCACGCCGAGCGGCTGGCGCAGTTCCGCGCTGGCGCCGGTCCCAAGCGCGATCGGGATCGTGCCCATCAGCGCCGCCAGCGTCGTCATCATGATCGGCCGGAAGCGCATCAGGCAGGCCTTGTGAATGGATTCGAGCGGCGACATCCCCTCACGCCTGAGTTCGAGCGCGACGTCGATCATCATGATGCCGTTCTTCTTGACGATGCCGATCAGCATCAGGATGCCGATGACGGCGATCACCGACAAGTCCATTCCCGCAAGCCGCAACGCAACAAGCGCGCCGAGCACGGCCGACGGCAGTCCGGTCAGGATGGTGAGCGGGTGGATGAAGCTTTCGTAGAGGATGCCGAGGACGATGTAGATGGTCAGGATCGCGCCGCCGATCAGCAGGCCCTGGTTGGCAAGCGAATCCTGGAACGTTTTCGCCGTGCCAGAAAAGGTGGTCGAGATCGTCGCCGGCATGCCGATCTCTTCCTTCAGCGCATTGATGCGGGTCACGCTGTCGCCGAGCGCGACGCCCTGCGGCAGATTGTAGGAGATGGTCACCGCCGGAAGCTGGCCGAGCTGATTGACGGTCAAGGCACCGGCGGTCCGATCGACACGGGCGAAAGCGCCGAGCGGCACCAGGCTACCGCTGGACGTTCTCACCTTGATCGCCAGCATTCTTTCTGGCGACCACTCGATTCTCGGGTCGAGCTCCATGATCACCTCGTAGCTGTCGGCGGAGCCGAAGATGGTCGACACCTGCTCGGTGCCGAAACCGCCATAGAGGCTGGAGCGCAACGTATCGGTGTCGACGCCGAGCGTCGCCGCCTTGTCGCGGTCGACCACCAGCGACGCCTGCAAGGCGTTATTCTGCAAATCATTGGTGACATCTGTGAAGACGCTGTGGTCGGCGGCCATCGCGTCGGTGAGCTTCTGCGCCCAAACGTCCGCCGCGCCGATGTCGAGACCCTGCACGACGAGCTGATAGGCGCTGGCCGAAGCGCGCGCGCCGAGCCGTAGATTCTGCACCGGCTGCATGAAGGTTTCGATGCCGGGAACATTGGCCAGTTGCCGCCGCAGATCCGAAAGCACCTTGTCGATGGCGGGGCGCTGGTCCTTGTCCTTCAATTGCACATAGAGCCGGCCCTGGTTGAGCGCGTTGTCTCCGCTGCCTACCGACCACCCTACATGCGAGACGTAAGGTGAATGGGTAAAGACATCAGCCACTTGCCCCTGCAGCTTCACCATGGCGTCGAACGAAATGTCCTGGCGCGCGGTGGTCGTCACCGAAATCTGGCCGATATCCTCCTGCGGGAAGAAGCCCTTCGGCGAGGTCTGGATCAGCCAGACCGACAGTGCGGCCGTCCCGACGAAGACGAGAAAAACCAGGAAACTGTGCCGCAGGCAAAAGATCAGCAGCCAGTCATAGCCCCGCATGAAGACATTGTGCCTGTGACCTTCGCCCTGCACTGCCTCGCGCTCGGCCTTCACAGACAAAAGCCGCGAACACAGCATCGGCGTCAGCGTCAGCGATACGAACATCGACGCCAGGATGGCGACTGTCACCACCACCGCGAACTCGTTGAAGATGCGCCCGATCACTCCGCCCATCAAAAGCACGGGGATGAATACAGCCACCAGCGAGATCGAAATCGAGATGATGGTGAAGCCGATTTCGCGCGCACCCTTGAGCGCCGCGTCGAAGGCCGAGAGCCCGTCCTCCTCCATGTGGCGAAAAATGTTCTCCAGCATGACGATCGCATCGTCGACGACGAGGCCAACCGCCAGCGTCAGACCCATCAGCGAAATGTTGTCGATGGAAAAGCCAAACAGGAACATGGCGCCGAGCGTGGCGATCAGCGAGATCGGCACCGCCACCGCCGGGATGATCGTCGCCGTTACCCGGCGCAGGAACAGAAAGATCACCATCACCACCAGCGCGATGGTGAGCAGCAGCGTGAACTGGACGTCGTCGACCGCCTCGCGGATCGAAGTCGAGCGGTCATTGAGCAACTGTATGCTGGCCGCCGCCGGCATTTGATCCTGGAAGGACGGCAGCATCGCCTTGACGCGATCGACGACATCGACGGTGTTGGCATCGGGCTGGCGCTGCACGGCCATGATGATGGCGCGGGTGCCGTCGTACCAGCTGGCTGTCGTCGTGGTCTCGACCGAATCGATGACGCGGGTCACCTCGCCGAGCCGCACCGGATGGCCGTTCCTGGTGGCTATGATGATGTTTGAAAATCCCGCCGCGTTGGTCAGCTGAGTATTGGCTGTGATCGTCAGCTGCTGCTTGTCGTTCTGCAGCACGCCGAGCGGCGTGTTGCTGTTGGCCGAGGCGATTGCCGTCTGCAGCTGGTCGATTGAAATGCCGCGTGCGGCGAGCGCCGTCGGATCGATCTGGACACGCACGGCGTATTTCTGCTGGCCGAAGATCGAGACCTGCGCCACACCCTCGATCGTCGACAGCGACGGCGAGATCACATTCTCGGCGAAGGCATCGAGATCGGTCAGCGGAACTGTGTCGCTGACCAGCGACATCAGCAGGATCGGCGCATCGGCCGGATTGACCTTGCGGTAGCTCGGCGGACTGGTCATCTCGGGCGGCAATTGCCGCTGCGTTCTCGCGATCGCCGCCTGCACGTCGGCGGCGGCTGCATCGATACCCCTGTCGAGCACGAATTGGATGGCGATCGAGGTCTGGCCGAGCGAGTTGGTCGTCGAGATCGAATCGATGCCGGCGATGGTGGCGAACTGCTTGATCAGCGGCGTTGCCACCGAAGTCGCCATGGTTTCCGGCGAGGCGCCGGGCAGCGAGGCCGAGACGTTGACCACCGGAAACTCGGCGCTCGGCAGAGCGGCCACCGGCAGGAACTTGTAAGCGAACAGCCCGCCCAACACGAGCGCAAAGGACATGAGCAGGGTGGCGACGGGCCTGCGGATGCAGAATTCGGAGATCATGGGGGCGGCCCGCCAGTCTCGGCAACCTTGGGAGACGCTTGATCACTAGGCCCGGCCGAAGCTTCGGCTTCGCGGACCGGCGAGCCGTTCTTCAGCCTTGTTTGGCCCTCGACGACGACACGTTCGCCGCTCTTTAGCCCCTCGCCGATAGCGCTGTTGTCGCCTTCGGTCAGTGCGACCTGCACGGGGCGCATCTCCACCGTGTTGTCAGGCTTGATCACATAGACGAACGGCCCCTTCTGGCTGGGCTGGACCGCAACCGTGGGAACGGAGGTCATTTGCGGCATGATGCCGGCATCGAGTACGACGTTCACATATTGGCCCGGCCACAGCGAAAGATCGGCATTGGGCACGCTGGCCCTCGTCGCGATCGTGCCGGACGCCGTGTCGACACTGGAATCGACGAAATCGAGGGGCCCCTTGCCGATCGGTGTCGGATCGCCATCCCTGGTCAGCGTGACTGCGCCTACCTGCGGCGCCGCCAGCGCCTTATGCAGCAAGGCAAGATCGCTTTCCGGAAGATTGAAGTTCACCTGCAGCGGGTCCACCTGGGTGATGGTCACCAGCGGGGTCGACGTGCTGCTGCCGTTGCTGGTGGTGACGAGATCGCCGATGGCGACGCTGACCGCGCCAAGCCTGCCGGCAATCGGCGCCGTGATCGTGGCAAAGCCAAGTTGGACCTCGTCCGCATCGATTGTCGCCTTGTCGGCATCGACCGTGGCGGCAGCGGACTTCTGCGCGGCGATCGCCTGATCATAGGTCTGCTGCGTGCCGGCCTGCCTGGCGACAAGATTCTTAGCGCGTTCAAGATCGGCCGTGGCACTGGCCAGCAGTGCTAGGTCCTTGGCGAGCGTCGCCTGGTCACGGGCCAGTTGCGCCTTCAGAGCACGATCGTCCAGCGAGAATAGAAGGTCGCCAGCCCTGACCATCTGGCCGTCCTTGACGGCGATCGATGTGATCTGGCTCGAGATCCGCGCGTTCACGCTGACCACTGCGGGGGAGGATACAAAGCCGATGGCGTAGCGCCGGATCGGGAAATCGGCCGTCGAAGCGGTGGCGGCAACCACCGAGGTCGAACGTGCGGCATTTGCGGCGGCCGCCGGTTTGTCAGGCGCCGCCTGCCCCGCTGACAGCACCTGCCGGAGCTTGTCCGTTGCAGCGGGCGAAAGATAGAGCCCAGCCGCGACAAGGCAGGCGACCGCAAGCACGATCTTTCCACGCATCGTCAAAAGCCTTCTGTCCGACACGCCGTGGTTCGGTGGTCATATCTTGGCGTAACTCGCAGCCTCGTGCCGCAGGTGCACCAGATAGATAGAAGGCGCCGAAGGCGAAAAAGTGCCAAAAGCCGGCATTACGAAGATTTAATGTGCAGTGCACAATAATTCGAAAGCTATCGCAGCATCGGCCACAGCGTCGCTGCGAGCAGCACGCCCATGGCGATGTTGAACCATTTCAGCCGCACCGGATCAGAGAGAAAACCGCGCAGCGCCGTGCCGAAACCTGCCCACACCGAAACGCTCGGCAGGTTGACGATGGTGAAGGCTATCGAAATCAACGCCACCGACAAGAACGGGTGCTCCGGATTGGCGTAGACGGCCATGGCAGTGATCGCCATGACCCAAGCCTTGGGATTGACCCATTGGAACGCTGCCGCATCGATGAAACGCATCGGTCGCGCCTTGGCCTCGCCCTTGCCGCTGAGCGAACGCGACATGGCGATCTTCCAGGCGAGGTAAAGCAAATACGCGCCGCCCGCGATCTTCAACCCGGTGTGCAGAACCGGAAACGCAGTTAGCACCGCGCCCAGACCGAAGCCGACGGCCAGCAACAACACGAGAAAGCCGATGCTGATGCCCAGCATGTGCGGAATGGTTTTGGCGAAACCGAAATTCACGCCGGAAGCCAAAAGCATGAAGTTGTTCGGACCCGGCGTGATCGAGGTTACGAAGGCGTAGACCAGCAGGGCAAGGAATGCGTCGAGGGTCATGGCTTCCTCCCAGGCGGGTCAGCAATATTGTCCTTTTACCTCAGACGCACAAAGGCCACCTCACGGCGGCAGCCGGGCCAGAAGATCAGGATCAAGGCGACAGAATAAATACAGGCGGCGCCGAAGCACTGGACTCAAGCGCCGGACGATCACATTCCTTGCGGGCCGCGGTTCAACGCCGCCACGCCGGTGCGGCAGATTTCGACTAGGCCAAGCGGCTTCATGATGGCGATGAACTGGTCGATCTTGGAGCCCTTGCCGGTGATCTCGAAGATGAAATGCTCGGTGTTGGCGTCGATGACGCTGGCGCGGAAGGCATCGGCCAGCCTCAGCGCCTCGACGCGGGCTTCGCCGGTGCCGGCCACTTTCACCAGCGCTAGTTCGCGTTCAAGCGGCCGGTCCTGGCCGAGCTCGTGCGAGCGCACAGTGAGATCGACGACACGGTGCACCGGCACGATGCGCTCGAGCTGATGCTTGATCTGCTCCAACACATGCGGCGTGCCGCGCGTCACGATGGTGATGCGCGACAGGTGCTTCTCATGTTCGGTTTCGGAAACCGTCAGGCTCTCGATGTTGTAGCCGCGTCCGGAAAACAGCCCGATGACCCGGGCAAGCACGCCCGGCTCATTGTCGACCAGCACGGAAAGCGTGTGGGTCTCCGGCTTTTCCGTTTCCTTGGCGATGAAGTAAGCGGAACCGGTTGGTTGAAGCTGTGCGTTCATGACATGAATCTCGATTTCAAACTTTTGAGCTAATTATCTGTTTCCGCACGGCTTCTCTAGACAAGCCCTGCCTCGGCTTGCGCGCTACACCAGTTCCCTGCCTTTGGCGTCGATGGCATTGGCCACCGCTTCGTCGGTCGCCTCGTCCGGCAAGAGCATCTCGTTGTGCGCCTTGCCTGACGGGATCATCGGGAAGCAGTTGGCAAGTGTGGCCACGCGGCAGTCGAAGATCACCGGCTTCTTCACCGAAATCATCTCCTTGATCGCGTCGTCCAGCTCGTCCGGCTTCTCGCAGCGAATGCCGTGGCCGCCATAGGCTTCGGCAAGCTTGACGAAATCCGGCATCGCTTCCGTGTAGGAATGCGACAGCCGGTTGCCGTGCAGAAGCTGCTGCCACTGCCGCACCATGCCCATATACTGGTTGTTGAGGATGAAGATCTTGATCGGCGCGTCGTGCTGCACCGCCGCGCTCATCTCCTGCATCGTCATCTGCACCGAGGCATCGCCGGCAATGTCGATGACCAGCGCATCCGGATGCGCGATCTGCACGCCGAGCGCCGCCGGCAGGCCGTAGCCCATCGTGCCGAGCCCACCCGATGTCATCCAGCGGTTCGGCTTTTCAAAGTGATAGTGCTGCGCCGCCCACATCTGGTGCTGGCCGACCTCGGTGGTGATGTAGGTGTCCATGTCCTTGGTCAGCGCGTAAAGCCGCTGGACGGCGTATTGCGGCATGATCACGTCGTGGTTCATCCTGTAGGCGAGCGAATCCCGCGCCCGCCATTTCGCGATCTGCTCCCACCACGGGTGAAGCGCCTTCTTGTCGGCCTTGGCGGTCGCCCGCCACAGCCGCACGAGATCCTCCAGCACCCGGCCGACATCGCCGATGATGGGCACGTCGGTGTGGACGTTCTTGTTGATCGACGACGGATCGATGTCGATATGGATCTTCTTCGAGTTCGGCGAGAACGCGGTGAGCCGGCCAGTGATGCGGTCGTCGAAGCGCGCGCCGATGCAGACCATGACGTCGCAATCATGCATCGCCATATTGGCTTCATAGGTGCCGTGCATGCCGAGCATGCCCAGCCAGTTCTTGCCCGACGCCGGATAGGCGCCAAGACCCATCAGCGTCGAGGTAATCGGAAAGCCGGTGAGGTCGACCAGTTCGCGCAGCAGATGGCTGGCCTCCGGGCCGGAATTGATGACGCCGCCGCCGGTATAGAGGATCGGCTTTTTGGCGGCCGCCATCAGTTCGACCGCCGCCTTGATCTTGTCCAGGTCGCCCTGGACCTTTGGCTGGTAGCTGGTGCGCGGCGCCGTCTGCGGCGGCACATAGATGCCCTTGGCGAACTGCACGTCCTTCGGGATGTCGACGACGACCGGACCAGGACGTCCTGTCGTCGCGACATGAAACGCCTCGTGGATGATTGCCGCGAGATCGTTGACGTCCTTCACCAGCCAATTATGCTTGGTGCAGGGCCGCGTGATGCCGATCGTGTCGCACTCCTGGAAGGCATCCGAGCCGATCAGCGAGGTCGGCACCTGACCGGTCAGGCAGACCAGCGGGATCGAATCCATCAGCGCATCCTGCAGCGGCGTCACCGCGTTGGTGGCGCCCGGCCCCGAGGTCACCAGCATGACCCCGGCCTTGCCGGTCGAGCGCGCATAGCCCTCCGCCGCATGACCCGCGCCTTGCTCGTGACGGACGAGGATGTGCTCGACATCGTCCTGTTGAAAGATTTCGTCATAGATCGGGAGAACCGCGCCGCCCGGATAGCCGAAAACATGTTCGACGCCATTGTCCTTCAGCGCCTGCACCACCATTTCGGCACCGGTCATTTCGCGCCGCTCGTTCTGTCCACTGCTCATCGGTCTGATCCCGTACTGTCCGCCATCGGGCGATTGCTGGTCGTTTAGTCGTGTTTCGGGCAATAAAAAAGGCCCCCGAGGGAGCCTGTGTCTGCGCATGGGAGGTTTTCGCCCGGCGGTTACACCGCCTTGCCCACGCGCTTTCCTACGAGAATAAGTGCCTTTTTCATGGTGGCGGACAATAGAATTGGTTTTGCGCCGCTGTCAACGGCCAATGTGCACACGACGCCTGACGGCGGCACATTCCCCCTTGTGCAATCCGCGCGGCATTTCCGCCGCGCGGGTCTTCCGTTTCAGGCCCTGAGCACCACGCCCCTCGCCTTAGCCCAGCGCTCGACAATCTTGCGCTCCTCCAGCGAGGCGAGACGATTGCCGAAACCGCGCACCTGCACCGCACGGTTTTGCGGGCCGAGCTCGATCGTCAACAACCGCTCGATTTTGCCGAGCGCTGCGCGCCGCAGCACCCATATCGAAGCGTCTCCGGCAATGCATTTGGCCGCATACATCGAGACGCAATGATGCATCGCTCGGCTCTCGGCAACCAGATCCTCGGCTGTCTTGAGCTGGCGAACGAAGAAACGCTCGCCATGGGCCTTCGCCTCCTTGGAGGATGGCTGCCATTCCCAGTCCTCAAGGCGCGAGCCGTCCCAGGTGCGGCCCTGCGACTGCATTCCGGCAGTACGCGGAGCCCGCCCGGCAGCGCGGCGGCGCATTGCCTCGATGCGTTCGATCGCGGCAATGTCGCGATGCCATTCCAACATTTGCCGGCGCAACGAGGCGAGCGTACGACCCTTCAGGCTGTACGCTGCATCACGCTGGCGCATGGCACCGATATAGTCGCACAGATCATCGATGTCCTCCTTCGACGCTGGATGCCCGCAGAAAAATCGCGTCACCTCGCGCCAGAAGACCAACTCCCCGCGCGGCGTGCGCGCAATTTTCGTTCGCGCAAGTCGGGCCGCTAACCCCGGATCATCCGTATAGGACCGGGCGATCGCCAACCAAAACGCCTCGTCGAACGTGAAATCGCCGCACAGGTTCAAGAAGCAATGGACCTCTTTGCGGGACAGCCAGGCATTGGCGCCCGCCTTGTAGAGCGAGTCGCCACGCGCTACCGCGATATACCAGGCCTTGCGGAGCGCAATCTCGCTGGCATCCAGCCCCGAACTGTCCAGCCAGATGCCCTCGAGCGCGGCCGAAACCGGGTAACACGCATAAAGATGGCGCGCCGCGGCCAGCCGCAAGCGCGCGCGGTCGCGCGTCTTCAGCTTTGGACGCCACAGCGCACCGTCGCGGATCGCTATACCGGCAAAGCCCCGCCGTGCCTCGTCTAGCGCCCGCTCAAAATCCGGAGCGGGACGCGCGACGGGAGAAACCCGCCGCAGCGTTATGGCATATGCTTCAATGCGTTCGCGCTCGGCTTCCTGCCTGCGCTGGATCATGGACTTCGCCATGGCCATTCTTCCTGATTAGTACCCTGTCAGCCGCACGCAATTCCAGCGTCGGCACGGAATGTGTCGATCTAGGTTGCCGGGTCATTGACAAGGGTCTCCTTTCAGGAGGACGGGTTAGGAACGGGCGGTTCCCTAAGCTCACGGGAAACTGGACGCAAGAGCCATTCTTTCAACATTTACAATGGTCTGATGGGGTGTTGCAAAGGTGCAACTTTGGTCTTCAGGCAGCCACGATTGTCGGCAGCGAACTCTCGGCTCCTCGGTGCGCGCGAAATGTGGGGCGAATGGCTCGCCGCCGAGCGGACCAGCGCACGCCATAATTTTGCGATAACCCATTGAAACTACACCAAACTATTTGACGACGTGACGCAGCGCATAGTTTGCCGCGATACTCCGGTCAGCCGGGCTGGGAGGGTCCGGCAAAACCACGATGACGACCAGGACTTCACGGGAGGAAATTGATGCTCGACAAGGCCCCAACCAAGAAACTCTCCGACCTGCTCGACCAATTCGGCGCAGCGCTTGCGGCCGGTGATATCGACAAGGCGGTCGGGTGCTTTCAGGAAGACTGCTACTGGCGCGACCTGGTGACCTTCACCTGGAACATCAAGACTATGGAAGGTCGCGACCAGGTGCGCGACATGCTGATGAGCCAGTTGGCGAAGACAAAACCTTCGAACTGGGCAATCGCCAAGGGCGAAGACGCCAGCGAGAGCGACGGGCTGCTCGAAGGCTGGATCAGCTTCGAAACGGAGGTGGCGCGCGGCTTCGGCCATATCAGGCTGAAGAACGGCAAGATCTGGACGCTGCTCACCACCATGGTCGAGCTGAAGGGGCACGAAGAACCCGCCGGTTTCGCCCGACCGATGGGCGCCAAGCACGGGCACGGAAAAAACCGGCCGACCTGGAAGGAGGAGCGCGAGAAAGAAGCCGCCGAACTCGGCTTTGTCAGTCAGCCGCACACGCTCATCATCGGCGGCGGCCAAGGCGGCATCGCGTTAGGCGCTCGGCTGAGGCAGCTCGGCGTGCCGACCATCATCGTCGAGAAGAACGAGCGCGCCGGCGATTCATGGCGAAAGCGCTACAAGTCGCTCTGCCTGCACGACCCGGTCTGGTACGACCATCTGCCCTATATCGACTTCCCCCGGAACTGGCCGGTCTTCTCGCCCAAGGACAAGATCGGCGACTGGCTTGAAATGTACACCAAGGTCATGGAGCTGAACTATTGGTCCTCTACGGAGGCAAAGAGCGCCACCTATGACGACGAGAAGAAGGAATGGACGGTCGTCGTCCACCGCGACGGCAAAGATATCACGTTGAAGCCGAAGCAGCTGGTGCTGGCGACGGGACAGTCAGGCAAAGCCAACATGCCGAAATTCAAGGGCATGGACAACTTCAGGGGTGATCAGCACCATTCCTCGAAGCACCCCGGCCCGGATGCCTATGCCGGCAAGCGCGCCGTCGTCATCGGCTCGAACAACTCAGCCCATGACATCGCCGCAGCCCTTTGGGAGGCCGGCGCCGATGTCACCATGGTGCAGCGCTCGACCACCCATATCTCCAGATCTGACACGCTGATGGAAATCGGACTGGGTTCGCTCTACTCGGAAAAAGCCGTGCAAGGCGGGATGACCACGGCCAAGGCCGACCTCGTCTTTGCGTCCCTGCCCTACAAGATCCTGCATGAATTCCAGATCCCGGCGTACGCCGAGATGAAGAAGCGAGACGCCAAATTCTACGAGGGGCTGGAAAAGGCAGGATTCATGCTCGACTGGGGCGATGACGATTCCGGCCTGTTCATGAAATATCTCAGGCGCGGCTCAGGCTACTACATCGATGTCGGCGCTTCCGACCTCATCATCGACGGGTCGATCAAGCTGAAAAGCGGCGTCGAGGTTAAGGAGGTCCGGGAGCATTCGGTCCTGCTTAGTGACGGATCGGACCTGCCGGCCGACCTCATCGTCTACGCCACCGGCTATGGCTCGATGAACGGCTGGGCGGCCGACCTGATATCCAGGGACGTTGCCGATAAGGTCGGGAAATGCTGGGGCCTCGGCTCCAACACCACCAAGGATCCCGGCCCCTGGGAGGGCGAATTGCGCAATATGTGGAAGCCGACGCAACAGGAGGCGCTGTGGTTCCATGGCGGCAATTTGCACCAGTCGCGCCACTATTCGCAATTCCTGTCCCTGCAGTTGAAGGCACGGCACGAAGGCATCGAAACGCCGGTCTACGGGCTGCAGCAAGTCCATCACAAGGGATAGCAGCGCGGTAGTACAGAAGGGAGGTGCGGCGAATGCCGCGCCTCCTCTGTAATCAGGCGGCAGGAGCGTCGGGTGCGGATACCGGCTGGTTCTGCGTGGCTGCCAGCGCGTCGCGCAGGGCCTGCTCCTTGGTGTGGTCGAGTGAGGTTTTCAGCACGGTGCCGCCCGATCCTTTCAGATCCTCGAGCACCTTGTCGGCTGTCATCTTACGGACCAACACGAACAGTGCCGCGTTGCCGGGCTGCAGGCTTGACCCGAGTTCCTTCATGAACTTGTCGTTGATGCCGAAATCGCTCAGCGCGCCGCCAAGAGCGCCCGAGGCAGCGCCAACCGCCGCTCCTACGACCGGCATTAGGAAGATCATTCCGACGAGGAGCCCCCAGAAGCTGCCGGAGACCGCTCCAGCGGTGGTTGGGTTGAAGAGTTGATTGAGCTTGACGTCACCGCTCTCCTGCTTCACCGCGATCACCGCATCGCTGAGTTCGATCAGGTATTCCTTCTGCAATTCGAACAGCCGCTTGCGCACCTTTTCCGCCTTGGCTTCGGTCGAATAGACGATGGCGATCAAATCGGACATGGAATAGCTCCTTGCTGGCTTGCAAATGCTCGGCAGTTTTGTTGCATCCTACGAAATCTTCGTGACAGGTATTGTGTGTGCTTCGTGTCGCTCAACCGGCGATGCGCGCACGGCGCATCTTCGGACGGCCGTAGGGCGGCACTGCGAAAGGCCGAAAGATACTCGAAGCAGTACTTAACTGTCTATCTGCCCGGCCATGCTATTCGAGATACTTACCCGTGCGATTATCTGTAGAAAAATCAAACGGAGCCTTGCGACAGCCGAGCGTCACCGGGTCTGGCCGATGCGCTTCCAGTAGATAAGCGTACCGGTCAGTCCCCCATGCGGCTTCAATGCATAGTCCGGTATCTCGCCGGCCAGCGTGAATCCCAGTCTCTCATAGAGGCCGGAAGCGCCGTCCTCGGCCGCCGTGTCCAGCACCAGCAGCGTGCGGCCCTTCTCGACAGCGAGGCTTTCGGCCGCTTGCATCAGGCGAGTCGCCACCCCTTGGCCGCGACGAGCGACGCGGGTCATCAGCTTGGCGATCTCGGCCCGGTGCGGCTGGTTGGGGGGACAGTCGAGCAGCAAGGTGACGGTGCCGACCAGAACCTCACCGTCCCAGGCGCCCAGCACCGCTCGTTCGCCTCTTGCCGCCGCCATAAGCGATTTGGTCCAGAAGGAGCCTGCCGCTTCCGGCGCCAGCGGGTGCATGAAACTGACCGATCCGCCGGCGGCAACCGTCTCGATCAGCATATCGCCCAGCATTGCTTGGGCTCCTGCAGCCTGGGTCAGAGCCTTGATTTCGATGGAGCTCATGCGTGCGATGTCCTTTGACTGCGATGGAGCGATCGGCGTGTTCCAGCCGTCAATCAAGACCACTGACTCGGCGTCGCTTTCGTACTGCCTTGATCGCGGCAATGCGATCGGTGTCCTTTGGCTGCAGATGCAGCCCGCGTTCCAGAATTTCGAGCGTATATTCCTCATAGGTCAGGCCCAGCCGCTCGGCCTTTTCCATCCGCATCAGCATCACGTCGCGGCTCGGCGCCTTCCACGCCTTGGCATACGCAGCCTGCCAGGCAAGGAAGACGTAAGGGTCGCCCTTGCCCCATGGGGGGCCCTTGTAGTCGTCGAGTGGCGGTCCCCCATTGTCGGAGCGTTTGGGACGGCGTGCCATGCGTTCAGCCTCTTGCCAGCGCGACCAGATAGTCGGCGGCATCCGGTCCAAGAGCGCGAAATGTGCAATCCGACGGCGCGCCAAGCGCCAAGCAGTCCCCCGGTTCGAGACTGTGGACGATATCGCCCTCGGTGAATTCCAGTCGTCCGGAAATCAGCCATATCTGTTGTCTGATGAAGGCATAGGACGCCGCCGGAAAGCTTACCTTGGCCCCCGCCGGCAATTGGACCCGGATCAGTTCGAGCGGCATGTCCGAGACCGGCGAAAGATGCCGCCTGATATAGCCGGTGGCGGGATCGCGCCAGACCGGCTGACCGCCTTCGCGAAGCAGCCCGCCGCCTTGCAGCTCCGCCCGCGCGATGAGGGTGGAAAGCGTCATGCCGAAGGCCGCCGCGATGCGCACCAGAAGTGTGGCGGTCGGGCTCGTCTTGCCGCGCTCTATCGTGCTGAGCATGGCTTTCGACACGCCGGAGCGGTCCGCGAGCTCCGCCAGCGACCAGTCCCTCAATGCTCTTTCGGAGCGTATTCTCCTGCCGATGCTTGAGGAAATATCGTTCGCAATATCAGTCATGCATCCGGTATATCGAAATTCTGTCTTGGAGCAAGGGGCCGATCGGTTCAATTTTCGCGAATAGCTTAACACCCGCTACACCATTCAACCTCACCCCGCCTTAACCCCGCCGATGTAACGTCGGTCTCCTGGGGAAATGGGAAACAGCCTGTCCATGCTTGTCGAGCGCGAAACCTCCGTCGGAGAGCCGACATTGCAGGAGCGCCGCAAGGCGGAGCAGAACGACAAGCGCATTCTGGGCAATGTCGTCCAGTGCGACGGTGCGCGCGCTACCATCAGCGCCTATGCCGCCGATGCCGAAGGCACGGTCACCGGCCATTGGAGCGTCGGCAAGATGATTTCCATCAACCTCGGCACCACGCGAACCGTCGGCCTGGTCTACGGCATCGGCAAGTCGGATCGCGCCTGGAGCAATGAGGGCCAGAACCCGATCGAGGTCAGCATCGAACTCATCGGCGAGGTGCGCGACGGCGTCGAGCCCGGCGCCAAGCCGGTTTTCGACCGTGGCATCACCTGCTATCCACATATCGGCGCCATCGCCCACCGCATCCGCAGCCGCGACCTGCAGGCGGTTTATGACCTCGCTGGACGCCATTCGATCACCATCGGCACGCTGTCGCAGGACGAGACGATCGACGCCAACATCGCCATCGACGACACGCTGGCGCGCCACTTCGCCATTGTCGGCACCACCGGTGTCGGCAAATCCACCGCCGTCTCGCTGCTTTTGCGCAAGTCCATCGCCGCCCGGCCCGACCTGCGTGTCCTCATCCTCGATCCGCACAACGAGTTCGCCGCCTCCTTGCCCGAACACTGCGTCAGGATCGATTCGACGACGCTGGACCTGCCCTTCTGGATGTTCAAGCTCGAGGAATTTGCCGAAGTGCTGTTTCGCGGACGCGAGATCGTACCGGAAGAGGTCGATGCCTTGCGTGATCTCATACCCGCCGCCAAAAACCTGTATCGCAATCCGAATTCGGCCACGTATCTCAGGCGCGGCAGCGATGCGATGACCGCGGACACGCCGGTGCCATACCGCATTGCCGACCTCCTCAAGCAGATCGACGAGCGCATGGGGTTGCTGGAAAGCCGGAACGACCGTCCCACTCTCAGATCGCTGAGGACGCGCATCGAATCGGCGGCTGCGGATCCGCGCTACCGCTTCATGTTCGGTTCGCGCCTGATCGAGGACACCATCCACGAGACGATCGGCAACATTTTTCGCGTGCCGCATCACGGCCGCCCGGTGACCTGCTTCGAGATGGCCGGCATGCCGTCGGAAGTGGTCAATTCGGTCTGCTCGGTGCTGGCGCGCCTGGCCTTCGACCTTGCGCTGTGGAGCGAAGGCCGGCTGCGGCTATTGTTCTTGTGCGAGGAAGCCCACCGCTACATGCCGGCCGATCCGCGCCTTGGTTTCGCGCCGACCCGGCATGCACTGTCGCGCATCGCCAAGGAAGGCCGCAAATATGGCTGCTATCTCGGCGTCGTCACCCAGCGCCCGGGCGAGCTCGATCCCACCATCCTGTCGCAGTGCTCGACCTTTTTTGCCATGCGGCTTGCCAACGAGCAGGACCAGGCGATCATCCGCTCGGCGATCGCCGATTCCTCGGCGTCCACGCTGGCGTTCCTGTCCTCCATGGGCCAGCGCGAAGCCATCGCCTTCGGCGAAGGGGTGGCGACGACCATGCGGCTGAAATTCGAAAAGCTGTCCGAGGATCTGATCCCCGGCACGGCCAAACGCGAGGAAGCCGTGCTATCCGACATCGAGAACGATGTCGACCTGGTGGCGATCGTCGAAAGGCTGCGCAACGTGCCGAAACCGCAGCAGGCGATGGCTTTCGCCGAAGTCGTGGAACCCAGCCGGCAGGCCGGCGATCCCAACTATCGCAAGCCACCTGCCCCGACTGTCGCACGCGTCCAGCCGGACGACGATTTCGACATGCGCTATGGCCTGAAACCGGCAACCTTCGGCCTGCGCCCGCAGAACGATTGAGCCGGCGCCACTACGTCCTTCCGCCGGACAGATTTTGAGCTTCCATGCGCTCTGCTTAATCGGCCAGCTTGGGTAAATCCCGTCAGGAAATTCGTCAGGCTGAGTCGGCTGGTGTCGACTTCGAGAACCGGAGCGGAGCGGACGTTTGAGTCCGTGCGCACCGGAAGCGCAGAAGGCGGCGTCAGACGGCCAGCATCACGAATTTAGTGACGGGATTTCAGGCGCAGACGCGGTTTCGGCCTTGCCTCTTCGCCTCATAGAGTTGGCGATCGGCGCGGCGATAGAACTCTTCGGCGGTTTCCTTGCGGTCCCAGACGGCAAGGCCCACGCTGGTGGTGATCTTCAGGCGGACATTGCCTGACAATATCGACATGTTGGCGATCGCCTTGCGAATGCGCTCGGCGAATTTGGACAGAAGTTCGGCATCCATATTGGGCGTGACCACCGCGAACTCCTCGCCACCCAGCCGCGCCACGACGTCGTGATAGCGCGTCATGTCCTTGAGACAGTTGGCGACCGCCCGCAACACCTCGTCGCCAACATCATGACCATGGGTGTCGTTGACCTGCTTGAAATGGTCGAGATCAAGGATCATCAGCCCGACCGGCTTTTCGATGCGGCCGAATTCCTCGAGATATTCCTTCAGTGCATCGTCGAAATAGCGCCGATTCTGCATGCCGGTCAGGCTGTCGGTCAGTGCCGCATGCTCCAGCGTTTCCGAACGGGCGCTGAGCGAAACCGTCATGGCGCGCAACTTGCCTTCTTCCGTAGCCTGCCTGCGGATCAGCGGATAGATAAAGAAAATGCCGAAGAACAGCGCAGTCGCCAATAGAACGCCGGTCACAAACAACAGCTTGTTGAGATAGACGATCTTCTCAATCCCGGAAGGCGTATCGATCTCGGCCGCGAAGGCCTGCAGAAGCCCATAGGCGTGAAGCGTCACCAGGCCGGCGGCCAGGATTACGAAGATGAAGACGAAAAAGGCTGATTCCGCCTTGTGAAAACGCATCTGCTCCCCGTTGGAAAATTCCCACAGACCTTATGGCACGGACGACCTTACGGAGGGTTAATTAGGACAACTTCGACGGGAAGTCTCCCCTCCAGATCAACTTTTCAGGTTGCACCGGAAAACGGATCCGAGATCGTGGATTCCACACGATCACCGGGGCGCTGTCTCAGCCATTCCGGACCCAATTGATGCCTGAACCAGGTCGCCTGGCGCTTGGCATATTGTCGCGTCGCGATCTTTGCGCGCTCGATCGCTTCGGGAAAGTTCAGCTCCCCGGCCATTGCGGTCTGGAGCTCGCGAACGCCGATCGCTTTCATGGCCGGCAAATCGGGATCGAGACCAAGACTGGTGAGTTGCTTGACCTCATCGAGGGCACCCTTCTCCAGCATGCGGTCGAACCGCGCCCCGATCCGCTCCACCAGCGCCGCCCGGTCCGGTTCGATCACCAAGAAGCGTGCGCTGTCCCTGTCGATCAGCGATCGGCCTCTCGCCGCCTGCCATTTGAGGATGGAACGGCCCGATGCGTCGAGCACCTCCAGCGCCCGCACGATGCGCTGGCCGTCGGTCGGCTTCAGCATCATCCCGGCCGCGGAATCCTCGCGCATCAAGATGCGGTGCAGCTTGGCTGCGCCCTGCTCCTGGAGTTCGTAGCGCCAGCGGTCGCGGACCTGCTGCGGAATGTCGGGCATTTCCGAAATGCCTTCCACAAGCGCCCGGAAATAAAGCCCGGTGCCGCCGACGAAAATCACCGGCCGTTCGAAGAACGTGCCCTCGTCGATCAGCTTCGTCACGTCGCGCAGCCAGGCGCCGGTGGAATATGCGGTGGAGGGATGGACATGCCCATAGAGATAATGCGGGACGCGGGCGAGCTCGGCAGCGGTCGGCCGCGCCGTCAGCACGTCGAGCACCGAGTAGCCTTGCATGGAATCGGTGTTGACGATGACGCCGCCCTTGCGCTCGGCGAGATCGAGCGCAAGGGCGGACTTGCCGCTGGCAGTTGGCCCGGCTATCAGGATCGCGTTCTTAACACGGCCCTCGCCCGCCTGCCCGCCGGAATTTTCGATGCCGCTGATCGCCACGCCTTTGATCGCCACGCTTGTGTCCCATCCCGCCGGCCGCGCATTGTCGCCGGCGCTTGCGAATATGGCGTCACGGTCGGTCGGCGCAAGCACTGTTCGCTGGCTCGCCGATGGCATCGCTTGCGAATTCGCTTTGCCCGATGGGACCGAAGCCGCTGAAGCGACCGCCAGCCTGCGCGCCGTGCTCGCTGCCGAGCCGGTCGATGTGATCGTTCAGCAGACCGAGGGACGGCGAAAGAAAATTCTCATCGCCGATATGGATTCGACTGTCATCGACCAGGAGTGCATCGACGAGCTTGCCGACGAGATCGGCATCAAGGATCGCGTCGCCGCCATCACGGCGCGATCGATGAACGGCGAGATCGCTTTCGAGCCGGCCTTGCGTGAGCGAGTGGCGCTGCTGAAAGGCCTCGACGCTGCCGTGGTCGACCGCATCATCGCCAACCGCCTGACGCTGGCCTCCGGTAGCCGCGCGCTTGTCCAGACCATGCGGGCTAACGGTGCATGGACTGCACTGGTGTCGGGCGGCTTCAACGTCTTCACCTCACGCATTGCCGCCGTGCTCGGCTTTCAGGAGAACCGCGCCAACAGCCTGCTCGAGCTGAATGGCCGCTTCACCGGGCTGGTGGCCGAGCCGATCCTGGGGCGCGCCGCGAAAGCCGAGGCGCTGCTCGAGATTTCGGCGCGCCTCGGGCTGACGACCGCGGACGCCATCGCCGTCGGCGACGGCGCCAACGATCTCGACATGATCCACCTTGCCGGCACCGGTGTGGCGCTTCATGCCAAGCCGGTCGTGGCGGCGGAGGCAAAATTCCGCATCGACCACGGCGACCTGACCGCGCTTCTCTATCTGCAGGGTTACCGGCAGGAGGAGTTTGCAGCGTGAAGCCGATCCGCACCGAGCGCCTGATCCTGCGCAACTGGGAGGATCGCGACCGCGAGCTCTTCCACCGGATCAATTCCGACGAACGCGTCATGGAATTCTTTCCATTTCGCCGCGACCGCGCTGCCGCCGACGCCAAAATGGACGAGTTCCGCGCCTGGATCGCCGAGGATGGCTATGGTTTCGCTGCCGCCGAGCTAATTGAAACGCGCCAATGCATCGGCTTCGTCGGCCTCCTCGACACCGATCATTTGCCCTTACTGCCGGGCGGCACAGTCGAGATCGGCTGGCGGCTGGCGCCCGAATTCTGGGGCCATGGCTACGTCACCGAGGCGGCCGAAGCCTGGCTCGCCTGTGGCTTCGAAACGCTAGGCCTCGATGAAATCGTATCCTTCGCCGTTAGGGATAACAGCCGTTCCACAGCCGTCATGCAGCGCCTGGGCATGATCGCCGACCCGGCCAGCGATTTCGATCATCCCGGCATCCCGGACAGCCATGCCAGACTTAAGCGGCATGTGTTCTACAGGCTGACAGCCAAGGAATGGCGAAAAAACCAATCCTGATCAGTGCTTGTCAAACGGAAGTTCGTCGCCGGGTTGCGGCGGTTTAACGCCGACTCGATCGAGTACTTTCGCGAAATCATCGCCCGATGCATCACCAGCTCGTCGACGCAGGAAATCGGCCGCTGTCTCCATAGCTCCAACCTTTTGAGCCACGGCCGAAGCGATCCACTGGTTTAGCGACACACCATCAGCCTTTGCCAGACGCGCAGCCGCCTCCTTGATCGACAAGGGAAGTTTCAACGGATAAGTCGCCTTGCTCATGTTCGAAATCCTTCCAACAATTCCGCGGGACTGACGACTGGAACTTTAAAACGGCCTGCCGCAGTCACAAAATCGCGGCGATTGTGAGTGACCAATGCGTCTGCCCGGCCATTGATCGCCGCCTCAAGCACCATTTCATCCTTCGGATCATTCAATTGCGGGCGCCAGAGAAAGTGCAGTTCGACCGGCTCTGCCAAGACAGCAAAGCCGGCCAGCAAACGATCCAGATCTGCAAACGACAATCCGTGAATTGCCGTTTGCTCAGGGCGGGTCAGCACGGTTTCATATTCAAGAAACAGTGCTGTTGTCACCAATGGGCGAAACTGTCGATTTGCGACCAACAAAACGGCAAATGACGCACCACTCCTGCTGCGCAGACCTGCGGTCAGAACGTTTGTGTCCAATACAATCCGCTTCACAGGTCAAAATAGTACATCCCATGGGATATTTCAACGTGCCTCTGAAGTTCCCGGACTCAATCCATCCGGATCGTCACAAACCGCAATTCGCCGGATTTCGATGCCAGCATCAGCAGCGCGTTCTTGCGACCCTGCTCCTTCAATGCAGCAATCCGGTCCATGACATCCTTGGGTGTGGCGACCGATTCCTGGGCGATCTCGGTGATCACCTCGCCGGCCTGGATCCCGCGTTCGGCAGCGGCCGAATCCTTGCTGACTTCGGTGATGACGACGCCGGAGACTTCAGCGGCGATGCCGAATTTCGTCCGCGTCTCATCATTGAGCTCGCCAATGGTCATGCCGAGCACGGCGGCCGTCGCAACGGCAGGCGCCTTGTCGCCATTGTCCTGATCGGTGTTGCCGTCCTCGCCGCTGGCAAGCTTTTCGCCATCTTCGAGCCGGCCGAGCGTCACCTTCACGGTCTGCTCGACACCTTTGCGCACGATGACCACGTCGACAGCCTTGCCGACCGAGCTTTCCGCGACGACGCGCGGCAGGTCGCGCATTTCATTGACGTCCCTGCCGTCGAACTTGATGATGACGTCGCCCGCCAGGATGGTGCCGTTGTCGACCGGCCCTCCCTTGATGACGCCAGCGACCAGCGCGCCCTTGGCGGTCGCCATGCCGAGGCTTTCGGCAATATCTTCCGTCACCGGTTGAATGCGCACGCCGAGCCAGCCGCGCCGCGTCTCGCCGAACTGGCGGAGCTGGTCGACGACGCCCAACGCCAGCTGCGAGGGAATCGAAAAGCCGATGCCGATCGAGCCGCCGGACGGCGAGATGATCGCCGTGTTGATACCGATCACCTCGCCGGCGCTGTTGAACAGCGGTCCGCCGGAATTGCCGCGGTTGATCGCGGCATCGGTCTGGATGAAATCGTCATAGGGACCGGAATTGATATCACGGTTGCGGGCCGACACGATGCCCACAGTCACGGTGCCGCCGAGGCCGAACGGATTGCCGATCGCCATCACCCAGTCACCGACACGCATCTTGCTGGAATCGCCGAATTTCACCGCGGTCAGTTTGTGCCCTTTCGGGTCGACCTTCAGCACCGCAACGTCGGTCTTGGTGTCGGTGCCGACCAGCGTCGCCTTCAGCGTCACTCCGTCGGAGAAATTCACCTCGATATCATCGGCATCGGCGATCACGTGGTTATTCGTCACCACGATGCCCTGCTCGGCATCGACCACGAAACCGGAGCCCAGCGATTGCACCTTTTGCGAACGATCGCCCTGTTCGCCAGGACGGTTCTTGAAGAAGTCGTCGAAGAAATCCTGAAAGGGCGAGCCCTCCGGAAGCTGCGGCATCGGCACAGCACCAGGCCCCTCGGTGCCCTTTACCCTCTGCGAAGTCGATATGTTGACCACGGCACCCAGCAGGCCCTGCGCGAGATCGGCAACGGAGGCCGGGCCGTCCGCAGCGACTGTCGGCGTCACCAGCGACGGCACGGTAAAGGCGCCGATAAGAAGTGCTGCTGCACCCGAAGTGAACGTCCGCCTCGCCGCGCGCAAAAAGCTGTTGGATGTCATCGAGAAGTCTCCCGGTGTCTCTGAAAAGAAAAGCGCCTCGCCGAAAACGCAGCGTCGAGCCATGTTGGCAAGAAATACGGCACGTTTGCGGCTATGGCTATCGGCATAGGATAAATCCTGCGTTATCCCGAAATCATAGACCGATCACGTTACCCGCCGCGCACCAGCCAGACGAGGCCGACGCCAACGGCGATTGCGGCCAGGCCGGCGATCCGCAGCGCATTCTCCGGCGTTGTCAGAACTTCGCTGGCAAGTTTCTTGGCAAGGTTGGGAAAGCCGCCATAGACCAGGCCCTCTACGACGAGAACCAGGCCTATTGCTGCCAGAAAATCCTGCACCGGCCGTTACTGGCCGGTGCCTGGCTGCGCTGCTGGTGCAGCAGGTGCTGCGGGCGGCGCTGCCGGCGTATCCCCGCCGGCGGGATTGCGGAAGAAACGGAAGAATTCCGAATTCGGCGACAGCACCATCGTCGTTCCGGTGCTGTTCAGCGCCGTGCCGTAGGCATTCATCGATCGGTAAAAATCAAAGAAGGCCGGATCGCGCTGGTAGGCGTTCGCGAAGGTGGCACTGCGTTGAGCTTCGCCTTCACCACGCAGGATTTCAGACTCCCTCCGTGCCTCGGCGACGATCTCCACCACTTCGCGGTCGGCGCGAGCCCTGATGCGCTGCGCCGCCTCGTTGCCGCGTGCCCTCAGCCGCTCGGCTTCGGCCAGACGCTCAGCCTTCATGCGGTCGTATGTCTGTTGCGAGACTTCCGCCGTCAAATCGGTACGGCGAATGCGGACATCCTCGATCTGCAGGCCGAGCGATGTAGCGTCGGGCCTCAGCTGATCGCGCACTTCGCGCATCATCACGGCTCGCTCTTCCGAGAGCGCTGCCTCGAAGTCGCGCAGACCGTAGACACGGCGCAAGGCGGCGTCGAGACGCGTCCTCAACCGTGCCTCGGCCAGCTCGATCTGACCGGAAACCGCGGAGCGGAACACACGCGGATCCGAGATCCGATAGGCGATGAAGGCGTCCACCTCATAGAACTTGCCGCCCGAAACCTGGACGCGGATGTTGTCGAGGTCGAAGCGCAGCACCCTGTTTTCGATCAACTGCACGCTATCAGCATCGAAAAACGCGAACGGCGCCTTGAAATAGATGCCCGGCTGGCTCTTGACGTCGACGATCTCGCCAAACCTGAGCACCAGCGCCTGCTGGCGAGCATTGACGACGAAGACCGACGAATAGAGCAGGAACAGGAGAACCGCGGCGATGACGGCAATGATGGGAAGACGGTTGGCCATCACTGGTTTCCTCCGAGGACCGGCGCCGGCGCCTTCTGCTGCAATGCCGGCAGCGGCAAATAGGGAACGATCCCTTGCCCGTTGCCTTGCTCGACAATGACCTTGTTGGAATCCTTCAGGACCCTCTCCATCGTTTCCAGATAAAGCCGCTGGCGCGTCACGTCAGGCGCCTTGGCGTATTCGTCATAGACCGAGATGAAGCGCTGCGCCTCGCCTTCGGCCTCCTGCACGACCCGGTTCTTATAGCCGGCCGCCTCCTCGCGGATCTGTGCGGCCTCGCCGCGCGCCTGGCCGAGTTTCTGGTTGGAATACTGGTTGGCCTGCTCGACGAACTTGTCCTCGTCCTGCTCGGCGCGCTGCACTTCGTCGAAGGCGTCGGCCACTTCGCGCGGCGGCGCGGCATCCTCGATCGAAATCGCGTTGACGTTCAGGCCGGCCTTATAGCCGTCCAGCGTCGTCTGGATGATTTCGCGCACGGAAGCAGCAATGCCCTCGCGATCATCGCGGAAGATGTCCTGCGCCGGCCGACGGCCGACGGCTTCGCGCATGGCGCTTTCGGCGACCTGCCGCAGCATGCCGTCGGGATCGGACACATCGAACAGATAGGCCCTCGGATCGGAGACCTGATAGGCGACAGAGAATTGGACATTGACGATATTCTGGTCACCAGAAAGCATCAGGCCTGAGCCGTTGCCGGAGGTCGTGCCGCCGCCGATATCGACGAGTTGTTCGGCGATGACGGCGGTTTCGACCGTTTCGATGGGCCACCAATGGAAATGCAGGCCGGGCTGCGAGAGCTCCGCCTTTGGCACGCCGAATCTGAGTTCGACCGCAACCTCGTCCGGCTGCACGGTATAGACGGCTTTGAACGCCCACAGCACGACGAGCGCTGCCGCGATCAGCCCGAACACGGCTGGGCTGGCGCCACCGCCTCCCGGCAAAGCACGCCGCAACCTGTCCTGGCCGCGCCGGATGATGTCTTCGAGATCGGGAGGCGAGCCCTGCGGACCGCTGGGTCCCTTCGGTCCCTGCCCCCAGGGTCCTGGATTGTTGCCGCCGCCCCACGGGCCGCCGCCTCCGCCGCTTTTGTCATTCCAGGGCATGAATGTCCTTTCGCTCCCTCACGCGCCGGCCTGACGACGCAAAATCCAGTATCGTCCTTCTATAGGGACGCGACAGCACGCTTTCAACGCGATCGGTTGTCGTCGCCGTCCGTCTTGGACCGTCGCGACCCTTTTATCGTCCCTCAATGCACGTCGCGGCGTCGCTCGTAAACCGAATAGCGTGTCGCATGGCTGTCCTTTTCACCGGCAGGAACGTCCTGCGAGCGGACGATGCGCCACGAATCCGGGTCGATCGGCGGGAAATGCGCGTCGCCGTCGACCTCGGCAAGGATATGGGTGACATGCAAGCGGTCGGCCAGCGGCAGCGCCTGGGCATAAATCTCGCCGCCGCCGATAACGCAGATTTCGTCGGCGCCGGCCATGCAGCGTCCGCGCACCTTCGCCAGACCGATCGCGTCGTCGAGCGAATGCACGACTTCGACACCCTCGGCGCGCCAGGCCCCGTCGCGGGTCACCACGATGTTGAGCCTTCCGGGCAGAGGCCGGCCGATACCTTCGTAGGTCTTGCGACCCATGATGATAGGTTTGCCCATCGTGTCGGCCTTGAACCGCTTGAGATCGCTGGAAAGCCGCCACGGCAACCCGCCATCGCGCCCGATCACGCCGTTCTCGGCGATGGCGACATAGATCGCGACGTCCATCAGCCGCCGCTTCCATCGCCGCCGGTAGGCACCAGCAGCAAAATGTTGATGTCGCGCTCGGGATAGAAGTTTTCTGCCGTCATCTCGAAGCGCGTCGGCCCGACTTTCCTGACGTTTTCGCCACAGAACGAGACTAGGTTCTTCGGATCGCCCTTGTCGACGGTCAGCTTGAATTTGCCGATCGTGCCCGTCGCCCAGTTGCCGCCAGTGGTCAGGATATAGGCGATGCGGTTTTCGAAATATTTCGGAGTGCCATCGGGATTGCCCTTCGCTGCCTTGCGGATCGCATTCTCGAACGTCTGGTCCATGCAGTAGCGGCTCTTGTAGGCGGCATACTGACCCTGGAACTGGCCGTCATAGAAGAAGCTGACCGAGGACGTGCCGCCGACGCTCGGCTTGTAGCGGTGGGCGACGCGGACTGCCTTGTTGGCTGGAAAGGTCGAGCGCCACCAATAGGTCGAGCGCAATTGCCAGAACGGCACATAAACGGTCTTCATGCCGGAACCGTCGTCGGCAGTGTCCTCGATGATGAGGCCGCGATCGACCCAATCGTCGGCAACCGCTTGCGGCAGCTTTGCCAATGCCACCTTGGCCGCATCGCCGAATGGGTAAAACGGCACGTTCTGTGCCTTCAAATCGGCGCTGATATCGATGCCGAGCGCAAACGCCTTCTGCTCGAGCTGCGGTTTTGCCGCCACGCCGTCGATCGTCACCTCGAAGCCGAGGAAATTGTCGCTCTGGCCGTCGGGGATCGCCGGCATCTCGTTGGGGTCGCCTTCGATGTCGGGCATCGGAAAGGCGACGATCGCGTCGACGTCCTTGTCGGTGTTGTTGCGGAAGACATAGTTGACCGTCACCTTTTCCGGCGAAATGTAGAGATCTTCGCTCTCCATGGCGACGGCGTCGCTGCGCGACAGGATTAGGCCGCCCGTTCCCAATTCGGCGATCGAATCATTGGCGAATGCGGGCGTGGCCGGGAGCGCCAGCGCTGCGGTCAGGACATAACGGAACATGGAAGCTCCCTTGGCGAAATACCGGCATGACTCTAGCCGTTTCGATGTCGCGCTTCAAAGCCCTTCCGCGCTTGCGCACAGCCATGGCTTGTCTGGACACCGACGTTCGGATCGGGCAGGAGTTCGCCTATGCGCAAGCTTCTTGTTATCGGCATCGGCGCCGGCAATCCCGACCATATGACCGTGCAGGCCATCGACGGCTTGAACCGCGCCGAGGTGCTGTTCATTCCCGACAAGGGCGCGAAGAAGAACGATCTCGCCGAACTGCGTCGCCAGATCTGCGACCGATTCGTCACCAATCCAAACTCGCGTCGCGTCGAATTCGACGTGCCGGTGCGGGCCGAGCCGGCGCCCTCCTATCGCTCGACCGTCGATGACTGGCACGAGGCGATCGCTGCGATCTATGAGGGCCTGATCCGCGATGAGCTTTCGCAAGATGGCTGCGGCGCCTTCCTGATCTGGGGCGATCCCTCGCTCTATGACAGCGCGCTGCGCATCCTCGAGCGCGTGCGCCTCAGGGGCAATGTCGAATTCGCTTTGGACGTCATTCCCGGCATCACCGCCGTCCAGGTGCTCGCCGCCAGCCACAAAATGGCGCTGAACCGCATCGGCGACTCCATCTTGCTCACTACCGGCCGTCGGCTCACCGAGGAAGGTTTGCCCGATAATGCCGGCAGCACCGTCGTCATGCTGGACGGCAAATGCGCCTTCAACACGCTGGACGACAAAGACCTCGTCATCCACTGGGGAGCCTACCTCGGCACGTCAGACGAGATCCTCATTTCCGGCCGCCTTGGCGACGTCGGCGACGAAATCGCAAAGACCCGCGAGGAAGCCCGCCAGAAAAAGGGTTGGATTATGGATACGTATCTGCTGCGCAAGCCCGGCGAGCCGGAGGAGGAATAAGGGGTTACGCTCGGCCGGTACCAATTCCACCGACCTCACCCGCGTCGATTTCCGCCTGTAATGCCTCCATATGCGTTTCCGCCGCCGAAGCGGCAGCCCGTTCGATGGCGCGAAAGCGGCTGACCACCGCAAGCCCCACCGAGGTCAACTGGGCGCCGCCACCCTTTTTCCCGCCGGTCTGCGCCGCGACCAACGGCTTGCCGAACACCCGGTTCATGTCCTCGACCAGATCCCAGGCGTGCTTGTAGGACATTTCCATACCGCGCGCCGCTGCCGAGATCGAGCCGAAGGCGGCTATCTGCTCCAGAAGCTCGATTTTGCCCGGCCCGATGCGCCCGTCTGGATCGAGGTTTATCCGCAAGCTCAGCGACGGCATTCCACTCCTCCGCAGTCACGCCGCAGCCATACTAGAACCTCTCCAGCAATACCGCTATTCCAAATCGATATAGCGACGGTCATCAGCCGGTCATCCCTCCGCCTCGACAGGCAGGCCGGCGCTCGTGTTCGCCCGGTCGAAGCTTACCGTCTTGACCACGGCGTAGACCTTTCGGCCGAGCCGAAGTTTCAGCGTCTGTCGCGATTGCTCGGTGATTCGGGCAAGCACGGTTGCGCCATTGCAGTCGATGCCGATCTCGACCGTAGGTCCCCCGCCCGGCTCTATCGCCACGATCGTGCCCGGCAAGATGTTGAGCGCGCTGAGGCCAGTGGGCTGTTCGGTGGCGATCATCACGTCACGGGCACGGATGCGGATGCGTACCGGCGCGCCGACCGGAGTTGCCAGACGCGGCACGCGGATCTCGCCCGCCGCCGAGCCAAGCACGGTCATGCCAAAGACTTCGTCGTGGCGCAGCACCGCGGTATCCAGCACCGCACCGCCCTCGCCGCGCTCTTCCGCCGGCAACAGGTCGAGCCGCTGCATGATCGCCCCGGTCGGGCCGCAAGCAGCGACTTTACCTTGCGCCAGCACCACCACGTCGCTTGCCAGCCGCGCCACTTCCGAGATCGAATGGCTGACATACACGATCGGGATTTTCGTCTCGTCGCGTAGCCGCTCGATATAGGGCAGGATCTCCGCCTTGCGGGCCTCGTCGAGCGAAGCCAGCGGTTCGTCCATCAGCAACATTTTCGGGCTGGCGAGCAGCGCCCGGCCGATCGCCACGCGCTGTTTCTCGCCGCCGGAGAGCTTTGCCGGCCGCCGGTCAAGCAAAGGACCGATGCCGAGCAGGTCGACAACCGCATTCATATCCGCATAGCGTTCTGCCGTCGGCGTGAACCAGCGGCCGTAGCGCAGATTGCTGGCAACGTTCATATGCGGAAACAGCCGCGCGTCCTGGAACACCATGCCGATGCGGCGCTTGTGCTTCGGCATGAACAGGCCCGCATCCGTATCGACCAGCACACGGCCATCAGCCTCGATCCGGCCTTTGTCGGGCCGGATCAGACCTGCAATCATATTGATCAGCGACGTCTTGCCGGAGCCCGAAGGCCCGAACAGCGCGGTCAACCGCCCGGCGCTCTCAAAGCGGGCCTCGACCCCGAAATCACCAAGCCGATGGCTGATGTCGACCATTACAGTCATTCGATGTCCATCCGCTTGCCGACGCGACGCGCCAGCACCTCCGAAGCGACAAGTGCCGCCATCGAGATGACGATCGAGATCAGCGTCAGCCTGAGGGCGCCGGCATCGCCGCCCGGCACCTGCGTGAACGTATAGATCGCCGACGGCAGCGTCTGCGTTTCGTTGGGAATGTTGGAAACGAAGGTGATCGTCGCACCGAATTCGCCCATCGCCTTGGCGAACGACAAGATCGCCCCGGCGATCAGCCCGGGCAGGATCAGCGGCAGCGTGATGGTCCCAAACACCCACAGCGGATTGGCGCCGAGTGTTCCGGCCGCCGCCTCAATTCTGCGGTCGACCGCCTCGATCGACAGCCGGATCGCCCGCACCATCAAGGGAAAGCCCATGATGGCGCAGGCGAGTGCGGCACCCGTCCAGCGAAAAGAGAAAACAATGCCGAAATGCTCGGCGAAGAAGGCGCCGGCTGGGCCGCGCCGGCCGAAAGAGAGCAACAGCAGATAGCCGGTAACCACCGGCGGCAGGATCAGCGGCAGATGCACCAGCCCGTTAAGCAGCGTCTTGCCCCAGAATTGTCCACGGGCAAGCACAAGCGCGATCAATATGCCAGGCGGCAGGCTGGCGATCATTGCCACCGTCGCCACCTTGATCGACAGCCGGACCGCATTCCATTCGTCGGGAGTGAGGTCCAGCAGCCAGTTCATCTCTCGGCGTCGTGCCTCAGTTGCTTGGCGTCAGAACTGTAAAACCCTGCGCCTTGAAGAGCGCGCCAGCCTTGGCGGACTGCAGGCACTTCAGGAATGCCGGCGCATCCTTGTCCTTCGAATCCGCCATCTCGGCAACCGGGTAGACGATCGGGGGGTGCGAATCCTCCGGGAAGGTGCCGATCACCTTGACGCCGGGCTCGGCATGGGCGTCGGTGGCGTAGACGATGCCGAGTGCTGCTTCGCCTGTCGAAACCAGCTTGAGCGCGGCGCGCACATTCTCGGCCTGCGCCACCTTGCCTTCCACCGAGGACCAGCCGCCGAGCGATTCAAGTGCCGCCTTGCCGTATTTGCCGGCCGGCACCGCCTTGAAATCGCCCATGGCAAGCCTGCCGTCGCCGACCAACCTGACAAGATCAAAACCCTTCTCGATCCTGGTTTCGACCGTCGAATCCTTCGGCGCCACCAGCACGATCTGGTTGCCGAGCAATTTCACTTCCGTATCCGGCTTGGTCAGCTTCTTGTCGGACAGATATTTCATCCAGTCGAGATCGGCCGAGATGAAGACGTCGGCCGGAGCGCCGCCCTCGATCTGCTTGGCCAGCGCGGAACTTGCCGCATAGGAGACGATCGCCGCCTCGCCGACATCGGCCTCGCAGGCTGTGTTCACGGCGTCCAGGGCGTTCTTCATGCTCGCCGCGGCGAAGACGATCAGTCTGTCATCCGCGTGGGCAGCCGGCATAGCGGCGATCAACATCATCGTGAAACCGCCAATGGCGGCCGCCTTCAATCCGAAACCCTTGCGCACCAGCATGAAACTCTCCCCGGAAAATTCGATCAGCGAGTCTGCTAATCGATATATCCACATGAATATAACAAAGGAAGGCTTTTTGCCAGACTTGGCCCGGATAATGGCCCGGCCAATGGCATTGCGTGTTGTTGCCACCGCTCGCGATCAATTGAGGTGGATACAGCGCGGCGCTACAGGCCGATGCCGTGGGTCAAAACAATCGGATGTTGTGGGCATCGACGGGCGGACAGCAGCCGAGCGATTTCGAGATGGGGTCGATTAAGCTCGATGTTTGCGGCTCACACCGCGATCGGCGCCTTGATTGTCGCATCGGCGAGGTAATTTTCCAGCCGGAAATCTTCGAAGCGGAAGGCAAATAGGTCCTTCACCTCCGGATTGATCCACAGCGTCGGCAGCGCCTTGGGCATGCGCCGCAACTGTTCGCGCGCTTGCTCGAAATGGTTGGCGTAAAGATGAGCATCGCCTAGCGTATAGACGAAATCGCCGGGTTTCAGCCCCGTCACCTGCGCCACCATCAGGGTGAGCAGCGCATAGGAAGCGATGTTGAACGGCACGCCGAGAAAGATATCGCCGGAACGCTGGTAGAGCTGGCAGGAAAGCCTGCCCTCCGAGACATAGAACTGGAACAGGCAATGACAGGGCGGCAGCGCCATGGCTTCCACTTCGGCCGGGTTCCACGCTGAAACGATCAGCCGTCGGGAATTAGGATTCTTGCGTATCTCCTTCAAGAGATTGGCAATCTGGTCGATGGCGCCGCCATGGCCGTCCGGCCAGGAGCGCCATTGCTTGCCATAGACCGGACCGAGGTCGCCATTCTCGTCGGCCCATTCGTCCCAGATCGAGACGCCGTGGTCGTTAAGATATTTGATGTTGGTGTCGCCGGCCAGGAACCACAGAAGTTCATGCACGATCGACTTCAGGTGAAGCTTCTTGGTGGTGGTGACCGGAAAGCCGCGCGCAAGGTCGAAGCGCATCTGGTAGCCGAACACCGAGCGCGTTCCGGTGCCGGTGCGGTCGCCGCGATCGGCGCCGTTTTCCAGCACGTGCTTCAGGAGGTCGAGATATTGGCGCATCGGCTTCGGCTCGATTCGGGTTACCGGCCATCATAACCGACTGGCTGCCGGCCGAACATATCAAAGCGCAGAATGTTCGGACAAGATACCTGCGGCTACGGGCTGGCGCGAAAATCGCGCCAGCATTCCGACTGATGCGGGACGATTGTTCAGAGCGCGCCGAGCTTCCCCAGGTCCTTGGCGACCAGGTAGTAGAAGGTCACTCGGCTCTTGGTGTTGTCTGCCTCCATCGCCTTGCAGGTCTTTTCGATGGCCGCGTCCGCCTTGCTGCCGTCGGTGATACCGAGTTTTTTGGCAACCCAGTTGGCCTTGACGCGATCGAGTTCCTTGGGATCCGTGCAGGACACCAGCGAGGAATCCCGATTCCTGAGCGCAATGCCCAAATGCTTCACGATCTTGGCGACCGCGTCGGCATTTGCCGCGGCGTCGTATTTCTTCACGTCTGCGAGATAATCGGCCATCAAATTTCCCCTCGTCGGCGCCACGGATCCGGTGATGAGGGTTGTGGCGCGCTGCCGCAAGATATGCGCTAGGTCGGTAACTCCTCACCACCGCAAAGCTTCGGTTGAGACCGCTTCCGAGTCAACCCTCCAACGCGCAGTTTGACACGGGTACAAAACCGCCATTCCGGCCTTTCATTTTCCACGACCAGTCCCTATATTCGCTTCGTCGGCTCGACCGACTATGGCGATAAACAGGCGATGAAATAAGCCGTTCGGACCCGGGGGCGGTACCCGGCGCCTCCACCAAAAACCGCTCTTGTCGAGGAGCGGCTTTTGCTGGGGGCGAAATAGGATCGACGAAGGTGTAAAGATCGTACTTTTGCCCGGCATTGTACCACCGTTATCGGGCTAAACTTATAGTTGCCAACGACAACTATGCGGAAGCACGTCTCGCCGCGTAAGCGGTGCGATAGCTTCAATTCAAGCCCTAGTGGTTCGCACTTCTAGGCGGGGTTCGGAGGTACCTGGCAACAGAAACCTCCATTTCTCCCCCTTCGATCCCCCCACTTTTCTCCCCTTCGATATGTAACGGCAGCAAGCTTGCCGGCCGCATGTCTTTGCCTTGCGCCCAGCCGCGAAGCTGTCTTGCTGGCAAAGCGGCCGTGCATTCACCAAAAGGACTGAAAATGCAAAACGATTCCGATCGATTCTTCGTGCTGACCGGCGGCCCGGGTTCCGGCAAGACCACGTTGATCGAAGCCTTGCGGTCCGCCGGCCTTGCAACCTCGCCCGAAGCCGGACGCGGCATCATCCGCGACCAGTTGGCGACAGGAGGGCCGGCCCTGCCCTGGCGCGATCCGGCACTGTTCGCCGAACTGATGCTGTCATGGGAGATGCGTTCATATCACGCTGCGCTCGAACAGAACGGTCCCGTCTTCTTCGATCGCGGCGTGCCGGACACGCTTGGCTATATCAGGCTCACCGGACTGCCGGTGCCGGACCATATCAGGAACGCCGCCGGACGCTTCCGCTACGCCAGACATGTCTTCATCGCACCACCCTGGCCAGAGATTTTTCGGCAGGACGGGGAGCGAAAGCAGACCCTCGACGAGGCGGAACGCACCTATCATGCGCTGGCCGAAGTCTACACGGAATTGGGCTATGAGCTGGTCCCGTTGCCCTTGGCGCCCGTCGAGGCGCGACTGCGATTTATCTTCGCCGACGCAGGCTTGACGCTTGATCTCAGACGTCAAAAAGGCCGGGAATGACCCGGCCTTAGCTGTCGCCGATAGCAATTGCTTATTCGGCAGGCGCTTCGACCATCTCCCGCCCACGGCCGAGCGTAACCTTAGCCAGGATGAAGGAGATCACCGCGCAAAGCGTGATGCCGGCCACCATCGGCAGCGGCGTGCCGTCGAAGAAGATGCCGGCGATGCCCATGGCAACCGCACCGATGGCGAAATGCAGCGTGCCCATCAAAGCAGAGGCCGTGCCGGCGATCGCGCCATGCTCCTCCATGGCCAGCACCGAAGTCGTCGGGATCACCAGGCCGAGGAACCCGTAGCCGACGAACAGAAGCGCCGCCATCACGTCGAGCCGGTCGACGCCGGACGCCATCACCGCGAACAGCACCACCATCGTCGTCACATAGCCGACCACCGCGACCCGCACCACGGGCCTTAGCCCGAACCGTTCGGACAGCACCCCCGTCAACTGCGACATGCCGATGAAGGCAACCGCGTTGATCGAGAAGAACACGCTGTAGACCGATGGCGACAGCCCGTAATGGTCGATCAGGATGAAGGAAGAGCTCGACAGATAGACGAAGAAGCTCGCGATCCCGAAGCCGCCGATGGACGCCAGGCCAAGGAAGTTGCGATCGCCCATCAGGAAGCGATAGGCGGAGAGCGCGGTGCCGAACGAACTGCCTGCACGCGCCTCGACCGGCCGCGTCTCCTTCAGCGAGGTCGCCAGCAGGATGGTGGCCAGCACCGCTCCACCCGTCACCGTCCAGAACACGGCACGCCAGCCGAAATTCTCGATGATGACGCTACCGGTCAGCGGCGCCAGGATCGGCGAGACCGAAAACACCAGCATCAAAAGCGACATCAGCTTGGCAGCGTCGGTGCCGGTATGCAGGTCACGCACGATGGCGCGAGGCACCGCCATGCCTGCGCTGGCGCCGAGCCCTTGCAGGAAACGGAAGGCGATCAGCCATTCGACAGAGGGCGCCAGCGCCGAGCCGATGCCGCCGACCATGAACAGCGCGAGGCCGCCATAGAGCGGCAGCTTGCGCCCGACCATGTCGGAGATCGGTCCGACGACGATCTGTCCAAAACCCATGGACAGAAAGAAGATCAGCAGGCTCATCTGCACGGCAGCGGTGCTGGCCTGCAGATCCTCGCCGATCGAAGGCAGCGCCGGAAGATACATGTCGATGGCGAACGGGCCGATCGCGGACAACAGGCCGAGCACGACCGCGATGCGGAAGAATTGGGGATTCATGGTAGCAGGTTCTTTCAAATCTGGTTTGCCGCCGACCGGCGTGTAAATCCTAGGACGTTCCATCCCCTGGAATTCCGACTTCTTCTGCGGCGGGAAACCTCTTCGATCTAAGTCCATAAATTTAGACACTCTTGTCCAATTCGTCAATCACCTCTATATAGTTTTTATGAAGGTCAACGTTTCTCCTGACACCATCCCGCCACGCGGCCACGAGGCCAAGCGCGTCTCCATCATGGACGCTGCCGGCGAGGTGTTCTGCCGCGAAAGCTTCGCCGGCGCCAACATCGACATGATCGCCGCCGAAGCCGGCGTTTCGCGCCAGACGATCTACAACCACCACGGCGATAAGGAGAAACTCTTCGTCGCCATCGTCCGCGACCTCACCGACCGTTGCAATGCCGGCATCTTCGCTACGATTTCCACCTTTCCCGACCAGCCGAAGGATCTTGAAGCCGATCTGATCGCCTTCGCCGTGCGCATGAACCGCAACTGTGTCTGTAGCCGCGACGGAAAATTCCTGCGCAAGCTGATCCAGACCGAGGGCGAACGCTATCCCGAACTCTTCGCGGAATGGCGCGAACAGGGACCGGGCAGAACATGGCCGGCGATCGCCGCCCGTTTCGCCCGCCTCGCCCACGCCGGTTTCCTCGACATTGATGATCCCGATGTTGCGGCTCGCCAATTCCTGGCCCTTGCCAATGCCGAATTGCAGACGACCTTCATGCTCGGCGGCACGCCTGATGACGACGAGGTGCTGCAATCGGCGACACATGGCGTGCGCACCTTCCTGCGCGCCTTCGGCAAGCGGCAGCCCGCGGATGCGAGCAAACAAAGCGCGGTCACCAGCGCCTGAGTGATCAAATCTGAGGCATGTCCTCTCGCATCTGCGCTGCCGGCGTCTATATCCGGTTTACGCCGCGCTCAAGCTTGATTACAGCTATGCGGACGATTCAACGGAACCCGACAGCTACATGGCCGACGACCACATCCGCTACGACATTCTGGCCCAGGAGGCATTGCGCGGCGTCATGCGCAAGGTCCTGGCCGAGGTCGCGCGCACCGGCCTCCCTGGCAACCATCATTTCTTCATCACGTTCCTGACCGGCGCCCCGGGCGTGCGCGTGTCATCGCGCCTGCGCGAGCGCTATCCCGAACAGATGACTATCGTCATCCAGTTCCAGTATTGGGACCTGAAGGTGACCGACACCGGCTTCGAGGTCGGGCTGTCCTTCTCCGACGTGCCGGAAAAGCTGGAAATCCCGTTCTCAGCCGTGCGCGGCTTTTACGACCCGTCCGTCAATTTCGAGCTCGAATTCGACGTGAAGACGGAGACCTCGGCAGATGAGGAATTGGCCGGCCAGCCCGCTTCCGAACCTCTGGCCATCGTCGCCGAGAAAAAGCCGGAGAAGAAGAAGGCCACTGAGGCCGAAAAGAAGCCTGCCGCGGCCGACGCCGCCGCCAAGGGCGCCGAAGTGGTGTCGCTCGACGCCTTCCGCAAGAAGTAATCCGACGGGCCGCGCGACATGGCCGACATCGTCAATCTTCGCCAGGCCCGCAAGCAGAAAGCACGAGCCGACAAGGAGCGCCTGGCCGAACAGAACCGGACGCTGCACGGCCGTTCAAAGGCCGACCGGGAGCGTGACAGTCTGATCGCCGACAAGTCAGAAAAATTCGTCGCCGGCCATCGCCGCGAAGTCTCGAACGATCCGGCTTCGCCGAGCATCGCGCCGAAAAGTGCGCCGCGGTTTCCGGATAAATCCGATGCTTGAAATGGAATGAGTCAGGTCCGGTGAGCCCGGTCGAGAAACGCTCGGTGACCATTCGCGGCCATCGTACCAGCTATTCGCTCGAAAAGCCGTTTTTCGACGATCTCGTCGCCATCGCGGCTGCTCGCAAACTGACGCTCGCCGCCGTCGTCGCCGAAATTGACGGGGCCCGGCCGCGCGATGCCAACCTGTCATCGGCGCTCAGGCTCTACGTCCTGGAATGGGCGAAGCAAGGGATAAAAAGTTCTTTGTAGATCATGATCCCGAACCGAAGGTCCGCGTCAGCGTCGCGATCCTATCGGCATGGGCTCTAGGTAGGTACAGGTAGATCTACCCCCCGCCCAGCGACTTCAGCAGATTGTCGATCGACGAAGGTTCAAGCTTGGGCTTTGGTGCGGATTCTGCTGGCAGCGGGTTGTCATTGGCCGGCGGCTGAGGCGCGCGCTCCATATTCTGGGCCCGCGCCGCGGCGGCCCGGCGTTCGGCCTCGAGCTTTGCCTTTTCTTCTGAAGCGATCCGCATCGCCTCTTCCGCCTTCCGGCGTTGCTGTTCTTCGGCCTTCGCCACCTCTTCGGCGGCCCTTTGAGCCGCCATAGCCTTCGCTTCGGCATCCGCTTTGGCCTTTGCGTCCGCGTCCGCCTCGGCCTTGGCCTCGGCCTCAGCTCTCGCCTGCGCATCCGCCTTGGCCTGCGCATCCGCCTTGGCCTTCGCCTCCGCTTCGGCTTGGGCCATTGCCTCGGCTTCGGCCTTCGCCTTGGCATCTGCTTCGGCTTGCAGCCGCGCCGCTTCCTGCCGCTTGCGCAATTCCTCGGCTGCTCTATCGCGCTCGGCCTGCAGGGCGGCGTAGTAACGCACCTCGCGCCGCAATCGCTGTTTTTCAAGCAGTGCCGCCTGCATGGCCTCGACCCGCTGCTGCTCCTTTTCGAGTGCGCGCTGGGTCAGGAACTGCGCCAGCGGCTCACTGTCGAATTCCCGCTTCGCGGCGCCGAACGGCCCGACGACGTTAAAATTGACAGTCGGATCGGAGCCGACCAGCGCTTCGTCGCCAGGCCGATAAGTGATCGAACCGCTGGCGGCGACCGTGCTGGCGTTCAGGTCCGCCGTGATGTCGGCGGACAGCGTCGCCGCCGGATTTTCAAGATTGACCGGCGGTGCTCTCAGTATACCGCCGGCAATCGTGAAGGCGATGTCGGTATCCCCAGCCGGAAAACTGCCGTCTGCGGCGATCTGCGGCGCGAAGCCGGCGGTCTTGGCCGCATCGATATCACGTCCGATCGTGTCGGCCTTGGCGATGAAAGCGCCAAACGCGTTCGGATTGACGCCGGCAATGGTCAAGCCCCTCAGCGCCGCCGTGCCGGAACCGGACAGCGCCGCAACCATCGCATCGACCGATTTGCCGCTGGTCGAAAGCGTCGCAGAGAAATCGCCGCTTCCGCTGATGCCGGCCTGTGGCGCTATGGTGGCCAGATCGGCGCCGGCAAGTTTCATCTGGCTGGAGAAAAGCCCGGTGCCGTCATTGTTCTTCAGCTCGAACAGACCGGAAAGCGCACCACCGGAGAACTTTGCCTTGAGGTCCGACACGCGGATGCCTTCCTGGTCGAGCTTCAGCGAAAACGCCGCGTCATAGGCCGTGGCAAGAGCGCCGGCGGCCAGCGATGCTGCGGTCAGGTCGAATTCGGCGGTGAACGGCAGGCTCGGCTTCTGGCTGAATGGGGCGGTTGGCCAAGCCCCGCCGGAACCCAGCAAGGCCTGGTCGCCAAACAGCATCACCGCCATCGGGTCGAAATCCAGTTCATCGAGCGCCAGCGCACCGGTAAGATGCGGCAGCCCGTCCTTGACGTCGACATTGACGTCACCGGAAACCGCCGCTTCGTTGATGGAGCCGCTGAGGCCGGACAGCACCAGAAGGCTGTTGCCGAAGTCGGCGTCGGCCGCAATCCACGTCGACATGCCTGTCCCCATGCCCGGCAGGCCGACGCCTGTCGTCATCAGCCACGGCTCGATGTCGGCCGCTTCCAGGTTGACCTTGCCCTTGGCGGTGGGCCCCTGTGGCGTGCCGGCGATCGTCCCGTCGAAACCGGCCTTGAAGTCGTTGCCGGTGAGGTCAAAGCTCGTCGCCATGCCGCCGCCGAGCGTACCTTTCGCCGACACGTCGGTGGTCGCCTCGCCAAGCATGCCGAGCGGCAGCGCCGGCAGGCCGTAAAGCGCCAGAAGCGCGGTGGCGTCGGCATTCCTGGCGTTGAAGGTCAGCGACACCGGCGCATCGAGCAGCCGATCGGTCGTCCCTTTGCCGGACAACGATGCCGAAAACGCCGAGCCGCCTGCCTTGCCTTGCGCACTGACTGCCAGTCCCATCGTGCCGTCGCCATTGGCGGCGGCACTCGTCACCAGATCGACGCGCGCGTCCTGGAACAGCTCGGGATAGGCCGCCACACGCCGCGCCAGCTCCTTCAGCACCGCATTGTCCGGATAGTGCCGCGCCGCGACATCGACCAACGGCTTGAGGTCGACGGCGACAACAGAGGCATCGAGCTTGCCGGTGGGGCTCACCGGGAAATCCTTGATCCGGCCGGTGGCGCTGATCGAGGCACCGGCAAGCCCACTGAGCGACAGCCGGTCGATTTCGAGCAGCCCGTCGCGCAATCTGAGCGCCGTATCGACAGTATCCGCGGTCAGCCCGCCGGCACTGACCGGCCCGGCCTTGATCTGGAAATCGAGGTCGCGGTCGGAAAAACGGTTGGCGCCCTTGTCGCTGATGAAGATGGAAGCGAAGGCGGCGAGGCCGTCGACATCGAGCTCGCCGCCTTCGAGCCGCATCAGCACGGACGGCCTGGCGTCGTCGGGCTGGCTGGAATCCATGCGGCCCGAAAATTTCGCCTTGCCGAGAACGAGCTCGAGGTCGCTGAAGGCCTGGCGATTGTCGCTCAATTCGACCTTGGCCTTGAAGCCGGCGGCCGGCAGCCGGCGGATCGCTTCGTCGACATCCTTCGACAGCCAGGCAGCAAAGCCCGAAGGCTGCGCCACAGCCAGAAGCAGCGAACCGGTGAAGCCGAAGTGATCTCCGACGCTGAGCATGCCGTTTGCTTCCAGTTTGGCGCGGCCAGGCAGCGTCGCGACCAGTGACTTCACCGACCAGCCGCCAGCGGCCGGCTCGGCTGACAGGTGCACGTCGCGAACCGTCGTGTCGCCGGCCACCACCGCCGGCAGGTTCACCTCGACGGTGCCGGGTATGGTCGGCTTCGGCAAATCGAGCAGCGCCTGCTCCAACGCCGCGACACGCGCCGACAGCGTCAGCCCAGTGCCGGCCGCTGCGCCGACGGCCTCATCGAACTGCACCTGAGCGCCATCGGCCTCGATCGAAAAGCGAGGGTTCGGCCCAAGGTCGACGGCAGCGTTGCCGTCGGCGGTGTAGGGATTGTCGAGCGGGCCGGTCTCGAAGCGGAATTCGTCGACACCAAGTTTCCGGTGGTCGAGCGAGAACTTGCCGTTCAGCCTGAACCCCGGGTCCGGCTTGCCGGCGCCGGGCTTCATCGTCTCGCCGCCCATGCCATCAACCTGCGCCGAACTCTTGTCGGCGCCCTTCCTATCGAAACTTGCGACCTTGAACTGGCCCGAATAGATCGCGGCGCCATCGACGATGCCGGCATTGCCGTCGGCCTCGATGACCAACGGATAGGCATCCGGATTGGCTTTGAGCCTGAGCCGCATCTGCCCATCGCCGCCAGCCCTGCCGGTGGACGCGATGACGGTGCTGCGCAGGCCGTCGAGCCGCAGCGAGCCATCCATCCGCCAAGGTCCGGCCAGCGATTTCGCAGAGATCGTCGAGTTGATCTCGGAAATGAGGTGGCTGCGCCCGCCGGCGGCATGGCGCAGCGCGATCTCTCCGTCCGTCACCGTCAGCTTCTCGATCGAGATCTGGCCGGGATCGAAGGGCGATGATGGCCGTATCGCCCAGTCGACGGTGCCGTCGGCGGCAATGTCGATTGTCGCCTTTGGCCGCACCAGCCGCATGTCGAAGATCAGCACTTCTCCGCTCAGGAAGGGCGCCAGTTCCGCATCCATCGAAAAGGTCTCGACGGTCATTGCCGGCCGGCCAGCCGGGCCACCGGCAACGGTGACGTTCGAGAAGGTCAGCGAGGGAAACGGCAGCAGCCTTGCCGTCGCATCGCCCTGAACGGTTACCTTGCGGCCCAGAATGGCGCTCGCCTCACGCTCGAAATCGGCACGATAGCCCGTCCAGTCGATAAAATACGGCACCACCAGCGCCGCACACAGCACCAGTACGAAGAGGCCACCGAAGATCACGAACAGGCGTGCGAGCATCAGCTCCAAAACGGTTGATTGAAAATCAGCCGCACTCTACCCGCATCCGCGTGTCGATAAAGTGGCAATTCTCAAACCGGCTGGCTTTCGGTGCGCGGAAACTCAGCGTGCGTCGCGCTTTGCCTGCGCCACTTTGGCCGCCTGCCGCTGCCGGCCGAGTTCCATCGGCCGAACAAGGTTCGGCGCCCTCTCGTTCACCACCGCCCGCATACCTTTGTGCGCGGTACGCGTGTTGAACTCGGGACCGTCTGCCGCAGCGCCTTGCTTCATGGCCAGCGCCTTGCGCGCATTGTCGACCAGCGACACACGCGCCCCCAACTGGCGGCGGCGTTCGGCCTCGCCATTAAGCCTCCGCATGGCCATCGCCAGAACCTCGAGTTTCAACTGCGAGCCGCCGTCCGCTTTCGAGGCGACGGCTCCTTTTGGCGCACCCTTGCCGCGTATCTCGCGGCGGCGCCGATGCGCCTCGCCCTGCGCCTTGTCGCGCCGCTCCCGCAACAGCTTGACCAGGCCGGCAAGCTCGGCGTCGGCTAGGCCCTGCACTGCCGGATGGTGCGATTTCTCGACCAGACCGTGTTCGTCGGCGCTCAATGCACGTACCTCTTCCTTGCGTGAAATCGCCATGCTGCTTGCTCCTCCGTTGCCACGTCTGCCCGGTTTTCAGGCCTTGGCGACGCCCGGAGTCTCCGACCAAATGCCAGTGCGGTCAAGCCGAGCACCATTTCGATCTTCGTCCACTAGTCGGCAGGCAGTATCTTCCCAGGGTTCATGATGTTGAGCGGATCGAGCGCCTGCTTGATCGTGCGCATGATGTCGACGCCATGGCCGAGTTCATGGCGCAGGAAGCCGACCTTGCCTTGACCGATGCCGTGCTCGCCGGTGCAGGTTCCATCCATGCCGATCGCACGCATGTTCAACCGCGCGACAAACGCTTCCGTCGCCGCGATTTCCTTCGGATCGTCGGCGTCCATCAGCACCAGCACGTGGAAATTGCCGTCGCCGGCATGGCCGACGATCGGCGCGATCAGCCCCATTTCGGCAATGTCGGCCTCGGTTTGCGTGACGCATTCGGCAAAGCGCGAGATCGGCACGCAGACATCGGTCGACAGGCCCTTGGCGCCGGGCCTGAGCGTCAGCGACGACCAATAGGCGTCGTGCCTGGCCTTCCACAGTTTTGTCCGCTCCTCGGCGACGCTGGTCCACAGGAACGGGCCGCCGCCATACTCTTCCGCGATGGCGCCGAAAGTCTCGGCCTGTTCGGCAACGCCGGCATCGCTGCCATGGAATTCGACAAACAGGCACGGGCTTTCCGGATAGTCGAGCTTCGAATAGGTTTTCATCGCCCGCATCTGCAATGCGTTGACCAGTTCGATGCGGGCGACCGGAATGCCCATCTGGGCCGTCGCGATCACCGCATTGCAGGCGGCCTCGACACTGGGAAACGGACAGACGCCGCCGGAAATCGCCTGTGGGATGCCCTGCAGCTTCAGGGTCAGCTGGGTGATGATGCCGAGCGTGCCTTCAGAGCCGATCAGGAGCCGCGTCAAATCATAGCCGGCCGAACTCTTTTTCGCGCGCTTGCCGGTCGTCACCGTCTCGCCATCGGCCATCACCGCCGTCAGCGACAACACGTTCTCGCGCATCGTGCCGTAGCGTACCGCGTTGGTGCCCGACGCCCGCGTCGCCGCCATGCCGCCGAGCGACGCATTGGCGCCCGGATCGATCGGAAAGAACAGGCCGGTGTCGCGCAGGTGCCGGTTCAGATCTTCGCGCGTCACGCCGGGCTCGACCGTGCAGTCGAGATCCTGCGGGTTGACCGCGAGGATGCGGTTCATCCGCGACGTATCCAGCGAGATGCCGCCACCTGGCGCATTGGTATGGCCTTCGAGCGAGGAGCCGACGCCGAAGGCGATCACCGGCACGCGGTGCGCAGCGCAGGCCGACACGATCTCTTGCACCTCCGCCGTCGTCTCCGGAAACGCCACGCCATCCGGCGCCTGGGTCGGAATGTAGGTGGTGGTATGTGCATGCTGGGCACGGATCGCCTCGCCGGTCTGGAATCGCTCGCCGAGCCGCTGCTTGAGGATGCCGAGCACGGCGGCAATGCCTTCTTCGTTGCGCTCGACCGGATTGAGGTCGCTCAGAGCCATCGATTCCTCCGCGAATGGACCAGCGCCCACTCTCGTTATTCGTTTATGGATGCGTAGTCTCACCGACCACGCCCTGTCCAGCGAGAAGGAAGTTTTCTATGCCCATCCCCACCCCCTTCGTCTCTCGTGCCATGGGCATCGAGAAGGACTGGATCGACTACAACGGCCATCTCAACATGGCCTATTATAATGTGCTGTTCGACCGCTGCTCCGACGAAGCGTTCGAAACGATGGGGATGGGGCTGGATTATGTGAAGCAGCGGCGGCTGACCATCTACACGGCCGAAGTCCATGTCTGCTATGTCAGGGAGTTGCACCTCGACCACAAGGTCAATGTCTCGTTCCAGCTCCTCGATCATGACGAAAAGCGGCTGAGAGCCTACCAGGAAATCCGCCATGTCGACGGCTGGCTCGCCGCCACTTCCGAATCACTGTCGCTGCATGTCGACATGTCAGGGCCGAAAGTGGCGCCCTTCCCGGCCGACGTGCTGGCCAAGATCGAGGCCATGCGTGCCGCTCATGCCGCGCTGCCGATGCCGGAGCGCGCCGGCCGTTCCATCGGCATCAAGGCGCGCCGCGTTTGAAGAGGTTTTCTCGGCGTCCGCTTTAAGTCCTTGTTTTCATTTACACCGTTACCCCAAAGCCACTATGTCCTGATAAGCGATTGGCACTAGCCCGTAAGCCGGCTTGAACCGCGACCCGGCCGCCGTTAACCTTACCGAGGTTTTAACGTGAACAAGCCGAATTGAGTCGTTGAACGACTCAGTACGGCGGTTGAAAACCGTCCCTATCGAGTTGCGATACGGGCGGCTGGGCGGAAGCGGTTCGGGGAACGTGCATGAAAACCGACATCAAGGTCGAGGCGGACAGGCTGGCAGCCGATCCACGCATCAGCGACTATGATTTCTGGCGCTCGCTGAAGAACCTCAACAACGAGATCTTTCACATCGCCAACAACAACGAGCCGATCCCCTTCGCCATGATCCGCTGGCGCGCCATCCTGAAGCAGGCGCGCTCGAAACGCGGGCATGCCTAGCGCTTCAGCGCCTCCAGCGGCGAACGCGCCACCACCGGTGACGACTGGATGATCGCGGTGTTGGTCATCGCAAACGGAATGATGCGGTCGATCACCCGTTCGAGTTCGGCCACCGAACCGACATGCGCCAGCGCAATGAAACAGTCCTCGCCGGTCACCCGGTCGCACTGGGCGATTTCCGGATGATCTCGGCCACCACAGCCAGTTGCCCGGGCACCGGCCTGATCCGCAGCCATGCCGACAGCTTCATGCCGAGCGCGCCCGGGTTGATCCGCACTGTATAGGCTTCGATCACGCCGCTCTCCTGCAGCCGCTTGATGCGCTCGGCCACGCTCGGCGCCGACAGGCCGACCGAGCGCGCCAGTTTAGCGGTGCTGGTGCGCGCATCCTTTTCCAGCAGGCGCAGGATTTTCAGATCCGCCGCATCCAGGTCCGCGTTTTCATTTCGAAGGCGCTTCAACGAAAGCTCCTAGGCATCGGGAAGGTAATGGCGTCCTTGGCCGATCATTACCCATATATACCGGAAAGATTGCCTGCGATAATGATGGCATGGAAGATCGAACGCAAGCTCCCGCAGCAAGGCCTTCCCTCGCCGGCCCGGCCTTTGGCAAGCTGGCGACCTCGCTGCCGCCGCATGTCTGGTTCGGCGTCAGCGCCGTGTTCCATTATCTCGGGCCGGCTTTCGCCGTGCTGCTTTTCCCGCATGTCGGCGTGCTCGGCATGGCCTGGCTGCGCATCGTTACGGCCGCCCTGGTCTTTGCGCCGCTGACCCGGCCCTGGACGGTCTTCACCCGCGCCGACCGGCCGACACGACTGCTGCTTCTCGCCTTTGGCGCCTGCCTCGGCGTAATGAATTGCTCGTTCTATCTGGCGCTCAACCGCTTGCCGATCTCGCTGGTCGCGGCGATCGAATTCGTCGGCACTATCGGCGTCGCGCTGGTCGGCGTCAGAAGCCCTCGCAATCTCGCCGCGCTTGCGGTCGCCGTTATCGGCACCTTGCTGCTGATCGACGTCAAATGGTCAAGCGATCCGATCGGCCTGTTCTGGGCCTTCCTCAACGGCGCGCTGTTCGTTGGCTATATCGTGCTTGGCCACCGCATCGCCCGCGCCGGCGCTGGCGACGGCATCGCCGGCCTGGGTGCCGCCATGGCAGTCGCCTTGCTCATCGTGCTGCCGATCGGCTTCACCGATGCACTGCCGGCTTTCTCGGCGCCGCCGCTGCTCATCGCCGCTATCGGCGTCGGCATCTGCTCGTCGGTCATCCCCTATATCTGCGACCAGCTTGCCATGTCGCGGCTGCCGCGGTCGAGCTTCGCGCTGATGTTGTCGCTGCTGCCGGTCACCGCCACGCTGATCGGCGTCATTGTGCTTCGCCAGATACCCAGCTCCACCGATTGCCTCGGCATCGCCCTGGTGGTGGCCGGCGTCGCTTTCCACAAACCGGCGCGTGACTGACGGATCAGGCTAGTTTTTCCCTGAGGAAGGTGCTCGTCCGGCCCCAGGCGAGGTCCGCCGCGCTCTTGTCGTAGCGGGCCGCTGACGTGTCGTTGTTGAAGGCATGATTGGCGCCTTCATAGACATAGACCGTGTATTCGACCTTGGCTGCATCGAGTTCCTTCTTGAAGGCGTCGATACCGGCGTTGATGCGGGTGTCGAGCCCGGCATAGTGCAGCAGCAGCGCCGCCTTGATCTTCGGCACATCCTCGGCCTTCGGCTGCATGCCGTAATAGGCGACAGCGGCGGCCAAATCCGGCGCGTTGGCAGCCAATGTGTTCACCGTGCCGCCACCCCAGCAGAAGCCGACCGCGCCGACCTTGCCGTTGCCACCCTCGTGTCCCTTGAGGAAAGCGACCGTTGCGACCGCATTGGCGACGGTCTGCGCCGGATCGAGCTTGGAAAATTGGTCGCGCGCCTTGTCTTCGTCGGCCGGCGTGCCGCCGAGCGGCGACAGAAAGTCGGGAGCCAGTGCCACAAATCCTTCCAGCGACACGCGTCGCGCCACATCGCGTATATGCGGGTTGAGCCCCCTGTTCTCATGCACGACGATCACGGTGCCGAGCTTGCCGGACTGGCCGGCCGGCTTGACCAGATAGCCCTTCATCTCGCCACCGCTGCCGGGATAGCTGATGTCCTCGCCGCTCACGCGTGAATCGTCCTCGGCAATGATCGCCGCCCGGGCTGAATTCGCCGCCAGCAGCGGCGCGATTGCGGCGGCCGCCGCACCTGATCCGGCAAGCCTGGTCAACTGCTCCATGAAGCGCCGCCGGTCGAGCGTCAGATGCGTGTATTCGTCATAGGCGTCGATCATTGCCTGGGTAATGGCTGGCCGCGTGACGGCTGGGCTGGCAGGGACCGGTTTTGTCATGGCGCTCTCCTCTGCTTCGGGAACACCGCGCAAGATAGGCTAGAAGCCCGCATGGTCCAGTCACGGATGAGTGAGGCTCCGCGGTGCTCACAACGCCGGCCGGCTCGCATTGGCCATGGCGGCCATTCGGCACGAAAACCGTGACACGAACGCGCAGGCGGTCATCACTTTCTTGTAATTGGTGGCAAATCTTGACGATCCTGACACAATATAAGGGAAAGCTGCAGGTGGTGACCTCGCCTACCTTTGCCGGCTCTGACAAGAAGGAAAACACTCATGACCTTCCCCACCCCGATCCTCGCAAGCGTGTTCGTGCTTGCCGCTGCCGTGCTGGCGCTGCGTTTCGCCGCCTTCGCTGCAACCAAGCGATCGATGGTCAAGGTCCGCAGCAACCGACGTCAGCCTGCCGATGGCCGCTCGAAGACCCGCGACTGAAACCCGAGGCTGAGGGGAAACCATGGACGTCCAGAATATCGTCGACGCCGTCTCACAGAAAGCCGGCCTCGACCAGGCAACGACGGAGAAGGTCGTTGGCATCATTTTTTCGGTGCTCGAGCACGAGGCGGAAGGAACGACTCTGTCCAGCTTCTTCGCCAAGATCCCGGGAGCCGATGGGCTGGCCCAGAAATATGATGTCATGGCTCCCGGCGCGGCCTCCGGTGGAGGCCTGCTATCATCGCTGCAGGGCGCACTGGGCGGTGTTCTCGGCGCCAAGACAGGCGCGCTGGTCAACGGCGTCGCGGCGCTCGAAGCGTCCGGCCTCAACTTGGCGCAGATCCGCCAGGCCGGCACGACGCTGGTCCAGCAGGCCGAAACCGCCGCCGGCCCCGAGCTGACCAATGAGGTGCTCAACTCGGTGCCCAGCCTGAAAGGCCATCTCGGCCTCTGAAAGAACTCTCTACTTCGGCAGCGTATAGGCCATCACATAGTCCCCCGCCTTGGTGCCGACCGAGCCGTGACCGCCGGCGACGATGACCACGAACTGGCGTCCGTCGGCGACCGTGTAGGTCATCGGCGTCGACTGCCCGCCGGCCGGCAGCCGGGTCTGCCAAAGCTGCCTGCCAGTCGTCAGATCATAGGCGCGGAAGAAGTCGTCGACCGCAGCACCGAGGAAGGCGACTCCGCCGGCGGTGATCATCGGTCCACCGATGCCCGGCACGCCTACCTTGAACGGCAGCGGCAGCGGCGTCATGTCGTAGACGGTGCCGTTGCGATGCTTATAGACGACCTTGCCGGTCCTGAGATCGGCACCCGCGACATAGCCCCAGGGCGGTGCCTGGCAGGGAATGCCGAGCGGCGACAGAAACGGCTTCAATATCACTGCGTAAGGCGCACCGTCATTGCGGTTTAGACCCTGTTCGCTGCCTTTGGTATCGCCCGGCGGCGGCACGTCCGCGCGCGGGACCAGCTTGGAGATGAACGCCAGGTATGTCGGCATGCCGAACATCACCTGCCGGACCGGATCGACCGCTACGCCGCCCCAGTTGAATGTGCCGAAATTGCCGGGATAGATCAGTGAGCCCTGCAGCGACGGCGGCGTGTAGCGACCCTCATAGCGCAGTTTCAGGAAATCGATCCGGCAAGCCAGCTGGTCGAACATGGTTATGCCCCACATGTCGGCGCCGGTCAGCGGTTTCGGATTGAAGCTCAGATCCGAGACCGGCTGCGTCGGGGAAGTATGATCGCCCTCGATCGCGCCGCCCGGCGCCGGTACTTCGCCGATCGGAACGATCGGCTCGCCGCTGCGCCGGTCGAGCACATAGAGGTCGCCCTGTTTGGTCGGCCCGACCAGCGCCGGCACGACGCCACTGGCCGTGGTGATGTCGACCAGCGTCGGCTGCGCCGGCACGTCCATGTCCCAGAGATCGTGGTGCACGGTCTGCCGCACCCAACGCAATTGGCCGGTGTTGAGATCGAGCGCAGTGATCGAAGAGGAGAATTTCTCGTCATTGGCGCTCCGCCCGGCGCCGAGCTGATCCGGCGTCTTGTTGCCGAGCGGCACGTAGAGCAAGCCGAGCTTCTCGTCGGCGCTCGCGGTCGACCACATGTTGGGCGAGTTGTGGGTATAGGTCTGGTCAGGTGCCAGTGGCGTCGTCTGGTCCGGATTGCCGGAATCCCAGTTCCAAATCAGGGAGCCGGTGTCGACGTCGAAGGCGCGGATGACGCCGGACGGCTCCTCCGTCGAATAATTGTCGTTGACCGCCCCGCCGACGATGATCTTGTTGGCGACGATCAGCGGCGCCGAAGTCGAATAATAATAGCCCGGCTTCGGATACGGCATGTTGGCGAGCAGGTTCAACGTACCGCCCTCGGCAAACGCGGGACAGACCTGGCCATTCGCGGCGTCGAGCGCGATCAGCCGGGCGTCGGATGTCGGCAGATAGACGCGTGCTGCACAAGGCTGGCCGGCGGCGATTTTGGCATCGGCGTAATAGGCCACGCCGCGGCACGTCTGGTGTTGGCGGTCCTTGTCCAGCTTGACCTTGGGGTCGAAGCGCCATTTCTCCTTGCCGCTCGCGGCATCTATGGCAATGGCGAAATTATGCGGCGTGCAGATGTAGAGCGTATCGGCGACCTTCAGCGGCGTCACCTGATAGGTTGTCTCAGTGACGTCGTCGGGCCCTTTCACATCGCCGGTGCGATAAGTCCAGGCCGGCTGCAAATTGGCAACGTTCTCGGCGGTGATCTGGTCGAGCGGCGAATAGCGCTGGCCGTATTGGGTGCGGCCGTAATAGTGCCATTCGCCCGCTGGCATGTTGCCGCCGAGGTCGGCCGTCGGCGTCACATTATCGGTATTGAGTTGGCCGGCGATATCCTTTGGATCGGTTGTCATCGAATAGCCGGCGACGGCAAGCGACGCCAGCACCGCGAGGATCAACGGCGCCCGCCCGTCAGGGCCGGTGAGCCCGCGCCGCGCCCACGGCGTCAATAGCCACAATGCGATAAGCACGATGATGCCGCCGCGCGGGCCAAGTTCCCACCAGTCGAAGCCGATCTCCCAAACCGCCCAGCAGAGCGTGCCGATGACGATCGCCGCGTAGAGCCACAGCGCCATGGATTTGCGCCTGTAGAGCAGCCAGCCAGCGACGAGGAAGGCGATGCCGGCAATGACATAATACCAACTGCCGCCCAGCGAAGCCAACCAGATGCCGCCGCCGCCGAGCATCAGGCCGATGAGGAAAAGGATGAGGGAGGTGATGACGACAGCCAAGATGATACTCCTTCGACTGGTGCGCTTCGCAGCGTCAATGGGCAACCCGGCATTGCGCTCCTGCCCTGGGCACAACTTTCTCCGGCCCGCCGTGCCTGTCAAGCAAGCTGCGCGTTTTAGGCGTAGACCCACAGCAAGCTCGGCGTTTTGGGTCGCGCACTCATCCAGATTGTGGGTCTACGGACTGGACAGAGAACAAAACGGAGACACTTCTGGCGTTTCGCTGCCGAATCACTACATTCGGGGGAGATGTCCGGCTTTTCGGAAGATATGCCTTTTTTTGACGAACCGAACGCGCGGCCCTCGGCCCCGTCGGGCATTGCTGCGCGTGCCATGGCTGCCCGCAGCGGCCACAACAACGCGCCCGACTATCTGAACGGCCTCAACCCCGAGCAGCGCCTGGCGGTGGAAACCACCGAAGGCCCGGTTCTGGTGCTGGCCGGCGCCGGCACCGGCAAGACGCGCGTCTTGACCACCCGCATCGCCCACATCCTCGCCACCGGCAAGGCCTTCCCCTCGCAGATCCTCGCCGTCACCTTCACCAACAAGGCCGCGCGCGAAATGAAGCAGCGCATCGGTCTGCTGATCGGCGAAGGCAATGTCGAAGGCATGCCGTGGCTCGGCACCTTCCATTCGATTGGCGTGAAGCTGCTTCGCAGACACGCCGAGCTTGCCGGACTGAAATCCGATTTCACCATTCTCGACACCGACGACGTCGTTCGACTGATCAAGCAGCTCATCCAGGCCGAAGGGCTGGACGACAAGCGCTGGCCGGCCAAGCAGTTCGCCCAGATGATCGACGGCTGGAAGAACAAGGGGCTTGGTCCCGCCGACATTCCCGAGGGCGATGCCCGCGCCTTCGCCAACGGCAAGGGCCGTGAGCTCTACAAGGCCTATCAGGAGCGGCTGAAAACGCTGAATGCCTGCGACTTCGGCGACCTTCTGTGCCACCCGATCCGCATCTTCCGCGCCAACCCGGACGTGCTGAAGGAGTACCACAAGCGCTTCCGCTACATCCTCGTCGACGAGTATCAGGACACCAACACCGCGCAATACATGTGGCTGCGCCTGCTGGCGCAGCGGCCAGATGCCGGACGCGCGTCAACGTCAACCTCAACAGGTGTGCGAACGGCCGAAGGCCGCAAGCCCGACGGGGCGTCCGAGCCTTTGCGAGGCCCGCGCGGAGGGTCCGCGCCGGCAGGCGCGGAACAGCCCGTGAGCGATAACAAAGTAAATATCTGCTGTGTCGGCGACGACGATCAATCCATCTATGGCTGGCGCGGGGCCGAGGTCGACAACATCCTGCGCTTCGACAAGGATTTTCCCGGCGCCGCGATCATCCGGCTGGAGCGCAACTACCGCTCCACCGCCCACATCCTCGGCACCGCCTCCCACCTCATCGCCCACAATGAGGGCCGCTTCGGCAAGACGCTGTTCACCGAAAAGGTCGCCGAGGACGACGAGAAGGTGCATGTCCACGCCGCCTGGGATTCCGAGGAAGAGGCGCGCGCCGTCGGCGAGACCATCGAGGCCTATCAGCGCCAGAAGCACAATCTCAACGATATGGCCATTCTTGTCCGCGCCTCCTTCCAGATGCGCGAGTTCGAAGACCGCTTCGTTACGCTCGGCCTCAACTACCGCGTCATCGGCGGCCCGCGTTTCTACGAACGTCTCGAAATCCGCGATGCCCTGGCCTTCTTCCGCGTCGTCGCCCAAGGCGCCGACGACCTCGCCTTCGAACGCATCGTCAATGTGCCGAAGCGCGGCCTTGGCGAAGCCACCATCCGCCAGATCCACGACACCGCGCGCGCGCTCCGCATCCCAATGCTGGAGGCCGCCGCCAAGCTTGCCGAGAGCGACGAGCTGAAGCCGAAGCCGCGCGCAGCACTGCGCGAGGTATCAGCCAATTTCGAGCGCTGGCAGAATGCGCTGGAGACCACGCCGCACACCGAGCTGGCTGAGACCATCCTCGAGGAGAGCGGCTATACCGACATGTGGAAGAACGACCGCTCGGTGGAAGCTCCCGGCCGGCTGGAAAACCTCAAAGAACTGATCCGCTCCATGGAGGAGTATGAGTCGCTGCGCTCCTTTCTCGAACATGTCGCGCTGGTGATGGACGCCGAGCAGAACGCCGAGCTCGACGCCGTCAACATCATGACGCTGCATTCGGCCAAGGGCCTCGAATTCGAGACCGTTTTTCTACCCGGCTGGGAGGAGGGTCTGTTTCCACATCAGCGTGCGCTCGACGAGGGTGGCCGCTCCGGGCTCGAGGAAGAACGGCGGCTGGCCTATGTCGGCCTAACCCGCGCCAAGAAGAACCTGCATTTGTGGTTCGTCTCCAACCGCCGCATCCACGGCCTGTGGCAGTCGACGATCCCATCGCGCTTCCTCGACGAACTGCCGGAAGCCCATGTCGAGGTCGCCGAGGGCGGCAACAGCTATGGCGGTTACGGCAATTCCTACGGCGGCGGCTCGTTCGCATCGGGCCGTGGCGGCCAAGGAGCAGGAAGGCAGAACCCCTATGGCGCCTCGCGTTTCGACAATGTCGGCGCAGAAAAATCCGGCGCCTTCTCCAATACCTACGCGACGCCGGGCTGGCAGCGTGCGCAACAGAATCGCACCGAAGCGACCGACCGCAACTGGGGCTCGCGTTCCGGCCACCAGGTCGAGCGCATCGGCTATGGCGAAACCGACTCCGGCTATGGCGCCGGCCGCACTAGCGTCAAAGGCCGTACCATCGACGGCGAGCTGGTCGCTAAATCGGTTGCCGACACGCCATCCGCCTTCAGCGTCGGCGATCGCGTCTTCCACCAGAAATTCGGCAACGGCAACATATCAGCCATCGAAGGCAACAAGCTCACCATCGACTTCGACAAGGCCGGCCAGAAACGCGTGCTGGACGGGTTCGTCACCGGGGTGTGAGCACTCCCTCACCGATATCGCGCCTGGTTCCATTTGTGGCCGAGCAGCGACAGGATGATGATCAGGCCGTTGAAGAACTGCACATAGAAGCCGCTCAGGCCCGCCGCCACGACGCCGGTCTGGATGAACGACACGGTGACCGCGCCGATCGCGCCGCCGACGACGGTGCCGATGCCGCCCCAGGTCGGCGTGCCGCCGACGAACACCGATGCCAGAACCGGCAGGAGATAGCCGTCGCCGGCCGTCGGCCACCAGGTGAAGTTGATCATCACCGAAAACGTGCCGGCGATCGCGGCACCGATGCCGACGAAGACGAACACTTTCACCCGCACGCGCTTGACGTCGATACCCATCTGCTGGGCGCTGTCGGGGTTGTCGCCAACCACCCTCACCTGCGCGCCGAAGCGATGGCGGTTGTAGAGCAGCGCCGACAGAACGACGAAGGCGATGGCCCAGAAGATCTGCACCGGGATGCCGTAGAGCTGACTAGAGAAGATCTTGTAGGCCCAGCTGTCGGCGAGACTGGTCAGCGCCGTCGACTTGCCCTCGTTGATGATCTGGATCAGGCCGCGCAGCAGGAAGTTCATGCCGAGCGTCGCGATCAGCGACGACAGCCCGCCATAGACCACTAGCGACCCGACGAGGAAGCCGAGCAGCGTGCCGGTGGCGATGGCGGCGGCGATGCCGAGGAACGGATCGTAGCCGGCCTGCACCACCAGCGCGAACACCCATGAGGCAAAACCCATCGTCGCCGGAAACGACAGGTCGATCTCACCGCAGGTGACGACGAAGACCAGCGGCACCACCACGAACAGCGCCACCGGCAACGTGGTCAGCACAGAGCTGTAGAGATACCAGGTGGTGAAGACGACCGGGTTGGCGATCATGAACACCGCCATCATGACGATGAACACGGCAAGCGTGCCGAGCGCGGCGCGGTTGTCGAGGATGAAGCCGCGCAGCCAATTGTCGGATGGGTGTCTCCATTCTTTCCCGGAGGCTTCGTCATGCGTGGCCCCGAGGGGGCTTTGCAGATCGGGTTCCATGGTCTTACTCATCGCGCTGCCCTCCCCGCATCGCCAGCGTCGTGCAAGCCGGGCAAGCCGCCTGGATGCGCCACGTCTTCCATGAAGTTGATCAGGTCTTCGGCCGACTTGACCTCGCTGCGGTCGGTGGTGAGTGCGACTTTGCCGCGGTCCAGCACCACGAAGCGGTCGGCGATGTCGAAGACGTGGTGGATGTTGTGGCCGATGAACAGGATCGAGCGTCCGCTCGCCCGCACCTGGCGCACGAAATGGAACACCTTGGCGGTCTCGGTCAACGACAGCGCCGTCGTCGGCTCGTCGAGGACGATCAGCTCCGCCTTCTTATAGATCGCCCGCGCGATCGCCACGCCCTGGCGTTCACCGCCCGAGAGCTGGCCGACGATCGAGTGCGGCGTGAACACTTTCGAGGTGAAGCCGATCTCGCGCATCAGCCGGCTCGCCTCCTGGATCTCCTCGTTGACCTTCAGCCAGCCCATAAAGCCGGTGAGCTCGCGGCCCATGAAGATGTTGCGCACGATCGTCTGCTGGACAGCCAGCGCCCGGTCCTGGAACACCGTCTCGATGCCGGCGTCGCGCGAGCGCGCGGGGCTCCATCCAGTCACCGGCTTGCCGCGCACCAGGATCTCGCCGCTGGTCGGCTGGACCACGCCGGACAGGATCTTGATCAGCGTCGACTTGCCGGCGCCATTGTCGCCGATCAGGCCGACCACCTCGCCGCGGTCGACGCTGAGATTGACCCCGCCCAGCGCATAGACCTGGCCGTAGGACTTTTTGATATCGCGCAGTTCGATGATGCGTTCGGCCATCCGATCCTCGCTTGATTTTCGTGCCGGCGTTCTCGCCAGCGGCCCCGGGGGGGGGGGGGGGGGGGGGGGGGGGGGGGGGGGGCGGGGGGCGGCGGGGGGGGGGGGGGGGGGGGGGGGGGGGGGGGGGGGGGGGGGGGGGGGGGGGGGGGGGGGGGCGGGGGGGGCGCGCGGGGCCGGGGGGGGGGGGGGGGGGGGGGGGGGGGGGGGGGGGGGGGGGGGGGGGGGGGGGGGGGGGGGGGGGGGGGG